>JBMOPI010000185.1:0-4850 GCA_049324975.1 Bacillota bacterium
CGCCCGGACAGATTTCTGCCCTGCTGATACGGGTCAAACCGGGAGTGACACCCCAGGCGGTGGCCCGGTCCATTAGCCAGGCGGTACCGGGCGTGAAGGTGCTGGTTTCGGAAGGCATTGTCAGTACCGTCAGGCAAAGGTTGGCTGTGCCGGTCAAAAATCTGGCCTTGAGCGGGGCTGTTATGTGGCTTGTTGTTTTCTTAATGACTGCAGCTCTTTTAACAATGATGGCCGCAGAGCGCAAAAGGGAATTCGGGCTGTTACGGGCGATGGGAGCCAGCCGCAGGTTCCTGATCCAACTGATTATTCTGGAAGCGGGTATTTTAACGGCGCTGGGCGGCCTGTTTGGCGTTATTGGCTCAGGTATACTTATCTATGCTTTTAAGAACCTGTTGATATATACCCTGGAGCTTCCCTTTCACTGGCCTGCCTGGTCACGGCTGACCGGACTTGTGGCAAGCATCCTGCTTTTATCCGTACTGGCCGGCGTTTTATCTGCCGCCTATCCCGCTTACAGGTACAGTCAGTTAGACCCATATGACGCTATCCGGGCAGGTGAGTAGATGAGAATTCTTCTGAAAAACCTCTCAAAAACTTATAACACTGAATTTGAACAGGTTACAGCGGTAAATAACGTCAATCTCCAGGTGGAGCCGGGGGAGTTTATTGCAATTACCGGCCGTTCGGGAAGCGGTAAAACTACCCTGCTCAGCCTGATTGGCGGCCTGACGCGACCGGATACCGGATTTGTTCTTCTGGATGGTGCGAGTATTTGGGGTCTGAACGATGCCGGAATATCGGTTTTTCGCAGTAGTAAGATAGGATTTATCTTCCAATTTGCAAGCCTTTTGCCAGGTCTCACCCTTTTGGACAATGTGCTTTTGCCCACATTGTTTATGCCCGGTGTACAGGGTGGGACGGGGCATGATCAACTTGGGCGGGCTAAGGAATTACTGGAACTGTTTGGACTGGGAGACAGGATGCTTGCCTATCCCTCTCAAATATCGGGTGGACAACAGAAAAGGGCAGCCATTGCCCGGGCGTTGATAAACGAACCGCAGCTCATTCTGGCTGATGAGCCTACAGCCGACTTAGATGAAGAAACTGAATCCGAGGTCATGGAAACATTGGGAAAAGTAAATCGTGATTACGGCGCTACCCTTGTCCTGGTGACTCATAACATGGATTTTGCTTCCCGGGCCGGGAGGGTCTACCGGATGAGTAACGGGATGATTTCGTGAACGGAGAGAGAACATGGTAAAAAACTCATTTCTGGCAGTTGATAACCTGGCCAAGCATTATGGTTCAACCCGTGCCCTTGAAGGTGTTAGTCTCACCGTAAACCGCGGGCAATGGTTGAGTATCATGGGGTCTTCAGGTTCGGGAAAAAGCACCCTGCTCAATCTCCTGGGTGGACTGAACCGGCCTACATCGGGAACTATCGTGATTGACGAAGTTAATTTGACAAATATGTCTGAAGACGAGTTGGCCAGATTCCGTCGTGAAAAAGTTGGGTTTGTCTTCCAACAACACCACCTGATTCCTTACCTGACGGCGCTGGAGAATATCATGCTGGCCCAGTATTTCCACAGCCTTCCTGATGAAAATGAAGCAAAAGAGGCGCTTGGGCGGGTTGGGCTGGGTCACCGTTTACACCACCGGCCAAATCAGCTTTCAGGAGGTGAACAGCAGCGGGTTTGTATTGCCCGCGCACTTATCAATAGCCCGGCTCTTCTTTTGGCTGATGAACTGACCGGGAATCTGGACAAGGAGAACACCACGCTGGTAATGAATCTTTTGCAGCAGTTACATAATGAGGACCGTTTTACAATTATCGTTGTTACCCATAACCACCAGGTGGCTAAGTGGGGTGAGCGTCTTTTAACCATGGAACATGGCAGGATAACAGGTGATGAAATAATAGCCAAAAAGCCACCGGTTATTGCTGAGGGATGTGGAAGTTGATGTTCGAAGGGACTTGGATTACCTTAAGGGAAGGGTTAGAAGGCATCATTCCGGTTGTGCTGGTTGTCTCCTATCTGAGGCAGAACAACCGTACCTGGTTAACCAGGTATTTTTATCTGGGACTGGCTTTGGGTGTATTAGCGGCTTTGGTATTTGCTTTCTCCTTTACCGGGTCAGAAATGTTGCTTAAGAACCGGCTCATCCGGTTTTCTGTACTTCTTGCCGGGTTACTGTTTTTTGCCGGCCTGGCTGCTTTTATTCGTTCTCTTGGCATTGACCTTTTCGCCACTCCCGGCCTTATTCTGGCTAGATTTCAGGTTCTGCAAGGGGTTTTAATCGTATTGGGTGCGGGCTTGCTGGTCTTTTTCGACGGGCTGGGTGTTTTCCTGCAGCTTAAATCACTGGCCTTCGTTAAAGAAAACCCTGTTATGGTCTTCACTGCCGGGGGACTCGGAATCGCGCCGGCGCTTGGACTCGGCGCCTTACTGGTCAGGTTTTCCGGCAAGGCAAAACTTGGCCGTTTATTTACTCCGGCCAGCCTGTTTTTATCCATCTTTACGGTTAAATTACTTGGCGCCGGTGTCAAAGGGTTTTCTGATGTTGCCATGATTCCGTTCGTACAAACACGGTTAATCAAGCTGGTTCATGACATTGTACATACGATTATTGTATTAATTCTCCTGCCTGACCACCCTTTTATAATAACGAACTTCTGGAATTTTATCGGTCTTTTTTTCGGTGAAAAGACAATTCTTTTGCTGTTCTTTGTATTATTGGGCGGGCCGGCAATTATTTTGGTCTTGAAGGTACTCACCAAACCCCTGCCTGCTCCGGTTGATACAAAAAGAGGAGCCGAACGCAGGAAGCAACTGGCCGGCTTTATAAGAGAACGCCGGCTGCAATCTGTTCCGGTGGCAGTTACTTTTTTTACTATTCTTATTTTTGTAATCATTACCGGCACTTCTCCCCCGGACCCGGTTTATGACCCCGAACCGCAACCCGTGATGGATGATGGTAAAGGAGTTATCTCCGTCCCCCTGGCGGACCCGGTATCCGATATCTCGGACGGTCGTTTGCGCAAGTGGTCTTACCGTGTTAAGGATAAGACTATTGTTTTTATGGCTATTAAAAGGCCTGACGGGGTGGTGGCGGTTACCCTTGATATTTGCGAAATCTGTCAGCCGGAAGGGTATTCTCAAATCGGCGATAAGTATGTTTTCTGTAAGTTCTGTAAAACCCCTATTCCTATTCCCACAGTGGGTGAACCGGGCGGTTGCAATCCCGTGCCGCTCAAGGCCGGTGTAAGCGGCCGGAATTTAAAAATTTCCGTTAAGGAATTAGTTTCGGAATATGACCGGATAATGAGGGGGAAATAATGAAACAGCGTTTGCTTTCTGCCGGAAAAATCATTGCTTCCGTTAAAATGACAATATATCTTGTTGGTATGCTTGCCGTTTATATTTTTGTTTTGGCTGTCTTAAGCAGCGGAGAACTAATGGACGACGGACCGCTTACTTATGTAAACAGGAGCATATCGGAGGGAATAACCGGGCGGGTTTTATATATTCTTTTTTTACTGAACCTTTTTACTTTAATATTTAAGCAGGTATTAATCTTTATTCGACAATTCTCCAATGGGGTAATACCGGTCAGCCCGGCGGAGCTTGCCAAACTTCCGGATCATATTGTACTGGATGCGGAACGAATTCCAACCGGCTTTTTTGAGCGTTTGCAGCAGGCTTTAAAGAAAGAGGGCTTCCATGTTAAAATTGTTCCCGATAAGGGAATTTATGCTATAAAGGGGCGTTTGTCAGCATTGGGAAAGCTCACCCTGGCCTTAAGCCTGTTTCTTTTACTTCTGGGTCTGTTTATCAGTTTCAATTTCCGGGTGGCACACAATATAACTGCCGGTGAAGGCCAGGATATTTATCTTGCCGAGCAGGCCGGGGTCAGCCGCTATTCCTGGACAGGAGGGCGCAGGGAAATAAAAGCTCAGAAAACAGGTGCTTTGTCTGATATCTCTTTTCATTTGAACCGGGTGGATGACGGAATGGAATCCGGTGCTCCCCGGCCCTGGTATTCATTTCTGGCCGGGCATGTTACTGCCTGGATTTCTTATCCGGCCGATACCCTGGAAAACGAGGCCAAAATAGGTTTTTATCCCCCCAAAAGGCTGATGGGTGAATACTTTCAACTCACCAATTTTGGTTATGCTCCCTTTGCTGTAATTAAGGATGAGCAGGGTCAGATAATGGACCAGGCATTTGTAATTTTAAAACTTCTTCCTGCCGGTACAGAGGATTTTTTTCAACCGACGGGATTACCCTATAAATTTCACATTAGCCTGGCTAAATCCGGTGAGGGTATGGAAATTTCCCGTGAGCCTGTCTATGTGCTTAAAATAATCAGGGGCAAGAAACTCATTTACCGGGGAAAAGCGGCGCCGGGGCAAGAAATTACATTCGAAGGAAAAACCATTTCCTTCCCGGAAACAAGATACTGGGTAGAGTTTAATGTAATCAGCGATGCCGGTATTCCGGTTTCATTAACCGGAGTAATCCTTGGTGTTATCGGCCTGGGGTTAACGGTTTTCTGCAAATTTATTTGGTACAGAAGGGAATTATTTGTTATATCGGCAGAGGAAGCGACCGTGCAAAAAATTTACGCCGGCGCCAGGGCTGAACGTGCCCATAAATCTCATACCATGCAATTTCAACGCTTACTGGAGGAAATAGTCTGCTCTCTGCAAAATTAGACATTTGATCGACATTTACCTTGATAATATCAATTACTGCCAATTACATAAAAACGGCTTCGAGTACGAGCATTCCCTCATGTGGGTGCTCCGCTAACTTGACCTCTTCCCAGACTCACTCGTGGCAAAG
>JBMOPI010000186.1:0-4844 GCA_049324975.1 Bacillota bacterium
GGTCGCCTGCTAAGCGATTATACGGGCTAAAACCCGTATCGAGGGTTCGAATCCCTCTCTCTCCGCCATTTATGCGCCCGTAGCTCAGCTGGATAGAGTAACGGACTACGAATCCGGTGGTCGCAGGTTCGAATCCTGCCGGGCGCGCCATTAAGAAAGCCTTTTAACCATGGTCAAGCCATGGTTAAAGTGTCTTATAAAACGTGTCCTCGTAGCACAACGGATAGTGCATCCGCCTCCTAAGCGGGAGATCCAGGTTCGATTCCTGGCGAGGGCACCATTTTTTTCAATTGGCGTTATGCGTCTGTAAAGCTTTTAATAAGGATGGTCGGTTTGGGGCACGAAGACTATATGGCCGAAGCCCTGGCGGAAGCCAGGGCGGCATATGCCCTGGGTGAAGTACCCATTGGAGCGGTTATTGTTGTTGACGGTAAAATAGCGGCCAGGGCACATAACATGAAGGAGCAGTGGCATGACGCCACCGCCCATGCCGAAATGGTGGCCATCCGGCAGGCCGTTGAGCGGCTGGGCCACTGGCGGCACCTGCGGGAAGCCGCCCTTTATGTAACTATTGAGCCCTGCCCCATGTGTGCCGGGGCCATTATCCAGTCCCGGATAAAGACCCTGGTATACGGCGCGGCTGACCCGAAAGCCGGGGCCGTCCATTCGACAGTCAACCTGGTCCGGGACCCGCGTTTCAATCACCAAGTCGAGGTTATTGCAGGGGTGCTGGAAGAGGAATGCCGGGAATTGATGCAGAGTTTTTTCCGGGCAAAAAGGGAGCCGAAGCCGGAGAAGTAATGGGCAATAGGCTGAAGCTGAACAAAGAAAATCTAAGGCAGATCAAAAGCGAGTATAACAAGGAAGACGGGACGGCGGCACCGGAAGCGTACTATTAGTACGTTGAGGATGGTGACGTCCCGGCTGACGCAGTTAGACGAAGCTTTTCATATGCCGTCACGTGGAGAGATGGCTGAGCTGGTCGAAAGCGCCCGACTCGAAATCGGGTAAGCGGGCTAACACCTGCTTCGTGGGTTCGAATCCCACTCTCTCCGCCATACGATGAAACAAGAAGAGTTCACGCTTATAACAGCGGGAACTCTTTTTTTGCACCATAGGAAAGTATAAACGCGCCTGCGGTATAAAAAAGGCTAACTCGGCGCTTCGCGCCAGCGAAGCCTTTTTAATATAAATTTTACTTTCCCTATTTACAAACTCCAAATATACAGCTAAAATATAATTAACTGTATTGCGTGTATTAATACACTTGGCAGTGTCGGGAAAGGATGTGAAACAGGATGCTTCAACTGGATTTCCGGAGCAGGGTGCCGGTCTATGAACAGCTGACTGAGAAAATCAAAGAGCTCATCGTCCGCAAGGTATTAAAGAGTGACGAGCAGCTGCCTTCAGTCAGGGAGCTTGCCCTTGAGCTGACCATTAACCCGAATACCATCCAGAAAGCGTACCGGGAGTTGGAACGCCAGGGCTATATCTATTCCATCCAGGGGAAAGGCAGTTTTGTCACGCCGACAGAGAAAATCGACAACAGCCGGCAGAAGGATGAATTGATGGGACAACTGGGGAAAATCATTGCCGAATTATTGTACCTGGGCGTCCCCATCGAAGAAATCCGGGAGACTGTTGAAAAAACGGGAAAAGGAGGAGACGGCGCATGATCGAAGTACGGCAGCTGGTTAAGAAGTTCGGAGAACTCGATGTGCTGAAAGGATTGGACCTTAATGTGCGCAGAGGGTCAATATACGGGCTGGTAGGCTCTAACGGCGCCGGCAAGACCACATTGCTGAAGCTGCTGGCGGGGGTTTACCGGCCGGATAAAGGGAGCATCATGGTGGACGGAAAACCTGTTTTTGAAAATGACCAGGTGAAGGAGAGCCTTATCTTTATCCCTGATGAACTCTTTTATTTTAATCAATATACTATCCGGGAGACAGCCGATTTTTTCAGACAGGTTTATCCTACGTGGGATGAAAACAGGTTTAATGAGCTTTCTGAGGTTTTCGGCATCGATGTTAAACGCCGGGTAACCAAGCTGTCCAAGGGAATGAAACGCCAGGTCTCTTTCTGGCTGGCCCTCTCCGTAAAGCCTCAAGTACTTATCCTGGATGAGCCGCTGGACGGGCTGGACCCCATGATCCGCAGCAAGGTTAAGAAGCTTCTGATGGCGGATGTGGCGGAGCGGGAGATGAGCATACTCATTTCATCCCATAACCTGCGGGAGTTGGAGGATGTATGTGACTATATGGGGATCCTCCATGACGGCAAAATTATTATCGAGAGTGAAATGGATGCTTTAAAAAGCGGCATCAGCAAGGTCCAGACGGCGTTTTCAGAAGGACTTCCGGATGAACTGCCCAAAGCCGGAAACATTCTGTATCATGAAAAGAGGGGCAGTGTCCACCTCTTAATCATGCGGGGGGATGAGCAGGACATCAGAAACCAGGTGCAAAAACATCAACCCCTGCTGCTGGATGTGCTTCCGCTGACCTTTGAAGAAATCTTTGTATATGAGATGGGAGGTGTAGGATATGATATCCAGAACATCCTCTAGCCAATGGGTCGTGTTTAAAGCCGCCCTGAAAAGGCTTAAATGGCTCAGCATCCTGTACGGGGTGGTGCTGTTCCTGGAACTGCCCCTGCTTTTGTGGATGGAACTGGGGAAACAAAAAACTATCCAGGGGGACCTCTGGGCCGAGGCGGCCAATAAAATCTACCTGTCCCCGATGTTATTCCACCCTATCCAGCATTTTGTCAATATCGCCGTTCCGGTAATCTTTGGTCTGATAATTTTTCATTACCTGCATAATGACAAGGCCAGTACATTTTTCCACAGCCTTCCAATTAAAAGGGGTTCCCAATACTGTCAGAACCTGCTTGCCGGATTAATCCTGATCTGGATGCCCATATTAATCAACGGGCTTTTGGTATACGGAGTCTTTGCCGCCTTTGGAGTGTCAGAAGGCCAGTGGAATAACCCGCAAGTTTTCTACAGCCTAATGGACCCGGTTAACAACGGGCCCAATAATATCCCCGTAGGACAGATGATGGCCTTTTGGCTGTTCCTGAACTTGTTAATGACCGGTTTGTTCTATGTTTTCACTGTGTTTGTCGGGATGCTCACAGGCAATGTCCTGCTGCAGGGCGCCCTGACATTTATCGGATTGTTCCTGCCCCTGGGACTGTATGTATTGCTTAAATTTAACCTGTGGAGGCTGTGGTATGGATTCCCAAGGGATATCAATAATCGGGAAATTGAATGGCTGTCACCCATTTTCAGCTATCTGAACGATCAAAGCTTCCGGCTGCTGTTTAAGGCCTCGACTTGGTATATGTGGTATTTGGCGGCCGCTGTGCTGTTCGGTGGACTCAGCATTTATCTTTATAAAAAAAGGCATGCCGAAGCTGCCGGGGAGACCCTGGCTGCCGGCTGGATCCGCTGGGTTTTCAAGTATGGTGTGGCGGCATGTGCGGCCCTGACCGGCGGTCTTTACTTCAGTACTTTGAATGAAAACAGCTTAGGGGTCCTGTACCTGGGATATTTTATCGGGGCGGTGCTCGGTTATGTCATCGCTGACATGATCGCCTATAAATCTTTTCACTTCTACAAGCGGTGGAAGGGGATGCTGGTTTTTGGCGCGGTGTTCATAGTGCTTCTCGCATCTGTTAAATTGGATTTTTATGGTTATCAAAAATATGTTCCCGGCCAGGATGAGGTAAAAGAAGTGTCCCTCAGTATCCTGAACAGGGAGGGTTTACCGTTCAATGAGGGACTCTCCGGAGAAGACAATATCAAAAAGGTCCGCGGACTCCATCAGCAGATCATCAGGATGGAGAAGGAGAACCGGACCCTGGAGAAGCCTTCTAACAGGCGGAGGATTAACGGTGCTTTCAGTCCTGCGGACCAGATGAGCATGATTATGTCAGTGGATATAACCTACCTTTTGGACAGCGGAGGGAAAATTAAGCGGACTTATATTATTGACATCAACCGCTACCGGGAATTCCTTTATCCCATTTTCAACTCTCCGGAAGCAAAGAGGGTCATGTATGGGCGCCTCTTCAAAAGGGACGTGGGCAAAATAGACCAGATAAATATAAACAACCATCGTCAGGGCAAAAGCGTCCGCATATATAAACGGGAAGAAATAGATAAAGTTTTGGCGGCTCTCAAAAAAGATGTGTTAAATGTCTCCTATGAAGCTGCCATGGAAGGTAAGGTGCCGACTCTGGCAAACGTCGAGTTTGTTTCAAAGACAGACGTGGAGAGGAACTATGGTTTTTATAATTTAAGCTATTACCCGGAATTCAAGAATTTTGAGGCGTTTTTGGCTAAAGGCGGCTATGGGGAAGAGCTGTTCCTGAAACCGGAGGATGTCTCGACAGTAGTTGTAAAAAAAGTTGGTTCCAATGAGACTGTGGAGATTAAGGATAAGCAGAAGATAGAGGTCCTTTTAAACTGGTCTAATTGGGAGGATGAGAGGTCCTTCATAATGAGGCAGCAGCAGCCGGAAAACAAGGACATGGTTGAGTACTATGGCAAGATAGTAAAGAAAAACGGCAGCCTCATGTATGTTATGTTCGATGGCAGCCCTTATGCCCGGCAGTTGATTTACAAGATGATGAATGAAAAGTAGTGCGGTGGGATTCCTCCTTTTTCAGGGAGGAATCCCCTTTTAATGTTTACGCCCATAAAAAGGAAAAGGAGAATTTCGAAAACTGTCGAATAAGTTTAGTAAAAGCTGTCAAGGGTGTTAAATATGGTTTACGATTTTTTCTATAAAAATTTTATTATCATTTATTTCGTCTATGGGTTATTTTTCTTCCTT
>JBMOPI010000187.1:0-4822 GCA_049324975.1 Bacillota bacterium
GAAAGAAATGTTCAAGGAAATGCTGTTTATTAAAAAACTATTTGACCACCAGCAGCCTTTCTGGTGGCTATCTTACTCGCTGCACTTAGGCTTTTATCTTTTGACTGCATGGACAGTAATGGTATTCCTTGGTGCCGCCATGGAACTGGCAGGTTTTACTGTTCCTTCCGATAATGGTTGGTCGACTCTAGTCTATTATATTACCTTCTGTACCGGAGGGGCGGGGTTAATATTGACAGGTATTGGGTCCCTTGCACTGCTGCTGAAAAGGGTATCAGTTGAGTCATTTAAAAAGTATACCACTCCTCAGGAGTATTTCAACCTCATTTTTATTTTAATTGTTGACATTACCGGTATTATTGTATGGCTGGGAGACCCTGGTTTTGAATATGGCAGGTCCATTGCTTTAAGTTTGCTTTCCTTTAAGCCCATTCAGGCTGGTGGAATAATATCTCTCCATATTATCCTTCTGGGGTTGCTGTTGGTTTACATTCCCCTGACCAAAATGAGTCACTACGTAGCTAAGCATTTTACCTTCCACATATTATGGGACAATGAACCAAACCTGAAAAACAGTGAGGTAGAGAAAAAAGTAAGGGAAAATGCCGGGTTTAAACCGCGGAAAACCTGGTCAGCCCCTCACTTTTTACCTACCAATGTCAATCAGGGTGAATAGACGGAGAAAATGAATACGGGGGTAAATGTAATGATTAACAGTAAAGTTTTACGACCAAAAGATATGGGAGAACCGGGCGGTCAGCTGATCCAAATCGAAAAACTAATGGACTTGCCGGTGCCCTTTGATAACCCGGATGCTGAACCGGAGTTTAAAGAGCCTAAACCGGAATGGAAGGAAAAATACTGTATGTCCCTGGACGGGTTTGCAGGGATCGATACATTAACCAGACCTCAAACAAAAGAAGAGGAAGAGGAGTTCGTCAGGAAGTTTCTAAGTGGTTTGGAAAAAGCGTTGTCGGACGAAACTAATAGGGGTGTTATTCAACCTCTGATGCTATCCCTGGAATACTGTGCAAAATGCCATACCTGTTCAGAGGCATGCCATATATATCTGGCCGCCGGTGGGAATGAATTATACCGGCCCATTTTCCGGTCCGAGGTATTCCGAAAAATTGTCAAAAAATATTTTACCACCAGCGGCAAATTGTTTGGTTCTCTAGTGGGAGCTGATATTGACCTTAACTGGGAAACCGTGGCCCGGCTGGGGGAACTTGCGTACCGGTGCAACTTGTGCCGCCGCTGTGCCCAGGCCTGTCCCCTGGGACTGGATAATGGTATTTTGACCCGGGAAATCAGGAAAATATTCAGCCAGGAAATGGGTATTGCCCCTAAAGCTCTGCATGAAAAGGGAACCATAAATCAGTTAAAAACCGGGTCTTCCACCGGTTTGACCACGGCAGGTTTTCTGGACACTTTGGAGTTTCTGGAAGATGACATGGAAGAAATGACCGGGAAACGGTATAAGATTCCCGTTGACAAAAAGGGTGCGGACATTCTGCTCATTCATAACGCGGGTGAGTACCTGGCCTGGCCGGAAAATCCCATTGCCTTTGCTGTTCTGTTTGAAGAAGCAGGATTAGATTGGACTTTAAGCAGTGACTATCTGGGTTATGATAGCGTAAACTACGGTTTATGGTACGATGACGGTCAGGCCAAGAAAATCATCTTAAATCAGGTAGAAGCTGCCAAAAAACTCGGGGTTAAACGGATTGTGCTAGGAGAATGCGGTCATGCCCATAAGGCATATACCCTGACTGCCGACCGAATGATATCCGGCGATGACAAGATTCCTGTCGAAAGTTTTCTTCCGGTACTTTGGCAGATAATAAAAGAGGGTAAACTGAAACTTGACCCTTCAAAAAATAACTTCCCAGTTACACTGCATGATCCGTGCAATATTGTCAGGCAGATGGGTATCGTCCAACCCCAGAGACAGATTCTCGAAGCAGTATGTCCTCAGTTTAGGGAAATGACCCCGAACGGTGTAAATAACTTTTGCTGCGGCGGAGGCAGCGGATTTGCTATAATGAATACTTTCAATTTCCCGGAATTCAGGAAAAAAATTGCTCAGCGTACGAAATTCAAGCAAATTTTGGAAACATTCCAGAATACCCTGGAACAGCCGGGGATCCCAAAATATATCTGTGCTCCATGTTCTAACTGTAAGGGTTCCATGCGAGAAATATTGGAAGCCTATGAGTTAACTGAAAAATATAATGTGCATTATGGCGGTATAGTAGAGCTGGTGGTCAATGCCTTGGCAGACCATGAAAGACCGTTTTTGGAGTTTTTGAAATAAGGACAAATTTAATATTTTCTTCTGGCCCAATAGCAGAAAGGATGTTTGTTTTACAGACACTCTTCTGTTTATTGAACCCTTCATTTTTAATATGATGTGTTTTGTTAGTGTCTGTAGGCACGGCGTGCGTATTAGTAATATTCGCCGTCTTTTTTTTTAAGTTTAACATTTGGATTTGAGAAATAAACTTAGGTCTGATAAGCTATAAAATATTTCAGGAACATTGGGGCGAGACATTAAATTCAATCCGCATATTCACGCATTAGTGACAGAAGGGGCTTTAGATAAATACAATGTCTGGAAACCTGTTGGATTATACCCTATGAGTATCTGAGAAAAGCCTGGCAAAAAGTGTTATTAGACTTAACTCAGTCAATTTTTCAGCGGCGATGAGATGACATACGTCACACAGCTGCATGATGACTTTGCTCTTGACCGAAATATTAAACCTGATGATAAAAGCTACTTAGAAAGCGCAGGGCAGGATTATTCCGACGTATCCTTTTCGGATGGAGCGACGGTAAAAGAAGTAGTTTAGAATCTGGGTTTGCCAATTCCGGATCGTTTTCTTTAACGTGTAGAGAAACTCTTTAATACCACTGGATGTAACCGCCTCGTACCAATCAAAAAGTTGGCTTCTGGCGATTTCGTAGGTCGATGCCTTATACCAGCAGCGAAACCATTCTTTAAGGCAATAAGCTTGGCGGAGCTCTTCAGAGTAAGCCAACGTGTCCAAATGATGCCTGGGTGGAAATAGTTAAGGCTTAAGTTTCTAATCGTTAAACTTGGTGACACTATATAACGGCTTTTACCCGTCAGGAAACATCCAAGGAATCACGGTAATCCCTGCTGTGATTGTTGTTACGCGCCAGTCGTCCCTTTTCCAAGGATACCGGATGCTCTGCCAACAATACATGGTCGATGTCGTCAAATATTCGTAGGATTCCGCTTTCTTCTTCGATTATCACCTGCCTACCCGGCCTAAAAGTGCCCAATGGCAGGGTGTAACGGCAGCCCTTGTTAAAAAAACATGTTGCAATTTTTATTTATTTACTTTATAATTTTTAATAACTGTATGACGAATATAGTCAAGCTAATAGTGCAAGGGGCATGGTTATGGTTTATACCAAGGGACAAAAAGAAGATGAAATAACCAAGATGATGATTCAATGGGAGAAGGATTATAAAGGGAGGGGCCCTACAGAAGCCAAGACGGATATTATCCGCAACATGGTAATTGTTACTTTGCGGGGGATATTATCACCGGCTGAAAGGGTTTTGTCCAGAGAAAAAGAAGGCATGGCTCTGATCAAAAAGTTGCGTCAGCAATTGGTTGAGCAGGGGCGTGCCGAACTGGAAGAAATTATAACCGGAATAACCTCGGCCAAAGTGGTTAGTTTGCATACGGACATAAGCACAAAGACAGGCGAACGGGTTTTTGTGTTTGTACTGGATCGGGACATAGATTCATAATGATGAAGTTGGAAGGCTTTCTAAGGGGTAACTGCTATCAGTTAAGAGGCAATCCAACACTGGATTTTTTAAATTATCCGGTGTTGGATTTTTTAGTTAAAATATAAATGAAATAAGCTAATAAAATCTGCCATTTTATTTGCCAGGGATAGGTTTTAAGAGAAGGTGTGGACTTGCCTGTAATGAAGATATTAAAAGCTGAAGGAATGGACAAATGTATAGGATGTTACTCATGTATGCTGGCCTGTGCCGGGGTTGTGTACGGTAATTTTTCACCGCGGAAAAGCGCCATTCAAATTAGGTCGGCAGGGGGGCTGCACAGTAAATTTTTGGCCTTGATTTGTCGTGGATGTACCAACCCGCCCTGTGCCGGGGCTTGCACGGCCGATGCGCTGGCAAAACGACCGGGGGGCGGGGTGAACTTTAAAAAAGACCTCTGCACCGGATGCCGCAACTGTGCTAAAGCCTGTACCGCAGAAGCAATCTTTTTTGACGAAGATGAGGGGAAACCTGTTGTCTGTATTCAGTGCGGCACGTGTACCCGCTATTGCCCACACCGGGTAATAACAATGGAGGTGCGCCATGATTAACAGGGATGGAATCCGGGTATTGACCATAGACCTGGAAAAGCGGAAGACAAACGTCCACAACCGTACCGATTTATTAGAATACCTTGGTGGAGTGGGAATAGCCATTAAACTTCTGGAAGAGCATGTTTTCCCTGAACAGCTTCCCCTGGCTGCCTGCCAGCCTGTGGTTTTTGCAATAGGTCCCATGGAAACTATTTTCCCTGTTGTCACCAAGGTAGTGGCTGTGTTCCGCTCTCCGTTAACGGGAGAACTGGGTGAAAGCTATGCCGGTTTGCGGCTCGGTCTGGCCATGCGTTTTGCAGGGTATGATGCCGTAATTATCAAAGGGAAGGCGGATCTGCCCACATATCTCACAGTCTCGAAAAACGGGGTGGAGTTTAAGAATGCTGAGCCGCTGTGGGGTTTATCCACGGAGGATACGGGCCGGATTCTGCGCCGGGGC
>JBMOPI010000188.1:0-4784 GCA_049324975.1 Bacillota bacterium
CGGTGCAGCGGAACACACCGCCGAAGTAGCCGACATCCTCGCCGTAGATCACGACATTGTCATCACGGGCGAGCATCACGTCCATCAGCCCTTCTTCAAAAATCTGGTCACGGGTATATAAAAGCCTTTCCTCCCGTTCCGGGTGGTTGGGGGAAATAGCCCAGTCAAAGGCCGGAAAAAACACCAGCCCCGTTTTTGAACTGCCGGCTCCGCCGTTTTTATTCACCGGTCGTCACCTCCAATGGAAAACCGTGCAAAATACTCCGCGGCGTCTGCACACAGACGTCAAATATCCGGCCGGCCGTGCCGAAACCCCGGATGACATTAAATACCTCGCTGTAAACGACTTCCACTTTATTGGCAAAATCCTTGACCTGAAGCGCCTCCGCCCGTTCGAAAAGTTTCTTTTTGGCCAGGGCGACGGCCTCTTCTTCGCGGAACACCCGGCCGTTGGATACTTTGCCCTGTTCGCCATCCTCCAAAACGGTATATATGCCGCGCTCAGTATCGGCTCTCAGAGTTACGCGCAAGGTCGGCTGGGCCACCGCTGCACCGAGGGCATTGGCTACCCCGGCATGCTCAGGGACAATGGCACGGCAATCCATGGCCGCGGCTACATCCGGTATAATGCCCGCGGCCGCCCCGCCAACACCGACGATATTTTGCGGGCGCACCCTGTTTTGCTGCAGTACCTCCCAAATCCTGTAAGCAGGCTCTTCCTCCCATGATATAAACATTTGCTTTATTTCCTTAACAATTTTTAACGAAGCAGTTTTTAATATCTCCCGTGCTGCCGCTTCCGGTTCAAGATTGATCTGCCGGCCTATTTTGTCCATAGCTTCCCGGGCCAGGGACGGGTCACCGATTGCCGTCAAACCTAAAACCCGCAAGGCGTCAGTAGGGGTTGCCGCAGGCCCGCCCAGGGCATAAGCCGGCCCCTGCCGTTCAGCCAGCAGCACTATCTTACCGTCCTTGACTGTTACCGCGCTGTCACCGCCAACCGGTACTGAATGCACGGCAAAAGATGTAATATGAGTGAGATGCTCCGCAATCCTGGCGCCTTTTGACGCCAATAAAGGTTCACCTGACAATATCAGGGCCAGATCGGTAGTGGTTCCGCCAATATCAACTACCACCGAAGTTTGTCCGGCCGGGGACAGAGCCAAAGCGCCCAGAGTACTGGCTGCCGGCCCGGAATAAATGGTTTCCACCGGCATATCTGCGGAAGCGTTTATCGGCAATGTGCCGCCATCGGCCTTTAAAATATAAACCGGGGCAGTGATTTTCCTTTTTGCCATAGCCTCTGTTACCTGCTGTATAAACAGGTTATACTCCTTTTTGGTAGCAGCCGTCAGCAGCGTGGTGGCTGCCCGGCGGGGGAAATTAAGCTGGCCGGACACCCGGTGGCCGGCTTCAACATTCATTTCAGGATATTTACCGGCGGCAATCTTACATATCTGAAGTTCATGGGCATTGTTCCGGCAGGAGAATTTTCCCACCACGGCTATGTTTTGATAACCTTTTTCGGCAAACTCAGTCAGGGTGTCATTTACCTGCTTTGCATCGATGGGCACGATTTCCCGGCCCCGATAGTCGATGGCGCCGTTCAGCACCCTGGTTTCCGTGCCGAAATCATAAGCTTCCGGGTTCATTCCCGGGCCGGGTATCAGCATCAGGCCTACCGGCCGGTATTTTTTCTCCGCAATCAGGTTAGTAATCAGGGTGGTGCTCAACACCACCCGTTCTATTTCCCCCGGGGCCAGGCCGGTAACCAAATCGTCCAGCGCGCCCAGCAGGCTGTTGACCAGATTATCATGATCCGTGGGGAATTTCTTCTTTTTCAGAACCGCGCCCTTTTCAGTCAGGACAGCGTCTGTATATGTCCCGCCAACATCAATGCCGATATACAAAATACCACCGCCTTAGCTGTCTTCCTCATTCTTTAAGCTCTGTTGCATTTCGTGCAGCCTGGCCAGGGCCTCAAGCGGGGTAAGGTTCATAATGTCCAGGCGTTTTAATTCCTCCAGCACAGGGTGAGAATTTCCAGGTTCAACAAAAAAGCTGAGCTGGTCGGCGTCCGGCCGGGCTGCCCTCAGCCTGGCCGCAGCCGTTTCCCGCTTGCCTTTGGCCAGTTCCTCCTGGGCCTCCAGAGTATGCAGGATCTCTTTGGCCCGGGCCAGAACTTCCGTAGGCAGGCCGGCCAGTCTGGCCACCTGGATGCCGTAGCTGCGGTCGGCGCCGCCAGGGATTATTTTTCTTAAAAATATAATATCATCGCCCTTTTCCCTCACTGCAATGCTGAAGTTCTGCACACCGGAGAAAAGGTCGGCGAGTTCCGTAAGTTCATGGTAATGGGTGGCAAACAGGGTTTTGGCCCCAATCCTGTCCGGGTCAAGGATATATTCCGTCACCGCCCAGGCTATGCTCAGGCCGTCAAAAGTACTGGTGCCGCGGCCGATTTCGTCAAGGATAATGAGGCTCTTTTGGGTCGCGTTGTTCAGGATGTTGGCTACTTCATTCATTTCCACCATAAAAGTACTCTGCCCGGTGGCCAGGTCGTCAGACGCCCCTACCCTGGTGAAGATCCGGTCTGCCACTCCTACAGTTGCCGCTTCTGCGGGCACAAAACTGCCTACCTGGGCCATCAGGACAATCAGGGCAACCTGTCTCATGTAGGTACTTTTACCGGCCATATTCGGCCCGGTAATCAGCCCCAGGCGGTATCCGTCACCGTCCAGGTAACAGTCATTGGGGACAAAAGCGCCGTTCTGCAGCGTCTGTTCCACCACGGGATGGCGTCCTTCCTTAATATCAAGGACGTCCTGTTCATTTATGCAGGGCTTCACATACCTGTTTTTCAGGGCCGCTTCAGCCAGTGACAGGTAAACGTCGAGAGCTGCCAGGGAACCGGCGGTTGCCTGCAGCCTTTCAATATGGGCGGCAATCTCGTCACGGATCTGGCTAAACAGTTGATACTCCAGGCCGCATATTTTTTCCTCGGCCCCCAGGACAAGCGCTTCAAACTCCTTTAATTCAGGAGTGATATAGCGTTCGGCATTGGCCAGGGTCTGTTTCCGCGTATAGTCTATGGGCACGGAGGCGGCATTGGCGTTAGTGACTTCTATATAATAACCAAAAACCTTGTTAAATCCTACTTTTAATGATTTTATCCCCGTCCGTTCCTTTTCCCTGGCCTCCAGTCCGGCAATCCAGTTCTTGCCGTCCGTACTGGCCGACCTTAGCCGGTCCACCTCGGGGTGATAACCGGTCTTTATTATCCCGCCGTCCCGGACAGACAGGGGCGGGTCATCAGCGATGGCTTTTTCAATCAGGCCGGCCACGTCTTCCAGGTTATCCAGCCGCCTGACAATCTCCTCCAGACCAGGTGAATAAGCCTCCACCAGTAAATCTTTGACTGCCGGCAGCACCTTAAGCGAATTCTTCAGGGCCACCAGTTCCCGGCCGTTTACGGTCCCGTATGCGATGCGCCCGGCCAGCCGCTCCAGGTCATAAACCTGCTGCAGGTATTTGCGCAGGTCGGAACGCAAAAAAATATTTTTTACCAGTTCCTCAACAGCATCCAGCCGCCGCTGGATTTCCCGGGCATCGACCAGAGGTTGTTCGAGCCACGTTTTTAAAAGCCTGCCGCCCATAGCCGTGACCGTATAATCCAGCACTGAAAGCAGGGTGCCCCTGCGGGAACCGCCGCGGATAGTCCGGGTGATTTCCAGGTTGCGCCTGGTGGCTGCATCCAGCAGCATATAATGCTCGGTGGTATAAGGCGCCAGCTTGTTGATATGGACCAGGGAATTCTTCTGGGTATTCTGCAGAAAGCGGATGATCGCCCCGGCCGCCTGTATACCGATATGCATCTTTTCACAGCCAAACCCGGCCAGGGAGTTAGTGCCGAAGTGTTCAAGCAGGGACCGGCAGGCCCGGTCATAACCAAACTCTTTGTCTTCATACGGGCTGACAGACATAACACTGCCAGATTTAAGGACAGCCATGACCTCTTTATTCTCCTCGAGACCGGCAGGTACCAGACATTCCACCGGCTGCAGACGGGCAATCTCATCCCTGAGCCGGCTGAGCGCCCTAAAGCCGGTAATTTCCGTAACTCCGAAATAGCCGGTGGAGACATCAACCACCGCCAGCCCGTAACCCAGGTCGTCCCTGAAAACAGCAACCAGGTAGTTGTTCTTTTTTTCGTCCAGAAAATTAGTGTCGAGCAGGGTGCCGGGGGTTATTACCCGGATCACCTCCCTGCGCACGATACCTTTGGTTGCTTTGGGGTCTTCCACCTGCTCACAAATGGCTACCTTGTATCCCCTCTCAATCAGCCGGGCAATATATGTATCCGCGGCGTGGTAAGGAATGCCGCACATGGGTATTTTCCCGGCACTGCCGCCGTCCCTGGCGGTAAGGGTAATCTCCAGCACCCGGGAGGCCTTTTCGGCATCTTCAAGGAACATTTCATAAAAATCACCCAGCCTGAAAAACAGGATGGCGTCCGGGTAACTGTTTTTTATCTCCAGATATTGCCGCATCATCGGCGTATAACCGCTCAATGCCGCTCCTCCTTAACCTGCCAAAATATCTCTTTTTTAATATATCATAATTGGCTGATATTAAAAAGAGACTTAGATTAACTAAGTCTCTTTCTCAACTAGTTGCATGTGCCGCAGTCAGAGCCGCAGTCAGGGCCGCATTCGGAGCCGCAGCCGCAGGAGCCCTCACCTGAAATTGCCCGGGCGATAATGAAGTTAACACTCTTCAGCAGTTCC
>JBMOPI010000189.1:0-4784 GCA_049324975.1 Bacillota bacterium
AAGTTAACCCGCGGGTAACTGAGGCTTTACAAAAAATCTATATAATCTCAATTGGACAGAAAGGTAAACTAGAAACCCACCAATACGGTATATCTAGGGAGGAGAAACAAAGCATGATAGCCTGGAAAAAAGCAAAGTGGGCAGTATTATTGATGTTGGTCCTGGCCGCGGCCGTTTTTGTAATCGGCTGTAGCGGTAAGAGCGAAAATGCAGGGGGTAAGGTAAATATTGCCGGTTCAACTTCCGTACAGCCGCTGGCCGAGGAATTAGCCCAAGCATTCGAAAAAGGAAACTCCAAAATCAAAGTTGACGTTGCCGGCGGGGGCTCAAGTGCCGGTGTTAAAGCGGCCCAGGATAAAACGGCCAATATCGGAACTTCTTCCCGTGAGCTGAAAGAGGAAGAAAAAGCTTCCGGATTAGTTGAAACTTTGATTGCCAAAGACGGAATCGCCGTTATTGTAAGTACCAAAAACCAAATAAACGATTTAACCCTGGAACAAATAAAGAAAATTTACACCGGAGAAATCAGGAACTGGAAAGAGATCGGTGGGAAGGATGCTCGTATTACTGTAGTCAACCGTGATGAGGCTTCCGGTACCCGGGGGGCCTTCCAGGAGATTGTGCTCGGCAACGAAGGGAAATTTGTTTCTGATGCCGTTATCCAGAGCACTACCGGTGCAGTAAGGACTACCGTGGCCCAGGACGAAAACGCTATTGGTTACATTTCACTGGGTTCCCTCGATACTTCCATAAAAGCGGTTAAAGTTGAAGGAGTAAATGCCTCAGAGGCTAACGTATTAAACGGCAGTTACAAAATCTCCCGCCCCTTCTTATTCCTTACAAAAGGGGCTCCTGATACCGCTGCCCAGACATTTATCGACTTTGTTCTAAGCACTGAAGGCCAGGAAATTGTCGCTGAAGAATTTATCCCTGTCAAATAAGGGTGGAGGAATCCACCCTGTTTTCACGTTCAAAGCTGAATGGAGTGATATGGTTGCATAAAATCAGAGAAAAAATATATGAGAAAATCCTCCTTGCCTGCGCTTTTGTTTCCGTAATAGTAATCATCTTTATAGGCGGGTTCGTTTTTAAAGAGGGCATGCCGATTTTTGAGAAAGTCGGGGTGTTTAAATTTCTGTTAGGCACCGAATGGGGTCCTACTGCCGGTAATTACGGTATTTTACCGATGATCATAGGCACCTTTGCTGTTACCTTCGGTGCTATGCTATTAGGTGTGCCCCTTGGCGTTGCCACAGCAATATACCTGTCTGAATTCTCCCATCCCAAAGTCAGCCGTCTGATCAGGCCGGCGATAGAACTCTTGGCCGGTATTCCGTCAGTTGTATACGGTTTGTTTGGGATGGTAATTATCAACGGCATCATCATGTATGTACAGCGCACATATTTATCGGGGATCCTGGACCCGCAGTACCAAAAAGGTTTTAGCGTCCTTTCGGCCTCTGTGATTTTGGCAATAATGATTTTACCGACTGTAATAAACATATCTGAAGATGCCATCAGGTCAGTGCCAAAAGAGTATAAGGAAGCCTCCCTGGCGCTGGGCGCCACCCACTGGCAAACTGTATACAAAGTGATCGTTCCGGCGGCGGTTTCCGGTATTATTACAGCGGTGGTTCTCGGTATGGGCCGGGCCCTCGGTGAAACCATGGCTGTAATCATGGTTGCCGGCAACACGCCCCTGATTCCAAAATCGATATTTGCCCCGGTCCGTACCCTTACAGGCAACATCGCCATTGAAATGAACTATGCGTCCGGATACCATATGAACGCTCTTTTTGCCACAGGGATCGTCCTCTTTGTTGTCATTATGCTTCTTAACAGCGTAGCCACCTATGTGGCGAAAAAAGGGGTGAACAGAGCGTAATGGCCAATGTCAAAACCCATCAAAAAATTGCCAAAGCGCTGCTGCTGGCAGCAGCCATATCTACTGTAATTATTTTGGCGGTGATTCTGGGGTATATTTTTATTGAGGGAATTAAGCATGTGAACCTTGATTTTTTGCTGGATAAACCTCGCAAAATGGGTGCCAGGGGCGGCATTTTCCCGGTTATTGTCGGCACCGTCTATTTTACGGTTTTGACCCTGGTGATTGCTACGCCCATTGGCGTGGGCGCCGCTATATACCTTAATGAATATACCAGGGAAGGGCCGCTGACCAGGCTTATCAGATTTGGCACAGATGCCCTGGCCGGCATCCCGTCCATTGTTTTTGGTTTATTCGGATTTACTTTCTTTGTTATCCTGCTGGCCCCGATAACAAAGGGCTGGTCGCTGGTTTCCGGCTCACTGACTGCGGCCACTATGATTTTACCTACAATAATCAGGACTTCTGAGGAGGCTTTAAAAACGGTACCTCCTTCTTACCGTGAAGGCAGCCTGGCCCTGGGGGCCACTAAATGGCAAACCATTGCCAGGGTTGTCCTGCCCAGCGCCATTCCGGGGATTATTACCGGCATTATTTTATCTATTGGCCGAGTGGTAGGCGAGACGGCTGCTTTAATGCTGACACTGGGTGGCAGCCTGCGTATGCCTGACGGTGTTTTCGACCAGGCCAGGACCATGTCCATGCACCTTTACCTGGTGGCCATGGAGGTTGGGGCCATGGACAAAGCTTTTGCCACAGCTACGGTGTTAATTGTAACTATCCTGATAATTAATTTATCGGCAAATTGGCTGATGAAAAGGTTCATATCCAAAATGTCGTAAAGCATGGCCCGGATCAAACCGGGTCATTTTGTTTGCCATTATGCTTCCTGTGGTGTAAATTAAAAAGGCTTCGCTGGCGCGAAGCGCCGAGTTCGCCTTTTTTATGCCGCAGGCGTACTATACTTTCCTGGGGTATAAAGAATGGCGGCAAAAATACCGCCATTCTTGGGAGAGGAGAAACCGGAGGAAGAGCTGGTTATTGGGGGAGGGTTAATCCTTGCTCTAACCTCCAAATTGTAAACTATGTAATTTTGTTTATATTTTTACCTCGGTCTACAATTTTATACAGGGAATTACAAGGTAATTAGTGCCAATATCAAAAAAATATTATCTGAAAAAATCGCTTTTTATGGTTTAATGTGCTATAATTTTATTATTATGCAATAAATTCATGCTTAGGAGTGCATACATTAATTGCGGGTTATTACCGGAACTGCCAGGGGACATAAACTTAAAGCCCCGGGAGGTATGGCAACCAGACCTACGGCCGACCGGGTAAAAGAGGCATTGTTTAATTTACTGGGAGACAGAGTGATAGATTCCAGGTTCCTTGACCTTTTTGCCGGAACCGGCGGCATCGGCATAGAAGCATTAAGCCGGGGAGCGGCCCAGGCTGTTTTTATTGAGATGAGTCCACGCGCTGTCCGGGTTATCCGGGAAAACCTGTTACATACCGGACTTGCGGACCGGGCAGAGGTCCACCGGCAGGATGCTGTAAGTGCGCTGGACATGCTCGGAAAGAGTGAACAGGTTTTTGACCTGATTTTTGTTGACCCGCCTTATTTGAAGGGTTATGAAGAAAAGGTTTTAGAAAAAATAAATAAAAACGGTTTAATGGACGAAAAAGGAATATTAGTTATTGAAAGTAGTAAAAAGGACACGTTGCCGGAACATACCGGGCAACTGACTATGGTACGCCGGGAAAAATACGGAGATACACTGTTGAACTTTTACAGGCGCCAACCGGTGGGTTATCCGAAAGGAGGAACAAATTGAAGAGGATCGCTGTTTATCCTGGCAGCTTTGACCCCGTTACTAACGGTCACCTTGATATTATTGAACGGGCTGCCCAGGTATTTGACGAAGTAATTGTGGCAGTTTCCAAAAACTCCGGCAAACAACCCCTTTTTACAATTGAGGAAAGGGTCGCGATATTAAAGGAAGTACTGAAGCCATATGAAAATGTTCGGATTGATTCGTTTTACGGCCTTACGGTCGACTACTCCCGCAAGCAGGGTGCAACTGCGATAATTAGAGGCCTGCGGGCAATATCAGATTTTGAAAATGAATTTCAGATGGCTTTGACTAACAAAAAACTGGAGCCCGGTGTAGAAACAATCTTCATGATGGCACAGGCTGACGTTTCTTTTCTCAGTTCCAGTGTGGTCAAAGAAGTGGCTTCATATGGCGGTTGTGTTAACGCCTTTGTCCCTGCACTTGTGGAACAGCGGCTCCGCCAAAAGTTCAAATAATAATGATTCTGTAGGGGGAGGATGACATGGATATCCTGGATGTCTTGAATGAACTGGAGGAATTGGTTGAGGACAGTACAAAGGTTCCGTTAGTAGGTAAGGTTCTGTTAGATGACGAATTAGTGCTTGATATGATAGATCATGTCCGAACCGCATTGCCTGAGGAAATGCGCCAGGCTAAAATCATCACCCAGGAGCGGGAACGGATTTTAGAAGATGCACGGAACGAAGCCAAGCGGATTATCAATGAAGCCAGGGAAGAAATCACCAAGATGGCCGGAGAGACGGAAATCGTCCGGCAGGCCCAGGACCATGCCCGTGACTTGGTGGAACAGTCCCAGAACCTTTCCAGGGAAATTAAAATGAGTGCATACCAGTTTGCTGACGAACTGTTGGGGATGCTGGAAAACAATCTGGAAAAGAACCTGGCTACTGTCAGAAGCGGCCGGGAGGAACTGAGGGTAGGCCCCAAAGCAGAAAAAGATGCGGCGGCGGCGAAGGAGTAAAATAAAACCATTTCACCTCGTGAGGTGAAATGGTTTTAAATTTTAATTCTGATAAATTTTATTCTACTCTTGATTAATA
>JBMOPI010000190.1:0-4680 GCA_049324975.1 Bacillota bacterium
TGATTAATGTGATAATAACGGAAAACCTGTGGGATCAGGATTTTGTGGACAAGCGGACTGAAGATTTTAACGCCATGCGGGAAACGGCCCTGAAATACAGTCCGGAATACGTGGCAGGAATCACCGGCGTGGATGCCGAACTCATCAGGCAGGCAGCCAGGGCTTACGCCGGGGCCAAGAATGCCAGTATTTTTTATGCCATGGGCATTACCCAGCATTCTTCTGGGACAAATAATGTCCTGGCCATTGCCAACCTGGCCATGCTTTGCGGCCAGCTCGGCAAACCGGGTTCAGGCGTTAACCCGCTGCGGGGCCAGAACAATGTGCAGGGAGCCTGTGACATGGGGGCGCTGCCCAATGTTTTCCCGGGCTACCAGCCGGTTACCGACCCGGCCAATGTGCGGAAATTCAGTCAGGCCTGGGAAACGGCTGTATCCGGAAATGTCGGTCTCACAGTCGGCGAAATGATGGATGAGGCGGTGCGGGGAAATATTAAGGGGATGTATATCATGGGCGAAAACCCCATGCTCAGCGACCCTGATATAAACCACGGGCAAAAAGCCTTGGAAAATCTGGAATTCCTGGTAGTCCAGGATATCTTTCTCACGGAAACCGCCCGGTTGGCGGATGTGGTGTTACCGGGAACCAGTTTTGCCGAAAAGGACGGCACCTTCACCAATACCGAACGGCGGGTACAAAGAGTACGTAAAGCCATTGACCCTGTCGGCAACGCCAAACCGGACTGGCAGATTATCTGTACCCTGGCTGAAAAAATGGGCTGCCGGCAGATGCAGTATACTCATCCCGCCGAAGTCATGGCGGAAATCGCCCGGCTAACCCCTGTTTACGGCGGTATTTCCTACGACCGGCTGGAAGGTCAGGGTTTGCAGTGGCCGTGCCCTGATATGAATCACCCCGGAACTCCTTATCTGCACAAGGATAAATTCACCCGGGGCCCGGGTAAATTTTATTCCGTCGAATATTTACCTCCCGCGGAAATGCCGGACAGCGAGTTCCCCTTTATTTTGACCACCGGCCGGAGGCTCTGCCATTACCACACAGGAACCATGACCAGGAGAGCCAAAGGTATTGACGCCATTTACAGCGAGGAGTTTCTGGAAATTAATCCCCTTGACGCTGACAAACTGGGAATTTGTGACCGGGACCCGGTCAAGCTTTCCTCCCGGCGGGGATCTATAACCATAAAGGCCTGTATTACCGAAATAGTCAGCCCCGGAACGGTATTCACCTCATTTCATTTTGCCGAGCATCCCATTAACATGGTAACTAATTCCGCCCGGGATCCGGTGGCCAAAATACCGGAACTCAAAGTCTGCGCCGTGAGGATAGAAAAAGTATCTTAAAAAAATATGGCGGTGTTAATTTTGAACTTAGATTTTCTCCAGACATTTATAAAAATTGCTCAATTCGGCAATCTGACAAAGGCAGCGGAAGAGTTGGGATTCAGCCAGCCGGCGATAACCAAACAACTGAAGGTCCTGGAACAGGAATTCGGGGCCGAACTGCTGGAACGGAAACAGAAAAAAATACAATTGAGTGAAGCAGGGTTGATCCTGGAAATGTATGCGCACCAGATTATAAACCTGATTGACAGGGCCAGGTATGATATATCCAAGTTGCATCAAACAGTCGGCGGCAAACTGAGTATCGCCGCCAGCACCATTCCGGGCCATTATATCCTGCCTTTTATCGCCGGTGAATTCAGCAGGGAATTCCCTCAGGTGCACCTTAGTTTCGAAAGCGGCGATACCGGCGAAGTCATCAAAAGAGTTTTGGATAAATCGGTACAAATCGGTGCGGTGGGAGCCTGTCCTAACCTTGCGCAATTAATTTGCCGCCGGTTTTTTACCGACCGGCTGATTTTGATTGCCTCGCCCGGCCATCAATGGTCAAAGGCTAAACAAATTTCACCGAACGAACTGAGAAGAGGAACTTTTATCTGGCGGGAGAAGGGTTCAGGTACCAGGCAAAGCATTGAAAAAATTTTAACGGCCCAGGGCATTGACGTGGGCCAATTGAATATTTCCATGGAACTGGGCAGCACAGAGGCTGTTATAACGGCGGTAGCAGCAGGTTACGGCGTATCTTTTGTTTCCCGGTGGTCAGTGCAAAAAGATATTCAACTGGGCCGCTTAAAGGAAGTTGAAATTATTGGATTCAACGGTAACAGGGAGCTGTATTTAATCTACTTAAAATCAGATGTGATACCAAGAACCGTGGAAACTTTTGTTAATTTTGCGAACAGCACAACGGTCAAAGAAAAATTAATCAAATATTTAAATCAACATGAGCGATAAAAAACCATGAATGTTCGCTTAAGACGCGAGCATTCATGGTTTTTTAAACAAGCTCCCGAAAAAACCGGGCTTATGCTTTTTTAGTGTATATATGATGTCATAAGTAATTCCCGCTTGGGTAAGCAATTTGATAATCCGGTTCACTTTCTCCGGCGCACACATAATACACATTCCGCAATCCGTACCGATTTCCCTGGGGATGGGGACAATCAAAAACTCTTCTCCAAGTTGAGCTAAGTGTTTTTCGGCCTGTAACACATACGTTACCCCGGGGAAGGTGATATAGCAATGTTCCTCTGCTGACATGTTTATTTCTGCAAGGTTATCTCGATGTAGTCGCCCGTCCTGTCATGGCTAAACGCCCATCCGAGATTTTTTGCCAACGCGGCAATATTTTCACAAGCCGCCGGCTCATCTACAAGTACTTTGAACGACGCATGCGCATTTGCATCTATAGTTTTTTTGGTGAGTAAAACCGGTTCCGGACAGGACAGTCCCCGGGCGTCAATTACCTGCATGAGTTTCCCTCCCTTCAACGGTCGCAGTCTTGAAGTAAGTAGTAAGGCTAACTGCTAAAACAATGACAAAACCGATAATAACGGCATACTTGCCGTACTCCGTCACCCCTTTGGGGCCGGCGGCCAGGGCAAAATTATGGGCGATTGCAGCGCCGGCCAACAAGCCTAAAACCGTCACCGCTGCGTCCGTGTTGCCCTGGCCGGTCAATACCAGTTGCCTTAACGGACAGCCACCCAGCAAAGCCGCGCTCCAACCGGCCAGACCCAGCCCCAGGAAGTTCCAAAGGGCTTCGGTATGCGCGATGGGTTGACCGGTAAAACCGGGTTTAAAATTACCCATTGCCAAACTACCTGCCAGCGTTACCAGTATTATCACGAGAAACCCTAAAATCAGGTTGAAGTTGCGGAACAAAATAAGGTCACGAATCCCTCCCGCCATGCAAAAGCGTGATCTTTGCGCCAGGATACCGATAATCAACCCCGCAGCCAGAGACAATAAAACGGGAGCATGCATTGAACCCGGCCCTTTTGAACTAAAGAAAATAAATGAAGGTCTGATAAATAATAATGCCAGAACCATGAGCGAAAGCGCCGGTAATATGAATCCTGTCCATTTAGGTTGGACAGAAGCTTTTCCTAAACTGAAACCGGATTTTAAAAAGAATGTACCGGCACCGACACCGGCAAACAACCCCGCAAACCCCACCAGCGCATTAAGGTCGCCGGCACCCAGCCGCAAAGCAACCCGCAGGGGGCAGCCCAGGAATATCAACATGCCGATCATCATGAAAAACCCCAGGATAAAGCGGATAATCCTGTTGGAACCCCCGGTTGCACGAAATTCTTTTGCACCCAGGGAAACGCCAAATGCGCCCAAAACAATGCCCAGTACCTCAGGGCGGATATATTGCACCAAATTGGCCTTGTGCAATCCCAGCCCGCCCGCCGTATCCCGGAGAAAACAGGCAATACAAACCCCCATATTCGGCGGATTTCCGAATTTGGTCAGTAATAAGGCCAGTATCCCGATTACAAAACCTGTCAGTAAAATGCCATTTTTGTTACCCACTTTTACACATCCTTTCAATATGTTACAAATTTCACTTTTACATATATACTATATTTAACTAAAAAATCCTTTTATGTTACTTATAACATTTTTTTATAATGAGGAGAGATCCCATGATTTTTCTTTATTCATGGAATCTCCGATGAGTTTTTACCACTTTCTTTCTTGTATATTCACCTCCTTTTTGTAACATAGTATAACTGTAATGCCTTAAAAGAGGGGTGAGGGAAAATGCGGGACAGGACCATGATCAAGCTGGGGCTTTTATTTATGGTGGTTACCATTGCCGCGGGAGTCAACCATACCATCTCCGCCTACAATGAGATGATGGGGAGACCTGAGGCGTCTCAGGCTTTCGTTGTGGAACGCAGTGATGCCGGCCGGGTGAAAATAGGTTTCTTGGGACAGCGGCTGGCCGTTCCCGACCCTGTGGAGATGGCCAAAGCCCGGGCGCCAAAATGGCAGTTTCAAGTAGCGGCATGGCGGGCTCGGGCGTCCGTATGGATAACCCGGATTTCCGCCTGGCGGGACCGGGCGGAGGATTTTTACAGTCAGGCGGTGATAAGGATAAAACAGTGGCGGGCCGGCACACCGGAACAAAAAAACCGGCTTTAGGCCAATTGATGCTTTTCCAGTCAACCCAAAAGTGGTATATTTATAAAAGATGATATTTGGGTTGGCGAAAGGAGCATAATATGTCCACAGGCAAGAAGGTGGCCAAGGCGGCCGGCGGGCTGATGGTGGCCATGATGATATCGTGGGTACTGGGATATGT
>JBMOPI010000191.1:0-4659 GCA_049324975.1 Bacillota bacterium
CAGGCTTGCGGGCCGGGGTACAGCCGGCCAGTATATTCAATGATAATGAGGTAACAACGATTAATTTATAAATTTTAGGCAGGATAAACATGTTTACCTCCTTTAGGTTTCATTTATGACTAGTATTGTTTTATTTGAAAAGAACTATTCAGGCAAAAACCGCCGTCAGTGCAGGCGGTTTTTACTTGTCTTATTATTTTATTTAAAATATAATTAAATATAGATACCAAAATTTTCTTGATAAATCGGAGGAGATTCGAGTTGTTTAGACAATACAGGCCTGTTCTCCGTTTTATAGTAATTCTTCTGGTTATATTTCAGATGAATACCTTTTTGCCGCTTGATGTTTTGGCTGCCCCGGCCGCACCGGCCCAATTGACCGTAACCGTGCCTGTCAACGGCAACCAGTTAAAACTTGACTGGGGCCAGGTGGCCGGCGCCGCTCAATACAAGGTTTACCGTCGGTCGGTGAATGATGTTGTTTTCACTCCCCTTACAACCGTTTCTACCATTAACTTTACTGATACCGGGCTAGCGCCCAAAACCATTTATTATTATCAAGTTACGGCTATCGGCAGTGATAACAGCGAATCTGCTCCGGCTATAGTCTCGGCAACAACATATGATTCCGACAGTACAATTCCAACAACGCCTGGAAACGTAGCGGCCGCAGCACTCTCTCAGACCTCAATCCGGCTAAGTTGGAGCGCTTCCACCGATGTGGCGGGAATAAGGGAATATGAAATCTATTACCGTGTATCTACAACTGCCAACTATACCAAAACTACAGTAGCACATCCGGCGACCACTTTTACGCATAACGGGCTAATACCCGGCAGGATGTATTATTATTATGTAAAAGCCATAGATAATTACGGTAACCCTTCGCCGGCCAGCGCCACCGTCAGCGCCACGACTTTGGCCGATACTGAAAAACCTGCCCAACCCACTAATCTGTCTGCCACTGTAGAAGGCCTGAACCGTATTAACCTTACCTGGAATGCATCCACCGATAATGTGGGGATTTCCGGTTACAAGGTTTACCGGATAACCGGAACCTCGACAGTAACCCTTTCGCCTGGCAATGTGACGAGTTACTCCGATACCGGCCTGGCCCCGGGGACAACTTATATTTATAAAGTTTCGGCAGTTGACACGGCCGGCAACGAATCAGACCCAAGCCTGCAGATCAGCCGGACTACCACTTACGACAATCAGCCGCCGCCTGCACCGGCGTCCCTTACTGCCACCGTTGAAAGCGCTGCCAGTATCAAACTGCAGTGGAACGGTGTGACGGACAATGTGGGGCTTAACGGTTACGAAGTCTGGCGCGGTACGACTAACGGTAATTACCCCACAAAACTGGTCCTTACCTCATCCACCTCATATACCGACAATTATCTTTCAGCAAATACCAGGTATTATTACAAAGTTGTGGCCGTGGATACATCGGGCAATGTTTCTCCCGGCGTATATGCTGATGCCTTAACTCAAACCGATTCGATCAAGCCGGAACCGCCGGCACTGGTTACTGCCCGGGCATCGTCAAGTAAGACTAAAGTGTATCTTAACTGGTCGGGGGCCAGTGACAATATGGGGGTAGTCAGCTACGAAGTTTACCGGTCTGTGGGTAGTGGAACCGCTGCAAGGCTGACGTCAACCGGCAGTACTTCGTATGACGATACCGATGTTTCCGCCAATAACACCTACAAGTATTACATTGTGGCCGTTGACGGGGCCGGGAACAGATCGGCCAACAGCATCACCGTTTCCGTAACCACCAACGGGGACCCGGAAGGCCCGACGCCGCCGGTCAATCTGAAGGTAACCCTGGCCAACGATAATGAGACAAAATTAAGTTGGACGGCTTCGACGGACGTCACCGGGGTAAACGGCTATTATGTCTACCGGGCCGTGGGCAGCGGCAGTTTCTATCAACTGGCTACTACCACCGGCACCAGTTACACTGATAAAAACCTCAGCTTCCGGGAAACTTACCGGTATTATGTAGTGGCCTTTGATACAGCCGGAAATACGTCGGCTGAAAGCGGTAAAGAAAGTATTTATACTTCCCTGAAACATCAGAACATGACCGGGTATATATCTGCCGACAGTGACGGAGTGGTTGAACTGGCGGACGGTTTTATTCGGCTGGAGGTGCCCGCCGGAGCCATTGAGAACAGCGGCTTGTTTACTTTAAACGTAAAGACCCTCGGTGATTACAGCGCCAAAGGTTTCTACAAAGTCGGGCGGGTGGTTGATATAACCGCCGAAAAGATAAAGGGCTCCACAGGATCTGCAGGCTCAACCGGCGGAACGGTCCTGAAGAAAAACGCGACATTAATTTTCAGATATGATTCCGCTGACCTGCTTGGTTACAGCACCGGCAGGTTAGGGATATACAAGTGGGATACAACGGCAAAAACCTGGCGTCGCCTTAACACTTACGTTAATACTTCGGACCGCAAGGTTTGGGCAGGCATAAACGAACTCGGTGTTTACGGACTGCTTATTGACACGGACGCGCCCCGGGTGCCGGAATTTATTGGCCCTGACAAGGACGAGGAACTGACCAGCCGGGTATTTCTTCTGAAAGGTAAGGGTGAACCTTATTCTAAGGTACAGGTATCTGTTAACTGGAGCATCAAATATATTTTTGACGTTACTGACAAAGGCGATTATTCCGGAGAGGTTTTGCTTGCCCGGGGCGAAAACAGGCTCCGGGTGCGGGGTGTGGATGACGCAGGCAATACAGGGGAATGGTCGGAAGAAAAGGTATTTAAGGCCGGGTCCCAGGCCAACCTCGCCGATACTGCTAACCACTGGGCTGAAATAAACATTGTCAAGCTTGTTGAGGCTGGGGTCGCCGGGGGCTACGGTGATAACACCTTCCGGCCGGATAAAACCATAACCAGGGCGGAGTTCACCAAATTTGTGGTTACGGCGGTTGGTTTATCCGGCGGCAAAAACGGCCGGTCAGGCAGGAATACCGGCCGGTCCGGCAGCGAACAGGAAATAAGTTTTACCGACAGCGGCAGGATTCCCGACTGGGCCAAAGAATCTGTTGCCGCCGCGGTGAAGGCAGGCATAATATCCGGTTACGCGGACGGTACTTTTAAACCTGACCGGCTGGTGTCCAGGGAAGAGATGGCGGTAATGCTTGTGCGGGCATTGAATTTAGAGGCTGAAGCTGCCAAAAAGGATGGTGCCGCGTTGTCTTTTGCGGATAACTATGCTGTCAGCAGCTGGGCCCGGGGAGCCGTGGCGGTGGCGGTGGAAAAAGGGCTTGTTTCGGGCTACGGAGATAACAGTTTCAAACCTTATAAAAATGCCAGCCGGGCGGAGGCGGCAACTATGATAATTAAGTTTATGGACCTGAAAAAAGGAAAAAAGAGCTGATATTATGGCAGGAATTTTGCTCCGGGACATAGAAGAATATATATAACCAATCACATCAGAGGTGATCTCTTTTGCAAAGTAAACGTCCAGATTTAAGGCTGATCAAAAATGATGACTATTCCCGTTCTTCTTCTCGTAAGCTAAAAGAGCAATACCTTACCGCCAAGCAGACAGGTGATGCTGAAACCTATTATAAAGTCCTCAGGTTATACAATGCACTGCTTCTAAGAGAGAATGAAATATAACAATGTAAGGGGAGCCACATTTATGATGTGGCTTTGTTTTTTCATAACATGTATATCAGGCAGCCTTTATAACCATCATAGATAATAAAAAAGGGAGATGATGGTTTGAAGGCTTTAATTGTGTTTGCCCACCCAAATGAAAACAGCTTTAACGGCGCTGTGCTAAACGCGGTCAAAAATGTGCTGACGGCGGAAGAGGCGGAATACAGGATCAAAGACCTCTACCGCATGAAATGGAACCCCCTGCTTACCACCGAGGACTTACAGCAGATCTATAACGGACAGGTGCCGCCGGACATTGCCGCCGAACAGGCGGATATCCGGTGGGCGGATATGCTGATGTTTATTTACCCCATCTGGTGGTATGAACAACCTGCCATCCTCAAAGGCTGGCTTGACCGGGTGATGAGCCACGGCTTTGCTTACCGGATGACGGAAACCGGCATGATGGAAGGCCTGCTGAAAGGGAAAAAAGCCATTGTGTTTACCACATCAGGGGCTGATAAAGAGAATATGGACAAAAACGGTATCACCGATGCTATCAATACCTGTATGATTAAAGGCACGCTTGGATTCAGCGGTTTTGAAAAAGTGCAGTATAAGAGTTTGTATGCCGTACCCTCTGTGTCTGACGAGGAAAGAAAGCAAATGCTCCGGGAAGTGGAAGAAATGCTGCGGGCGTATTTGCGGGAGACGGTTACGGTTTAGTAACATGTGTGGTTTAAAGTCTAATGGTTTGAAATAAGCCGTTCATTACGGAGCAGCGTTAGTTGTGCTTAAGGGTTGCCGATTATTAAAAAAGCTACGATGGCGCAAAGCGCCGAGGTAGCTTTTTTTTACACCGCAGGTACGCGATGCGTTCCTTTGATTTTATCCTTGCTAGGCAGAAGACCCCCACTTCCAAAGTGGGGGATGAATGCCATTTCCCGCTTTCGTAAATAATTCTTCCAACCAACACAAAACACTTGTTCGGTTTGCCATTAAATGGTATAATAGAAGTGGTCAAATACGCGAT
>JBMOPI010000192.1:0-4630 GCA_049324975.1 Bacillota bacterium
CGCCAACACCGGCGGGATGCCCAGTTCGCGGCAAACTTTGCCCAGGCTTTCCCCGGCCCGGTCAGCCGCGTCCGGCGCACACAGGCCGTCGTTTAACAAGGCATGGGAGCAGCAGCCGGTAGTGGTGATCAGGATGTTGTTCTCAATTAGCTTCCTGGCAATGGTCACCTGGCTGTTCTCATACGGCACCTTGGGGTTGTTGCAGCCGACCACGGTGGTGATGCCCTTGATGGTACCGTCTTTCAACAGTTCCAGCAGTTTTTGCCGGCCGCCGAAGGCCTTAAGAATGGCTTCAAAGCTCCAGCCGCCCATGGCTTTGGTAACCTCTTTGGGAATATGCATCTTGGAACGGTCTCGCTTAGCGAAGGCTTCCACCGCTTTTTTCGCCACCAGCATGGCGTCTTCGTCCATGGTTTCCGGGTGCTCGGCGTCAAAGGGGATATGAATGGCGCCGGGGATGCGGTTGGAGTTGCAGGTGGTGATGACTTGAGTACCGAAGCAGTCAGCCACCATCTTCATCCCCGGTATAACGCACTGCATATCCACCACCACGGCATCAACGGCGCCGGTGCCAAGGGCAAATTCCTGGCCGAGGATGTTGGTCACAGTGGGGATGCCATACCGGGCCAGCAGTTCATCCCCGGTGCAGCACATGCCGCCGACGACGATGCCCTGGGCCCCTGCCTTAAGGGCGAGTTCCTGGATTTCCGGGGACTCGATCTTCCCCAGAATCTTTTCCACCATTACCGGGGAATGGCCGTGGACTAATATGTTAACATGGTCTTCTTTCATGATGCCGTAGTTTACCTGGGTGAGTTTCGGTTTGGGGACGCCAAAGAGGATTTCCGTAGCCATGGAGGAACCGAAGAGGGTGCTGTAGCAGTAAGCCAGGGCCGCCCGGAGTTCCTGGGCCGCCAGGGCCGTCCAGTCAGAGCAGCCGCCGAGGGTGGTCATATGCAGGGTCTCCATGGTTTCGTAAGCAGCGGAACGGGGGATCACATCGAGCTCCTGCCAGGCTTTTTTTCTTTCCTCCGGTGCGTAGGCGTCAAGCATTTTGATGGGTATGTCAAACATCCGGCCCAGGTCATCCAGCAGCACCAGGGCCACCTCTTTGGCCACCTGAAGGAAATCTTTGCCTTCGGTGGCGATACCGAACTTATCCGCCAGTTCCCAGACCCTGTCTGCACCCTTCAATGTAAGGTTGGCCCTGCCTTCAGCAGCGGCGATAATGGTCATAATTACCTCATGGGCGTGGATGGCGTGGCCGCCCAGCCCGGACACCAGCGCCCGGACAATATTGCCCATGATGACGGAGTTCATATCCTTACCACAGATGCCCCGCGGAGCCTTGTCGCTGATCCGGCAGGGTCCCCACTGGCACATCCGGCAGCAGAGCCCCCGGAGGCCGAAACCGCACATGGGCTGCTGCTGCTCAAAGCGGTCCAGGGAAGTCTCAATCCCTAACTTGTCCATATGCTTAATTAGCTCTTTGGTGGCCGGGTTAGGGGTCATCTTGAGCACGTCTTCTTTGCCGGGCATTTCGGCGTTTAATATGTGGTATTGGTATTTCAAGGCCTCCCCCTCCTTGCGCGTAATGGAATTATTGCAGGTTATCCCAACTAGACATTCATGAACAATGCCGTGGACAGATACCGCTCACCAGTATCAGGTAATACCACCACGATGCGTTTGCCGGCGTTTTCCGGCCTCTTAGCGAGCTGCAGGGCCGCAAAAGCCGCCGCGCCGGAAGAGATGCCCACCAGTATACCCTCTTCCCGGGCCAGTCTCCGCCCGGTTTCCAAGGCATCCTCATCAGCTACCTTGAAAATTTCATCAATGACATCCACATTCAATATTTCAGGTACAAAACCGGGGCCGATGCCCTGTATTTTGTGAGGTCCGGCCAGACCGCCGGATAAAACCGGTGATGCCGTCGGTTCAACAGCTACCACTTTTAGATCGGGGAGACGTTTTTTCAAGACCTCCCCAACCCCTGTTACCGTACCGCCGGTGCCTACGCCACCGACGAAAATATCCAGGTTGCCGTTGGTATCTTCCCAGATTTCCCCGGCCGTGGTCTTCCGGTGGACATCAGGGTTGGCCGGATTCTCAAACTGTTGGGGAACAAAAGCATTTTCATATTCCGCTGCCAGCAGTTCGGCCTTTCTTATAGCCCCTTTCATACCTTCCGCTCCCGGTGTCAGTACCACTTCCGCCCCGTAAGCCTTCAGCAGGTTGCGCCGTTCAATGCTCATGGTTTCCGGCATCGTAAGAATCAGCCGGTAGCCTTTGGCCGCGGCTACAAAGGCCAGCCCGATGCCGGTGTTGCCGCTGGTGGGCTCGATAATCACCGTGTCTTTGTTGATCAGACCCTGTTGTTCGGCAGCCTCAATCATGTTAAGCCCGATCCGGTCCTTCACACTGCCGCCCGGGTTAAAAGACTCCAGTTTGGCCAACACCTCTGCTTCAGAATCGTTGATTTTGTTGAGCCGGAGTAAGGGGGTCCCCCCAATAAGTTCCGTCACGTTTTGATAAATCTTCCCCATTTGATTTTCCTCCTCCCGTTATTTCGCGCTTTAAGCCTCCCATTGTTCGCGCTTTAGATGTAAAACATATTGGCCCCCAACCGGCGGAACCTTTGGCAAAGTTCCTCAAAATTCACGCCGTTTATCACGGATGCTACAGCGTTATCAACTTCCCGCCAAACCGGTGAAAAGCAGCAAAACCTTTTCCGGTCACACTCTTTTCCCTCATCGAGACAGGTCACCGAAACCGGCGGGCCGTCCGTGGCTCTGACGACCTGGCCCAGGGAAATTTCTCCCGGCGGCCTGGTAAGGATATAGCCTCCGGCCGCACCTCTCTTTGATTCCACCAACCCGGCCCGCTTAAGAAAAATCAGGATCTGTTCCAGGTACTTGTGAGGAATATCCTGCCGCTGCGCTATTTCACTCATTTGTATAGGTTCCGGCTGATTATAATGGAGGGCCAAATCGAGTATCGCCCGGCAGGCATACTCACCTCTGGCCGAAATTTTCATATACCCACCCCTTTTCCTATATTTCCTATCGGGATTGTAGGGTATGTTATTATTTTAACCGTTCCCTCTTTTGGTGTCAATAACCAAAAGCAAAAATTTTGCATGAAAAGCAGGCCCGGCCAAAAAATTTGGCCGGGCCTGCTTTTTAGTGAACCTATTCCTTTTTTAGAATTGTTCTGAGCCATGCGTTACTATCTTCAAAGGCTTCTCCGGTTAAATTTTTCACCCTGTTTTTGCAATACGGGCAGAATTCCCATTGCACTTTTATTTCTTCCCGGCAAAACGGGCAATCAGATGTTTCAACCTGAGCTTTGCAGTAAGGACAAAACTTCCATTCTTCTTTCAGGACCCGCCCGCAATGCTGACAGGAATCTATGAAAATAATCTTGTCATTCCTGTTATTCCCCAAACTCGAACACCTCGAATTCCCAGTATATCACTATGATACTTCACCATCAATTAAGCTGTCAAAAGCGATTATGGTCAGATTTTTAGACCCTTTGCAATATAATGTCGTTTTTTACCATATTTGGGTTTTATTATTGATTTGCATAAAATACGGCGATATAATGATTTTATAACCATAATTAACAAAATGTGAGGTGGGTTTTATGAGCAATGTTTTACCGGTTGGCGCGGACCTTGGAAACGACGCCTTCAAGATTATCGGGCCAACCAAAAGGGAACTGTACATCATGAACATTCTTGCACCCTGGCATGAAAGAAGAGTCGTCCAGGACGATACCAGATATCCTTTGAATCTGCTGGAAGTCGAAGTAAAAAGCAAAAAACAAAATTTAGGCAAGTTTTTTGTCGGCGGGATGGCCTATAATTTTAACCGGGGCATTCTCAAAGAAAGAACCGTGGCAGACAGACATAACAATAAAGCTGATGACATGCAGACCCTTATCATCCTGCTCACCTCCATTGCCCTTTCACTGCTCAAACCCAATGCCAGGACCATTAAAGAAAAAATTGTCCTTGGCACCATGCTGCCAACCGAAGAATACTTTAAAAACCACAAAGAAAATGTCACTATATTGGAACAAAAACTGGTTGGCCTGCACCGGATTAAATTCCTTAACCCTGTGTTTAACGGGGTTGAGGTGGAATTTGAAATCTTAGGGGTCAATATTCAGCCTGAGGGCGTATGTGCGGTAAATGCCATCATGTATGATGACGGGGGCAGCCTGCTGGATGAGTATGAAGACAATTATGCCGACCGGACAATCCTTGGTTTTGATATCGGGGCTCTGACTTCAGATGTTACCGTCGTTAATAATTTTGAACTCCGGACCTTTTTCGGTATCGACAAGGGTACGATAGACCCTTTGAACCGGATTATCGACTTCATCAAGACTGAACATAAAGTAACTGTTCCCAGGCATAAGGTGGACAACGCCATTATCCGGAACGAAAAACTTTTGATTTACGGGGAAGAAATCCCGAACTTCAAAGATATCTGCGAGGAGTTCATAGTTTATGAGGGCAGGCAGTTAGTGGACGAGTTTTCCTCAAAGGCGGCCGCCGCCGGCATCCAACTGCCTGATATCGGGCTGCTGATCCTTTGCGGCGGGGGATCGCTGTTCTTTA
>JBMOPI010000193.1:0-4616 GCA_049324975.1 Bacillota bacterium
AGTTGTCGAAGTGCTTTCATGCTTGTATTCATCTTGGTTTTCGCTGTCATTTTCATCAAAAAACCAGCTTGTTTTTTTGCCTTGACGCTTTAGTGCCTGCATTTCCATTTCAAAGGCATAGTGATAAGAATACCATCTATGGTAATCTTGGGATTGAGCTTCTTTTTAACTCTGATAACTGTTTTTAAAAGCAGTTCCAGCCCTTTGGCTGACAGATACTCAGGTGTTGCAGTAATTAAAACACCGTCACAAGCCGTAAGAGCATTAATAGTGAGCATACCCAGGCTAGGCATACAATCAATAATTACATAATCATAATCTTGCTTAACGCTTTCAAGAACACTGCGAAGGATGTTTTCTCTACTCATAGTGTTTACTAGGTTGACTTCAACAGCAGATAATTCAATGGAACAGGGAATTAAATCAATGCTGCCGTTAGAAATGATGTATTCTGATTTGTCCGGCAAGTTTTCTTCCTCAATAGCCGCAATCATTAAATGATAAATTGTCGTTTCCAGCTCATCCGGTTTGTCAACTCCAAAACACATGGTTAGATTGCTTTGCGGGTCAAAGTCGACCAACAAGACTTTTTTCCATTTTTAGCTAAGGAATAACTTAAATTTTGTGCCTTTGTGGTTTTCCCCACGCCCCCTTTTGGGTTGGCGATTGCTATGATTTTACAACTACTCATGTTTTTGCTCCTTTCTGTTTTTCACATTATTTAGTTTGACTTATAAATTTATTAATTCAAGTACTTTTTACACTCGTACGTTTTTTATTCCAATTTCAGTTGATACTTTACACTAATTAGTGTATATTATGGTATAGGGCGGTGATTGAAAATGGATCTAACTATGGGTGAAAAAATCCGTATTTTGATAAAACGAAAAAAAGTAACTATATCTGAACTTGCAACATTAATTGGTACATCAAACCAGAACCTATCAAATAAACTCTCCCGTGATAATTTTTCAGAGCAGGAATTACATCAAATCGCTGAAGTTCTTGGTTGTAAGTTTGAGGGTTATTTTGTTTTTGAAGACGGGGAAAGAATCTAAATTCTTAACCTTTTGAGCAATAAAAAATGACTAAAATGCATTTTGCATCGTAGCCATTTTTTATTGCTCACTTTTATTATGTTTTTCCCTCTGATATGTCTACTCATACTATATCCAACTGCAATACTGACTTCAAGCTCGCCAATTGGTTGTTTATTCCTAAAATCAGGCCCATCCATATAAAGGTAATGCTGTCTGAAACCCGCTTGAATACTGCTATTTCGTAGATTTTACTCTTTGTATTCCTATCACACACTCAACGTGGTGGGTCTGCGGGAACATATCCACCGGCTGCACTTCTACGGTCCGGTAGTTCCGGTGGGACAAAAACTCCAGGTCCCTGGCCAGGCTGGCAGGGTCGCAGGATACGTACACAATGCGCTGCGGCTCCATATCGGTAATAGCCTGCAGGGCTCGCTTATCAACACCCTTGCGGGGCGGGTCCACCACTACCACGTCTGGCCGGATCCCCTGTTTAATAAGCTTGGGCAGGCGTTCTTCCGCCTTGCCGGAAATAAACTCCACATTGCTGATCCCGTTGAGGCGCGCATTGGCTGCGGCATCTATTACAGCTTCCCGGTTTATTTCCAGACCGAAGGCGTGGGCCGCCCGACGGGCCAGGAACAAAGTGATGGTACCGATGCCGCAGTATACGTCGAGCACTGTTTCCTGGCCGGTCAGAGCCGCGTATTCCATTACTTTGTCATATAAGACCGTTACCTGCCGGGGATTGACCTGAAAAAAGGAGGTCGGCGAAATCAGGAACTTGAGATTACCGATCTGCTCCGGGATGGTTTCCCGGCCGGCCAGCAGAACTGAATCTTTGCCGAAAACCGGCCCTTTGGCATTATCATTTATGTTCCGGACTACCGACACTATATAAGGTGTTTTAGCCGTAAATTCCCGGGCCAGCAGGTATTGTTCCGGAAACTTTTCCGGGCCGGTGACCAAAACCACCATTACTTTGCCGGTGTGCCAGCCTTTCCTGATGACGACATGGCGTAATAATCCGGTTTGATTTGCCCTGTCATAGACAGTAAGGTTATATTTATTGAGCAGCTTTTCAGTCATCACAGCCACATCGCCGATCTGCCTGTCCAGCAAAAGGCAATCTGTGGTCGGCACCACACGATGGGATTCTTCCTCAAAGAATCCCATTTTTATTTTGCCATCCACCCTGGTGACCTGAAACTGGGCTTTATTCCGGTAATGCCAGGGGGTTTCCATCCCTATCGCCGGATGGACCGGGAGATTGCGGAGTTTGCCAATCCGTTTAAGGGCATCGGCCACCTGCCGTGTCTTTACTTCCAATTGCAAATCATATCCCATATGCTGCAGGTGTGAACCCCCGCATTCGTTGAACACCGGACAGCCAGGTGCAACGCGCCGGGGCGAGGGCTGCACAACTTCCAATAAATCTGCTTCGGCAAAATTCTTTTTGATTTCCGTTATCCGGGCCCGGACAGTTTCGCCCGGGATACTGCGGGTCACAAAAACAGTAAAGCCGTTGTACCGTCCAACACCGTCACCGGAGTGACTGACCCCGTCGATAACCAGTTCCACTTCCTGTCCGGCTGTCACCGGCAACTCCTTTTTCACCAATGTTCTCACTCCCATTTATATAATGCCCGCTTCCAACGTGATATTCTCAGGGAAAACGGTAGAAAATAAAAACGGAGGTTGCGATGTGCATGGAAAGTTTTCAGGAATATCTTGTCCGGCTTAAAAACCTGCTGGCCGGCGCCAACCAAAAAAAAGTCTGTGCCGACGCCAGGTATGTCGACCTTGCCCATGCAAATCCCGATCCGGCCCTGCCGGAGTTTTTGACCGGGGAAATCCTGCCGGACGACCCGCTGGCCAGGGCGGTGGAAGTCATTTTGGAACAAATCCGTTATGCCCGTCTGGAGAAAATAAACCTGGGCATCAACGAACTCCTGAAAAATTATGTTCTTACAGTTGACGAATCCTGTGACGAACGGCTGGCCGACCGCTACCTGTTCCAGGTCCAGCTTATTTTCAAACGCTGCCTGATGCAGGACTTCCCTTACCAGGACGAGGTTTGGAACTACCTGGGCGCCTGTTTGCAGACTGTTGGACTCTACCTGATGAACCGGAGTTTTTTTAAGGCCGCGGAACTGGTGGTGGAATATATCGCCCATATGGGCAAAACCGCCGCCCGGCACGGCCTGCCCACAGCCAGTACCCAGTCCTGCCTGCGTACCCTGGAAAACAGGGCCGGCGAACTGGGCCGCACAGCCCTGGCCGCCAAAGCCAAAAACGTCCGGTTTAACCTTGAATTATAGGGTCTGCTCAAAAAGGAGGTTGCTATGTTTGACCTGCAGTCATATCTCAGGGTGATCCTGTCCCTCTGCGGCGGCCTCTTAACCCTGCTTGGCTCAGTGGGTATTTTCGTTTCCCTTACCGTGCAGCGCCGGGTGGAACGGCTGCAGGACATTCTGGAAGAGTTCATGGACCTGTCCTACCAGTCGGAAACAAACCTGACCGGCAAAATGTACAAACTGATTGAAAAATACCAGATGCATTACCTGGTCCCCAAAGGTCCGAGCCGCATCATCATGCTCTATGTCAACCTGACTATTGTCACTGTCATCCTATCATGGTCCGGCATCCTGCTTATAGGTTACCGGACACCCTGGCAGTGGCGGCTGATGCTCTATGTGCTGCCGGTCATTACAGGGCTGGGAATCCTGCTGTTTTACCGTTTTCTTTTGAAAAACGCCATCAACCCGGTGGCTAATGCCCTGTTAAGTCCGCTGATACCGCCGCCTACGCACCTGCGCAGCGTTTCCTACCTGTCGAGGTACGTAAACGTTTCCGTAAAATCCATTTTAAAGCATGCCCGCCTGCGGCTGCTGGTCAAGACCGCCGATTCAGGGGCTGTGGTGCTGTTAAAGGAGGAACTCTCTTTCGATGACTACTTCTACTTCCTGCATATGCAGGATGAGGACAACCGCCCGGTCTTTACAGGCTTCGGGGAATTAAAAATGTTTTTCGGCCAGGAGGCCATAACGGGCAAACCGGTGCCGGCAGCCAGGAACGTCAACGTCCCGCTGGGTTTTATCAAAGCTCCGGTGTCCGAGGATAAGACTTTTGAGGCCCGGTTCCTGATTTTTCCGTGGGGTGAAAAACACCCTATAGAATATATTTTCCGGATGCACAGCCGTCAGTCCAATATTGTAATGGCTGACGAGCCGGAAATTTCGGTTAACTATATGATCACCTACCGGGTCCGGCAGAACAGGCTGGAAATTATTGAAGACAAAACAAAACTAGCTTATTTCCGTGAACTGGCCCCCGGTTTCATCCTGGACAACCGGCGCCGCTACCTGCCCGGCGGTGACGTCTGCCTCCCGGAAACGGTACAAATATGCGAACAGCCTATATATATCGGGTAAATTTATCCGCGTATAAAGTCAGTAAAATAGTGATCCCGTTCCAGGTGCTGTGGGCAATGACAGATGTTACTAAAGACCCGGTTTTATGATAAAGATAAGCCAGCATGGCCCCTCCTATAGTGATGGGCGCCAGGCCAAAGAG
>JBMOPI010000194.1:0-4551 GCA_049324975.1 Bacillota bacterium
ATCTTAGCCAATGGTCGCTGAATATCTGTTTTATTGTAATTCTTTCTTTCGTTTTTTTATCTTCCATAATTACCTTCTTTGACAAAGTTATCCACAACCCTGCAAAAAGCATAATTTCCTTAACAATAAAAAAAGCCAGATTTACTCTGGCCTCCAACCTAATTTCCGGAAAAATTAATAACCAAATCCACCAATTCCGGTTGATTGCCGGTCCGGACCGGCGGGCCCCAGGTCCCGAACCCTGACGAGACAATAACCTGCAAACTGCCTTTTCGCAGCAATCCCCAATCCTTTTCATACATCCGGCCGGTGATCAACTGATTAGGAAATAACTGCCCCCGGTGGGTGTGGCCCGATAACTGGATATCGACCCCGTTTTGTTGGGCCTCTTCAAGCCGGACAGGCTGGTGGTCCAGCACGATTACCGGGAGGGACCGGTCAATTCCTGCCAGCATACCGGCCAAATCCTGCCGGGACTTACTGCCCATGCGCTCCCGGGACCTGTCATCCCGTCCCGCCACATAAAAACTATCCGCCACCTTTACATAACTGTCCCGTAGTATCCGTATTCCCGCCGCTTCCATATAGCGGACTGCTTCATCGATATGTCCGCCAATGTATTCATGGTTTCCAGGCACGGCATATATGCCGAACCTCGGGTTTAGCCGGCGGAAAGTCTCCGTCATGTTTTGCTCCACAAATGGTCCGATGTTCTCATCGATCACATCGCCGGGCAGTAAGACAAGGTCCGGTTTCAGCTCATTAATCATATCAACCATTTTGACAAGGCGCCCGTTATGCATAATTTCTCCCAGATGGATGTCCGAAACCACAACCACATGCAGCCGGCGCAGCGGTCCGGCGTCCTTGGCCACCGTCAGTTCATACCTGGTAACTACAGGATGCCGGGCATTCCATGTCCCATAGGCCAGGATACCAATCACCAGAGTTAACACCAGGAACCCCGCCACCGGCGCGGCCAGAGGGTTCTGTTTCAAGGCAGCGGGCAAGAAACCCAGCCGCAAATAGCCCAGCCCTTTATCCAGCAAACGCACTAAGTCAATGACAAACAAAACCAAAACAGAATAATACATCGCCGCCAGCCAATATGCCCCAATATATGTCATCCGGTATGCAACCGGGTCGGGCAGGTGTTCTTGGCCCAGCCGGCCGGCAAGATAAGATAAGGCCAGCAGCCAAAAAGCAGCCCAGTAGGCCCTGCGGCTTAAACGGGGGATAAAACCGCCAAAAGCCTGCCAGCCCCTTAGCCCGATGTAGAAATTAAGCATAGTGTATATAAAAATAAAAATTCCGATAAACAAAGCAAACCCAGGTTTTGTCATAATGCTCCTTACCCTTTGACCGTTCCTCACGGGTTTTTTAAAAAGGCTTCGCTGGCGCGAAGCGCCGAGTTAGCCTTTTTTATACCGCAGGCGCGTTTATACTTTCCTATGGTGTTAAAAAGGCTTCGCTGGCGCGGAGCGCCGAGCTAGCCTTTTTTATACCGCAGGCGCGTTATACTTTCCTATGGTGTAAAATAAATTCGCCGGCCTTAACGCTTTTCCTGCCCAGTTCGGATGATGGATTTGATAGTATTAAGATATAATATACAGGATGATATAATTTAGAAAACTGACTGACAGCGGGTGACGGCAATGCTGAGGTATATCCTGATAATCTGTGGTATCCTTTCTCTGGCGCTGGCGGTTGTGGGGCTGTTTTTGCCCTTGCTGCCGACAACCCCGCTGGTTTTGCTGGCGGCAGTCTGTTTTGCCAGAAGTTCCGGGAAATTACACAGCCGGCTGATTAACAACAAGATCTTTGGACCAGTTATCAGGGAGTGGGAAGATACAAGAACCATGTCTCTGAAAGCAAAAATACTGTCACTGTCTTTCTTAAACCTGTCCATTTTATTGTCAATAATATATTTTTTATCGGAACCCGCGGTAGTTTTTTTGCTGATAACAGTTGACCTGTTGGTCAGTATTTATATTTACCGTATTCCCACCAGAAGATAGGCTGCACACCTGCCGTCGGCAGCAGTTATTTGGGAAACCTGAAATAGATGTTTCTTTCCTACAACTACCAAAACAAAAAACCGGCAGCCTAAATACAGGTGCCGGGGTTCTATAATATTAATGCTACAATAAATATCAATTTGCCTTTTGGGTTAACTATGCCATAGACAATTATACTTTATAGAACACCTGTTTTCCATAGTAATTTTAAAAAATAATTTTTTAGGAGGCTAACTTGAAAACAGCTACACGAACATCCAACAGACTAATCAACGAAAAATCCCCCTACCTGCTCCAGCATGCCCATAACCCGGTAGAATGGTATCCCTGGGGCGATGAGGCCTTCAAAAAAGCAAAAAAAGAAGACAAACCTGTCTTCCTCAGCATCGGCTACAGCACCTGCCACTGGTGCCACGTGATGGAGCGGGAGTCTTTTGAGGATGAAGAAGTAGCCACCGTATTAAATGAGCATTTCGTTTCCATCAAAGTAGACCGGGAGGAACGGCCGGACATCGACACCATCTACATGTCGGTCTGCCAGGCCATGACCGGCCACGGCGGCTGGCCGCTGACCGTGGTGATGACCCCGGACAAAAAGCCTTTTTTCGCCGGCACCTATTTCCCCAAAAACAACGCCCGGGGTATGCCGGGCCTGATCAGTATCCTGCAGCGCATAGCGCATCTGTGGCAGAACAACAAAGATGAGTTGATTGCCTCCGGCGACAAAATAATTGAGGCTGTCGAAACCTCATACTTTGCCCATAATAAGGGCGAAGCTAACCGGGAAGTACTGGACCGCGCTTTCGACTATTACGAACAAAACTTCGACTCCCGGTACGGCGGTTTTGGCCGGGCGCCCAAGTTCCCGACGCCCCATAACCTGTCTTTTCTCCTGCGCTATTGGAAAATGACCGGTGACGCGGCAGCCCTGGAAATGGTGGAAAAAACCCTCGACGCCATGTACCGTGGCGGCATTTACGACCATATCGGTTTCGGCTTTACCCGGTATTCCACCGACCGCCAGTGGCTGGTGCCCCATTTTGAGAAAATGCTCTATGACAATGCCCTGTTGGCCATTGCCTATTTGGAAACCTACCAGGCAACCGGTAAAGAACAGTATGCCCGGGTGGCCCGGGAGATCTTCACTTATGTCCTCAGGGACATGACCTCCCCCGAAGGGGCTTTTTATTCGGCTGAGGATGCCGATTCTGAAGGGGAAGAAGGTAAATTCTATGTCTGGACCCCGGAGGAAGTGAAGGAGGTGCTTGGCAGCGAGGAAGGTGAGCGCTTTTGCCGGGCCTTTGACATCACTCCCCGGGGGAATTTCGAGGGCAAAAGCATCCCCAACCTTATTGAAACGGGTCTGGTCACGGGTTTTGGCGAAGCCGGGGAAAAGCTCTTCCGCCACCGGGAAAAGCGGGTCCACCCATTCAAAGATGACAAAATCCTCACCGCCTGGAACGGCCTGATGATCACCGCCATGGCCTTCGGCGCCCGGGTCCTGCAGGATGACCGGTATGCGGCAGCGGCCGAAAAGGCAGCGCAATTTATCATGGGGCGGCTGCGGCGGGAAGATGGGCGGCTGCTGGCCCGCTATCGGGACGGGGAGGCGGCCTACCCCGCCTATGTGGACGACTACGCCTTTCTCATCTGGGGGCTGATTGAACTTTCTCAGGCTACCTTTAAGCCTGATTTTCTGAAACAGGCCCTGGAACTCAACAGCGACATGCTGAAATTCTTCTGGGACGAAGAACATGGCGGGCTGTACCAGTACGGTTCAGATGCCGAAACCCTCATCTCCCGGCCGAAGGAAATCTACGACGGGGCAATGCCTTCCGGGAACTCCGTGGCTGCCGTGAACTTGCTGCGGCTGGCCCGCCTGACCGGTGACACCGGGCTGGAAGAGACCGCCGTGAAGCAGCTCCGGGCATTCGGCGGCACGGTGAGCGAAACGCCCCCCGGCCATGCCCACTTCCTGATGGCGGTTTACTTGAATGAAACATCCCCGGTTGAAGTAACCATCGTGGGTGACCCCGGGGCAGCAGATACCCGGGAGATGGTTAACCAGGTGAAATCCGGCTTCAGGCCTGAAACCCTTCTGACAGTAAAGGCCACCGGCAAAGCAGGGGAGGAATTGACCCAACTCGCGCCCTATGTGGCGGAACGGCAGGCGGTAGACGGTAAAGCCACGGCATATGTATGTAAGGATTTCGCCTGCCAGGCGCCTGTCACCAACCCGCAGGAACTGGCCCGGCTGTTAGAATAACGTTCTCTGGGCGGCGTAAAACAGCATGAAAAAAGTGACCCCGCGGATAATTTCCCGTGGGGTCACTTTTTTCTGCCCACCGACGTTTACGATTAACCGGCCAGAACGCTCCCCAGTTCAAGTGGATGTACCTTTAACACAAGCCAGGCGGAGTAAGGGAGTAGCGGCGTAAGCCGTGAAACCCGGTTGAAAGACCTGGCTGCCCGTCAGGTATAAACCTGGCGGGAGGGTGTCTGACAGCACCTATAGTTCCAACGATGATCTCCG
>JBMOPI010000195.1:0-4534 GCA_049324975.1 Bacillota bacterium
CACACCCCGGCAGCCTTCCCGCAGGCTGCAGCGCCGGCAGTCCCGGGCCAGGGCGGCAAGTTCCTCAAGGCTTGTACATCTTTCCAGGTCCATTTCTCTCTACGTCCACCTTTGTTCGACACAAAATTCTATTATTTTATCATTATACCATATTTAACCTGGAATAGAGTTAACATTTTTTCAGGCTCCTGCATATTAGTATTATGTAAATTAAAGAAGGGGGGATTCATTGTGGCTGACGGAACTGTAAACGCCAGTATCACAACAGACAGAGTAAGTGCCCGGGTAAAAGCCAAAGTCTCATGCGTAGGTAACCAACCTACCGGCACCCTTGATGCGACAGTAGTTGTACGGAGATTGCTCAGGCGGGAAACACTCACCGTTACAAGTAACAGAGCTACTCTTGTAAAAACCGTAAAACGCCCGTCCATCGAACACGTGGAAGCTCATTTCAGGGATGTTACCATACGCAACCTAACTACCAATGAAGTACTCAGAAACTGCACCGCCGTTCTTGTTGCCACCCAGGTAGCTTCCAACTTAGTGTTGTTAGTACTCTCAGTAAATTGTCCGGGCAACCGGAACCTCAGGCTTTTCGGCTTCTTCCGCGGCGATGTGGATGTATTCCGGGAAGATTTATGTGGTGATGTTTAAAGATGGGGGGTGTTGTACCATCCCCCATCTACTGTTTCCTCTTGACTAATTTATTCCACAGCCTTTTTAGCAAACTCACATTTTTCATTTCCACATAGACACCCTCGTTGCCTTCCGGTACAAAGATGATGCCCACCGGCTGAAAAGACCGCGGCCGCATGATACCCCGGTGCCACCGGCCGGTTCGCCGGCTTACATATTCAACTTCCAGCAGCGGCGGGTGGTATGAAAGGATATTTTCAACGTCGTGCTTGCTGTTCACCTGGTAGCCGTTAATGGCATAGATGACATCCCCTGACCTGATACCTGCCGCCATAGCCGGGGAGCCGGGGACCGCCTCAAGCACCATTACCCCCCGCTGCGGCGGGGTGAATACCGGCTTGCCCCTGTACTCCATGTTCTGGCTGATGTAGATGATCAATTCGTGGCCCAGGGGCGCGAAGAGGGCGGCAGCCCAAGCGAAAACGGCCCACCGGGACGCCAGGACTGCCAGCGCCAGCAGGGCGAGACTGTATAAACTTAAATTACGGGCCGAGACCCGGCTCTTTTCTTCCGGCGTTCTGGCCACCGCCAGGTCACCGTAACCCAGCGCGGCGATGACCGGGATCAGCATATAAGTCAGGTCCCGCGGACTGTTGGCAGTGGTTTTAAGCAGCGGCCACCATTCAGGCATATTTATATAGTCAGGTCCGGGCATTTGTTGGGTGGCTGCTACCACCAGGGCCACAATGGGAATAGGCCAGAATTTCTGCAGGGTGAACCCGCCCACGATATTGCCGGCCCGGTCTTTTGTAAACATTGGGGTGGCGCCGACATGGCCGCCCATGAGGATCAGCATGCTTTCCACCAGGTGCAGGATGGCTACCAGGGCCATCAGTTGCGGAATGTCGATCCCCGCCGGGTTCCCCAAAATCAGGCTGGCCAGGGCTACAATGCCGCCGGCGTATGAGAAACAGAGAAAACGGGGATTGACCAACATCAACAGCACGGCCAGCGGCCAGATATACTGGATACCCACATTATCCAGGGTTACCCCGGTCAGGACCAGCAGGTAACTGCCCGCAATCCCGCCGATAACGCCGTGGCCGGCCGCTACCAGGGTATCCCTGTAAACCGAGCCGGTCTGTACCCCAAAAAGGTTTTCCCTGGTTTTCCCAATGCGCCGGTACTGAAAACCAACCAGTACCACAATTACCCAAAAAAGGGGGTTCTGCAATGCGGCCGCAAGACCGGCCAGTACTTCACCGCTCAGCTGTAACAAAAACGCCACCGGATCACCTCATCCGTTTAAGTGTAAAAGCCACGAAATCAGCAAAGACTTCGTGGCCCGGCATTACCTGTTTATCTTCTCCTGTAAAATGCTGACGGCCTTTTGCAGTTGGGCGTCTTTCCCCTCGTCGTATTTCTCCGTACCCGGCGCTGCCTCTTCCGGTATTTCCACCACCACATCGGGGGTGATGCCCTTCTTGTTGATATCGTGCTTTTGGGGCGTCAGGTAACGGGCGGTGGTCAGCTTCAGTCCGGCATCGTTCTGCAGCGGGAAAATAGACTGCACTACCCCTTTGCCAAAGGTTTTCGTGCCCACCACAGTCCCGGCTTTAGTATCTTTGACAGCGCCGGCGACAATCTCCGATGCACTGGCGCTGCCCCCGTTGACCAGCACTGCCAGCGGCAGGTCAATCCTGTTATCATCGGCTTCGTGGATCTCATCCTCTCCCGCCCGATAATCAATAAAGACAATTGGTCCTTTTGGTATAAACAGATCTGCCACCCGGGTGGCGGCCTCCAGCTCGCCGCCGGGATTGTCCCTAAGGTCCAGGATGATGCCGAGGATGCCTGATTTCTTAAGCTCCCCTTTAAAATCCTGGAAATTTGCCGGCGAGACTTCTTTGCCGGTGCGTTCTTTAATTAGTTTTTTCAGCACATTACCCAGTTCATTATCAGTGACGGTTGTAAACAGGCTCAGCTGGATATAAGCAATGTCCGTACCAGGCAGGATTTTGCCTTCAACCGTGGGGACCTCAATTTCTTCCCGGGTAATTTCGAAAGTCAGCATCTTATGGGCCGACTTGCGGAAAACAACCAGCTTCACCTTTGTCCCCACGGGCCCCCGCATCATGTTAATGGCAACATCAGGGTCCATCCCCTTGGTTTCCTTGTCATTAATTTTTACGATGACATCTCCTGATTTGATGCCTTTCTTGTAGGCCGGGGTACCTTCTATGGGTTTTGCCACTGTCAGCTGGTCGCCGCGGGTGTCCACGAAAATCCCGATACCGCCGAAGAACCCCTTGACCTGTTCCTGCAGCTTCTTAAATTCTTTGGCCGGCATATAAACGGAATATGGGTCATCCAGGGACTCCACGACCCCCTTGACCGCACCCTCAACCAAAGTGGCGGCGGTTACCTTTTCCAAATAGTTTTTCTCGATCAGGGAAATTACCCGGGTCAAAGTGCCCACATTTTGATAATTCGCTATCATCGCCGTAGTGACCAGACCGCTGCCGACCACCAGTAAAACCATTACTACCGCTATAACTCCGAGCAAAACCCGGCGCCGTTCGGACAACCAAATCACCCACCAGTCTTTGTCTGCATGTACAATAAATATATGTATTATACTACAATAATATTAATGAAAATACAACCGCCGCAGTCAAAAAGACTGCGGCGGCGCGGCAAATACAGTGTTTATAAGTACCCCATGGGGTCCACCGGCGTGCCGTTGGTGCGCACGGAAAAATCCAGGTGCGGGCCGGTGCTCAAACCCGTGTTGCCTACCTTGGCAATGGTGTCCTCTTTGCTGACATCCTGCCCTTCCTTCACCAACTGGGCTGACAGGTGGGCGTAAGTTGTGGTCAGGCCGTTGCCGTGGTCCACCACCACTACCAGGCCATAGCCCCGCATGGAACCTACCATGATCACCGTGCCGTCATCGGCGGCTACCACTTTGGTCCCTTCCGGGGCAGGGATATCGATGCCGTAGTGCATCCGCTTGGTGCCAAGCACAGGGTGGGTGCGCATGCCGAAAGGCGATGATATCCGGCTGTGCCCGGGCACCGGCCAGGTAAACTGCCCGGTGCCTTTTTTTACGTTGGCCCGGCTCTTTTGCCGGATCAGGTTGTCCAGGGCAGCGGTCTCTTCTTCCAGTTCGTCCAGGATCTTTTCATAATCCTCTTTGCTGGACTGGATTTCCTCCAGCTTGTTTTTACGGTCGCCTTTACGCTGGCCAAGCTCCATCTGCCGGGCTTCTTTCCGTTTTTTCAGCGCCTTGATCTCGTCCCGTTTAACCAATAGGTCAGCTTTCTTATTGGCAATATCCTGCTTTTGGGCTTCGATGGATTTCACCAGTTCGTTATCCTGTTTCAGTATCCGCTGTAAAAAATCGAACCGGGTAACGAACTCACTGAAACTCCTTGCAGAGAGCAGCACCTCCAGGTAACTTACTTTACCGTTCATATAGATGTCCTTGACCCGGACATGGAGGACGGCGGTCCGCTCCCGGAGCCGTTCTTCCGCTGCATCCAATTCAGCCTGGGTGATATCCACCTGATCCTCTACCTTGGCCAGTTCTTCCTTAACCTTCGCCACTTCACTCTGCAGCGCGGTAATGTTCTGGTCCAGGTCGGCCAGTTCGCCCAGCAGGTCTTTTTCTTTCTTCTCCTTGGCCTTGATGATGGTCTTGGTTTCTTTCATTTCCTGTTTCTTCTGGTTCTTTTGTTTAATCAGGTCATTCAGCTCAGCACCGTATGTCGGTATAAAAGTTACGGTCAAAAAAGCAAGCGCCATAACCAGGGCCAGGACTACCCGGCTTTTTCCCTTAAGATGCATCTCTCTGTACCTCCCCCGCCTAAACCTTTTATATCTATACCTTTAAAAA
>JBMOPI010000196.1:0-4516 GCA_049324975.1 Bacillota bacterium
TCTACCAGTTCCTGAGTAATCATGGCAACCCCTTCCCTTCAATTATTCCTGTATTATTTTCACCCGTATGTAATTTATCATAACACATTTTTTTCCTTGGCGCAGGAAAAACTTGTGTTATAATATCGTCAGCAGTAGCGTTTAAGAGGGGGCTGAACCTTGCCGGTCAAAATTTCTAAACCGCTGCACCCTAACCTGATTCCAATCCTGGCAGCGCCGGCTTTTCTGTTTGGCGCTGTCCTGGCCGGGCTTAACTGGGGGGCGCTGGGTTTCCCGCAAAAACAGAAAAACACCATTAAATACAGCATTATAGGCACCCTGGTCCTGCTGGTGGTTATTTTTACCACACCGATGGACCTGGTACGCAAGGCCTGGTCCGTCGGACTGGGCATAAACCTGGGCGTGGGCATGGCCCTGCGCACACTGCAGCTGCCGGCATATGAAAAGTGGCTTGCAACCCGGGGGAAGGTGAAAAAATGAAAATACCCTGCCACTGTCCCGATTTAACAGAAGATGAATTTCAGGCCCTGGACCTGCAGGAAAGCCACCTGTCCGGACGGAGTTTTTACGAGGCACGGGTACCTATGCTGTCCCATTTTCCGGTGGCGCCGGAAATGCGCATCGAAAAGACCATCGCGGAAATAGAGCGCAAGGGCTTCACCTTGGTCCGGCCGTTGCGGGTGTTTTTTGCCGACGGCATGTTCATCGGCAGGATTATGGTGGAGATTGAAACCCCCGGCCGGCGTGATGACAAGGTAGTGACCTACGGGGACACCAAATTAATAGGCAAGACCTTTACCGGACCCCGGTACCTGGTGCCCAAGGCCTTGAAAGAATTTGACCGGCAACTGTTAAGGCAGGGGCAGCTTGCCACCGACTACTGTTTTTGGTACCTGAGCTGTCAGGAGTGCGAAAAGGAAAAAGGGACCAAAACGGTCATTTATGCCAAAGTGAAATGATTTCTATGAAACAGGGCCTTTCCGCAACAGGGAAGGCCCTAAAATTTTGGCTGCCCCTTTGAGTATGGGAATACGGTTATTGGTGAACAAGTATTTTCCCACCGGTGTCCGTAAAAGCTGGATGAACCGGTCATAGCCCGTATTTGTGAGTTTTTCGAGCCCCCGGCGCAGGGTCATTGTCGAACCACTTCGGCGGTAAAAGGGTCAAAACTTCCTTCAACATATGCTCCCGTAAGATTTGCCACCATATCAGTTTTCCATATGCCCAGCCGCTTGCATTCATCGGGATTGCCGGTGGCCAATACGACCATTTCATACTGTTTCTTCAGGTCCTTCAAGTTATAATAACTGTTGAACTCAACCCTTGATTGAACTAAATTGCCCAATTGAACTTCCAGGGCCATGGGGTGGTTGCCGCGGGCGGTAATATACCCCAATTCCCCTTTGATTTTGGCTGACCCCCCGGCCCGTGGATTACCAGTGTATGGAGGCGGGACAGGGGCTGCAGTTCCAAACCGTATTTGCTTTTGACAAAATTCAGCGGGTCATAAACAGGTTGATGCAGAACCGGCAATATGGCTTCGGTGTTTGCGAAGCGGGCGCCAATTTTATATACCACCCGGGAAGTAGGCAAGATAGGCGGCAATATGGTGAAAAAGATGGTCAGATTTGCCGAAGAAGAAATGGATAAAAGAAACGGGAACTTTCAGGCTGAGGAGTAAGAAAAAGCCCCTAAGCAGTTATATGCGAGGGGCTTCCGCTTTAAAAGCGGTTATAGATAAACTGGGTTGTGGAAGCCTTGGCGAAGATTACAATCACTATGATAAATAAGGCCCAAAGAGCCGCACTGACAAGGTCCCAGCCAAATTTCACCAGTTTTTCTTTTAACACCGGCGCACCCTCCTACTTTAGAAATAACATTCTTGAAACAACGTACAGGCTCTGGTGGAAATCTGTGGCAAAAAAGACCCAGCCCAACACTACAAAGTGAAAAGTGACTATAGTGCTCAGGCCTCTCAACCATAGGGCATCCGCCCAGCGATGCCCCGGTTTCCCGCCCGCATAACGCCCGTATATACGCCAGATGGCAAGGCCCAGGCCGTGGTAAAGGCCCCACAGCATAAAGTGCCAGGCGGCCCCATGCCATATCCCTGTTACGGCCATGACCACCATGGTATTGAAGATAGTCCTGAGGAAGGAAACCCGGCTGCCACCGAGCGGGATAAAGATGTATTGAGTGAACCAACCGGTTAAGGTCATATGCCAGTTTTTCCAGAAAAGCGAAATATTCCGCTGCAGGTAAGGCCAGTTGAAGTTTTCCGCGATGTCATAGCCAAAAAGCCTTGCACTGCCGATAGCTATGTCGGAGTAACCGGAAAAGTCAAAGTAAAGCTGGAAGGCGTAAGCATATGCGGCCAGCCAGTAACCCCAGCCGCCCGCTTCCTGCCCCTGCAGCACACTGGCAAAAATTATCAGGTTGTCGGCCAGCACCTTTTTTTTAAATAGACCGGTGAGAATGCGGACGCTGCCTGTGTAAAGGTGATTGCCGGCAAAGGTAGGATTTTGCGCGGCAAAATGGGGCCTGCTGTGAAGATAGGGAAAAAGGCCATATACAGGAGAAAATGCCGGAAAGTACCCGGAGGGTTTTCTTTTCTGTAGCAGTTAATCAAATAATGCAGCAGTTTGAAGGTAAAAAAGGAAATTCCCACCGGGACCGCTATATTTGGCACAGTCAGGGTATTCCACTGCGTAAACCTGGCGGCCGCGTTAAATGTTTTAATGAGCATGGGGGTATATTTGTAAAATGCCAGTACTCCCAGCGGTGCCAGCAGGCCTAATACAAGGGCCGGCTTGCCTTTATTGCCGTCATAGAGGATACTGCCAAGCCAATAGCTGAAGGAGCTGAGCAGCAGGACCAGCAACAGCAGCGGCAAGGAAATAAGCCCTAAGAAAACTAAGCCGGCGGCCAAAAGAAAATACCTGCGCCCTACCGCCGGCAGCAGCCAGTATAAAGGTACGGTGAGCAGCAGAAAAAATCCGAAGGAAAGTGACGTTACTGCGGTCATTTGATAAACCCCCGGGCGGAAATTTCGGCAGCAATTTTACCGGCCAGCAGCTTATTACCCGGGGCAAGCATGTGGACGCTGTCGGCAAAGTATTTACCGGGCACGGCATCAGAAAAATCAACATAATTAATTCCCGGCGGCCGGCTGAGGTCCTTTAGCCCGGACCTGCTTTTGTTCCAGGCGGAATAATCAATGAGGTTATAGGATGCGAACAAATCATAATTTACGGGAGTGACATAGAACAACGATGTCACGCCTTCGGCCTGGACCATGTCCATCAATAATTCATAAAAGCCCAGTTGGGGGTTGGTGGGGGATTGGTTTACCCAACCAAATTTGCTGATGTTACGCTTTTGAAATTCTTTTTCGTACCATGGGCGGCGCACTTCCTCCCAGTAAATCCGGTCGTTCCGGTAAGCGGCAGGGTCATATACGGCGAGTTTGGATTCAAAGATTTTTTCGGCCAGGGACTTGCCGAGAATTTTAGCGGCAATGGTGCTCCTGTTACGGTATAAGGCCCAATGTTCGGCCAGGAAAACGGAAAGCCGCCGCTCCCACAGGTCTTTGTCGGAGTCTGGTAAAGCAACCCCCAGTTTGCTCACCCTGGATTTTTGAAAAACATCAGGGTTTAACTTAACAACATTAGCATGCTCCAGTACCGGTTTGCGGTTGAACCAGCCGGAGCTCAGGCCGAACACCACCAGGTCCACACCGGTGCCGCGCAGGGAATTGAGCATAAAAAAAGTTTCCGAAATACCGTATCCTTTATATCCGTAGTTAAAAACCCGGATGTTTTGCTGCGGGTATTTTTTCCGGAGCTCCTGTTCCAGGTAAAAAGGGATTGTTTGCCTGGGTCCGACACTGGAGCCGTAGACGATAGAGTCCCCCAGGAAGACAACGTTATATCCCCGGCTGAGTTTGATCTGGCGCTGCAGTGCCCGGATACTGTCCACTTCCTGGGTGGCCAGCCGGATTTGGGCCGGCTCGGCCAGCAGTTTGTTTTCTTCTTTTTCGATGGCCACGTCTGTAAGCAGCAGAATAAAAACCATCAAAACAATTCTGGTAAAGTTTAGGCCAAATAAAAGTTTTACTTTCGACAATTGTAAACTCCTTTTTATTCTACAGGATGATATATTTTTCTACACGGATTGAAACAATTCCTGCAGTCCGGAAGGGGGTTAACCGGTCATAAAATGGACGGGAGGAAGCAAATACGATATAATTCTAGCTGAACCGTCCGGAGCGGGAAAAGGCCGTTGGCCGGGCCGGCTCCGTTGGAACCTGGCTGTGGATACCCATGTTTTCCGGGTGGCCAACCGGCTTGGCCTGGCGCAGGCCAAAGACGCGGCCGCCACAGAGAAACAGCTGATGCAGGCAATTCCCGAGGAATTATGGAGGAACGCCCATCATTGGCTGATTTTCCACGGCCGGGCAACCTGCCGGGCCAGGCGGCCCAAATGTACGGAATGCCGCCTGGCCCGGGTTTTGTGA
>JBMOPI010000197.1:0-4515 GCA_049324975.1 Bacillota bacterium
TGATGCCGTTAAGCTGGTGCAGGATAATACCGCTTATCCGCTGCTGCTTGTTTCCGGTGACGTTGCTGCTATGGAAAAGGCTCTGGAAGTTGCCGGCGCCAACAAGCCGGTGGTATATGCTGCCGATGCCAATAACTTTGAGGCTATGACTAACCTGGCCAAGAAGTACGAGGCTCCGCTGGTTGTAAAAGGCAATGACCTGAACAGCCTGGCTGAACTGGTTGAGAAAGTGGTAGCCCTGGGCTACAAGAACCTGATCCTGGATTCCGGCGCCCGGGAAGTATCCAAGGTGCTGGCTGACCAGACCCAGATTCGGAGGTCCGCTATTAAACTGTTCCGTCCCTTCGGCTATCCGACCATTGCATTTGCCGTAAACGACGATCCCATCAAGGAATCCCTTGATGCCGGTGTTTTTGTTGCCAAGTATGCAGGCATCGTAGTTATGAGAAGCGCTGAGCCGGAGCATATCCTGCCTGTTATTACACTCAGGCTGAACATTTACACTGACCCGCAGAAGCCGATTGCTGTAGAAACCAAAATCTACGAACTGCTTAATCCGGGTCCGGATGCTCCGGTGCTCATCACCACCAACTTCTCCCTCAGCTACTTCTGTGTGGCCGGTGACACTGAAGGTGCCCGTCAACCTGCTTACATTATCCCGGTTGACACCGACGGTATTTCCGTACTTACTGCCTGGGCTGCCGGTAAATTCACTCCGGAAACCATTGCCGACACCGTTAAGAAGCTTGGTATTATGGATAAAGTCAACCATAAGAAAATCATCATCCCTGGCGGCGTTGCAGTGCTGAGCGGTAAGACCGCCGAGCTGAGTGGGTTGGAAGTAATTGTAGGTCCGCGGGAATCTGCCGGTCTACCTTCCTTCTTCAAGCAGCGCTGGAATGCGTAAATCCGCAGTGATAAATTGATAATTGATGAAAGGAGCGCAAGAAATGGCTGTTAATTTAATAAAGGAAAGATGGACCAGTAAAGTAGCCGAGCTAACTATCGGCGGAACCCTTAAGGTTGGTGGTGAAACTACCCTGCCTTTCCTGCAGTTCGAGGGTGAAATCCCCAACAAGCCGATTGCAGTTCTGGAAGTATTTGACCAGGAGCCGGTTGATTGGCCGGATATGTTAAAAGAGGCTTTTGCCGGGGTATTAAACGACCCTGTGGCCTGGGCCAAAAAATGTGTTGAGTTGGGTGCCGACGCTGTAGCCCTGCGTTTGATGAGCGCACATCCGGACTGGAGCAATGCCTCCGCTGATGATGTGGCCAAGACTGCCAAGGCTGTTGCTGATGCCATCAATGTTCCGCTGATTGTTATCGGTACCGGTGTTGAAGAAAAAGACGGCGAAATCCTGCCGGTTGTATGTGACGCTCTGAACGGTAAAAACTGCCTGATCGGCTGCGTTACCCCGAACAACTACAAGTCTATTACTGCTGCTGCTATCGGCGGAGGCCACAGCCTCATCGCTTCCTCCCCGCTGGATATCAACCTGGCCAAGCAGTTGAACATCCTGTTGACCGAAATGGCCCTGCCCACCGACCGGATTGCTATCGACCCGCTGGTTGGCGCTCTCGGTTACGGTATTGAGTATGCTTACTCCATCATGGAGCGGGCCCGCATGGGCGCCCTGACCGGTGACAAGATGCTGGCTATGCCTGTTTGCTGCTTTGTTGGTCAAGAGGCATGGAAGACCAAGGAAGCAAAAGACCAGGATGTACCGGAGTGGGGTCCGCAGGCTGACCGGGCTATCCTGTGGGAAGTAATGACCTCTACCACCTTTGCCATTGCCGGCGGTGCGATCATGATTATGCGTCATCCCGAATCCGTTAAGCGATTCAAAGCTTATGTTGACGAGCTGATGGTATCCAACGCATATTAATATTTTTATTAAGGGAGGATTGAAGAATTAATGTTTGAGATTATCGGTGAAAGAATTAACGGTCTCTTCAAGGATATCCGCGAGGCTATCGCGGCCAGAGACCCGAAGCCCCTGCAAGATTGGGCTATCAAACAGGCCGAAAAGGGCTCCTACTGGCTGGATGTAAATACCGGACCGATCGCCAGTAAAGAAGAACAGGCCGAAATTATGGCCTGGATGGTCAAAACTGTACAAGAAGTTGTTGACCTGCCTTGCTGCATCGACACCACTAACATTGCGGCTATGGAAGAAGGCCTGAAGGTCCATAAAGGCAAGGCTATGGTAAACTCCACCACTGCCGAGCAGGCTAAGATGGATGTTATCTTCCCCCTGGCTGCCAAGTACAATGCTGCTGTTGTAGCCCTGACCATGAACGAGAAGGGTGTGCCCAAGACTGCTGAGGACCGCATCGCCCTGGCTATGGAACTGGTAGCCAATGCTGACATGCACGGTATCCCCATGCAGGACCTGTATATCGACCCGCTGGTACTGCCGGTTAACGTTGCCCAGGAGCATGGTCCGGAAACCCTGGAGGCCCTGCGTCAGGTTAAACTGCTGGCCAACCCGGCACCCAAGACTACCGTTGGCTTGTCCAATATTTCCCAGAAGGCGCCGAACCGGCCGCTGATCAACCGGACTTACCTGGCTATGGCCATGGTTTGCGGTCTGGATTCCGCCGTTATGGATGCTGATGATGACGATCTCGTCGATACCGCAGCTACTGCAAGCATTATCCTGAACCAGTCCATCTACTGTGATTCTTACCTGAAGGTTTTCAGACAGAAGTAGGTTAAAAATTATTATAACCGTATAGCTGCTTATAATTGGTGGAGAGTTTCCTTTTTTAGGGGGCTCTCCCCAATTAACTTTTCGGTGGGAGGAGACAAAATGGGACACAATGTTCGAGTAGGTGTCTTTTTTTGCAATTGCAATGGGAAAATTGCGGAAAAAGTCGATTGCGGTTTTATCGCCTCCGAAGTTAAAAAGAATCCCGTAGTCGAATTTGTCCGTGAGAGTCAGAACCTGTGCGCCCATTTAGAAGGGGAACTGATGGTAAAGGAAATCGACAAACATCAGTTAAACAGGGTTGCGGTTGTTGGATGTTCAATGGCGGGAAGGGAAAAATTTTTTACCAGTGTTTTGAAAAAAGCCGGGTTAGACCCGCATTATTTGTCTATGGCCAATATTTCCGAAGCATGCAGCAATGTTCATGGAAATAGTCCTGCGGCAACTGCGAAGGCTTTGGAACTGACCATGATGGCCATTGCCCGGGCCGTTCAGCTGGAAGAAGTGGGTTTTGGCGAATTTTCTGTGGAACGGACTGTATTGGTCATCGGCGGCGGCCTGGCCGGTCTGGAAACAGCTCTGGAATGCGCGGACCGCGGTTTTAAGGTCATTATTATTGAAAAAGAAGACAAGCTTGGCGGACGGCTGTCCCGGGTCAACTCAATTTCGGGGGCGGCAATAAAACCGGCCGGGCTTTTACAGGAAAAGATTAAAAATGTAGAAAGCAACGGTAATATCGAGGTGCGGACAGGTACCCGGTTAGCTGACATGGACGGTGCCATCGGTAATTTTACGACATATTTTGTGAAAAATGGTACTGAATCGACAGCAAAAGTCGGGGCTATTGTCGTGGCCACCGGTGTCCAGACCATTTTCTGTCCGGTCAAGTATGGCCTTGGTATCGCCGATAATGTTATCGGCCAGATGAAACTGGAAAGGCTCCTGGCTGACGGGAAGGATTTTACCCGGAAAAAAATCTCTTTTGTAGTGGGTAAAACCACCGAAGACTATACCCTTTCCTTTTTGGTAGCCATGAAAAACGCATTGCTGCTCCGTGAGCAGTATAAGGCTTCGGTAAACTTTTTTTACACTAATATTAAGGTTGGCGGTGACGACTGGGAGGCATTGTACACTGAAGCCCGGGCGGCCGGGGTTAACTTTTTCAAATTCGTCGATAAACTGGAAATAATCGCCCAGAACAATGAAATCACTATCAGTTACGAAGATCCTTTTATTCAGGGCAAACTCCCGGGGACCTGCAAAATTACCTCAGACTACATTGTGCTGCCGGAAGAAATCGTGCCTGCCGAAGGTACCGAGGAACTGGCCAAAATCCTAAAGCTGGAACTTGGTCCCGGATCTTTTTTCGGGGCTGACAATGTACATTTGCTGCCCGCATATACTTCCAGGGACGGTATCTACCTTGCCGGCGGCTGCCAGTCGCCCTGCATGGTGCCTGATATAAAGATTTCTGCCAGGACAATAGCCGGAGAAATCCTCAAAACACTATACGCTGACAAAGTCCTGGTTGAACTCACTTCTCCCACCGTTGATCCCCCCAAGTGTGTTGTTTGCCTCACCTGCTACCGCTGCTGCCCGCATCAGGCCATTACTATAGAACACCGGGAAGAATTCAAAAACCTGTATAAATCGGCGGCTCAAATGAACCCGCTGGCCTGCCGCCGCTGTGGTATCTGTGCGGCCGAGTGCCCCGGTAAAGCGGTCCAGATGCCGGATTATACGGATGCCCAGATTCTGGCTCAGTTAGAAGTGGTGGAGGGATAAGATGAGTAACGAAAAAGAG
>JBMOPI010000198.1:0-4504 GCA_049324975.1 Bacillota bacterium
TGCCGTTTTTCTGCCAGAAGTTCCAGTCCAGGGTGTTCGTGTCCCATTGCCAGTCAACCTGTACCGGGTACAGGTTGACGGAGGTTAAAGAACCTTCTGTGGCGTAAGCATAGAACCTGGCGTCAGTAACGGTAATATCCTTTTCACCGGTCAGGTTGTCAAAATAGAAGAAGCTTCTGGTGTCCCCGTAGGCAGGGGTTTTGCCGGCATAGAGGTAATCATTGGGCCGGTAATTGGTGTCGGGGTTACTTGATGAGATGAAGGTGTCCCGCCCGTCGCTAGGGCCGGGCTGGAGGGTGGGGTCTATGACGATGGGCAGGCTCCTGTCAGCGGCGGATATCCACTCCCGGTCCGCTGTGATGGTCAAAACCAGCCTGCCCCATTTATTTTCCAGGTTGGCTGTTACAGCCTCCGACCGCTCCCCTTCGGCGTCGTACATGAAGGGTTTGGGCATCACCCAGACAACGGCGCCGTTCCGGGGTTCCACGAAGTTGATGGAACCGTCTGCCTGTACTTCATAGTCCAGGTTCTTTAAGTTCAGTATAAACTTAAACTCTGAAGGGGCATCGGAACTGTTGAGGATAATGTCTTCTTTTAAGGTGGAACCTTCAATGACGTAACGGAGGTCGGCGCTTTCCTTAATCCCGCTGTAAGTGATGGTGTTCCGGGAGGTGTTGCCCGCGGCTTCTTTGCCGTCTAAAAGATACCACTTGATAGAAAACTCTTGTTGCTGGAGCTGGCCGAGTTTTTTCTCTCCTGATTTACCGGCAAAACGTACTTTTAGGCTATTGGCCCTGTTCTCGAAGGCAAAATCCTTGTCCGCCGACTGGACCAGGGTGTTATCGATGTCCACCAACTCGTCCTTTTCGTTGACATAGTGGATGGGGTCCTGGAATACTTCTGTCTTATATTACTTTTCCCCAACCTTATATGTCTTTGAGTTGGGTGTCCGCTTCTCTTTGACTTCCCGGTTTTCCCGGGCTTCTTCCGCCGCGGGGTTGACGTGCTTCTTTGGCCCTGCTGAATCAGGCAGGGTATTTTTGTTTTTCTCTACCTCTACGTTTTTGGCCGCAGCGCTCTTTAGAAAACCGTCAAAAGTCCCCAGCGCCCATTCCTGCATGGTCAATCTAATCAAACCGTCCAAGGCGCCCAGGTTCAAGGCCATTGCTAATATTATAGCTATGACCTGCACCCATAGTCTCCGCTTAAAAACTCTTCTCATCAAGTATCCCTCCTCTAAAAAATCAAAAACACCTACCCGATTCCTCAGGATAGGTGCTTATATAAAGATGCTAAAACTTCAATCCTTCGGCAGCCCGGCTGTCATAGCGTTTCCGCTTTAGACCCGTAGCTTTGCGCCCCCGCCTTTCGGACAGGTTTGCCTTTATCAGGACATTATGCTAAATTTTGACATAACATTACCTTTATTATCCCTTTTTTCCTATTAATCTGTCAATAACTATTTTTCCTACAAATTTTCCTATATTCGGTCATTTTTCGACATAAGTTGTCGAAAAAACCAAGGAGGGAGTTGCCAATCTTAATTATTGCATCAACCGTCAAAACCAAATAACAGCGGCTCAATCATCAATTTTAGAACCTGCCTCGTCTAGAATTTGCTGCACAACTATATTTTCCCGGTTCAGTCTGCAAGCTTTGGTCGGATGCAGGGGATCATCGGGGTTGTCAACATGATAGGTGGTAATCAAATTATAATCCAGAGCGTTAGTCAAAGCTTCGCTGATCTCTGTCTTCGGATACCTGACCAATAAACGGTTTCTGAAGTAATTAAGACCGATAAACTGCTTTTCCAAATTCTTTTCCGCCCAATGCAACTGTAAAACTACCCGCTTAACAAATTCATCGGCCAAAAAAGACAGCATTTTTTTCTCTTTTTCCGTTTTGGTGACCTTGCGCATTATTTCCGGGTAATCATCCAGGAAAATGATATCATTCACCAGTTCCGTCAAATACCGGTTGGTGTGGTCACGAAAACCCATCAACCGCAGGGTTTTCCCTCTCATCTGCAGCCGTCTGATAACATGCCGCAGGTCACCGTCCCCGGAAATAAACAGGTAATCGTCAATATGAGGGTATTCATACATAACTGTAAGGATATCGAGAGACAGTTCAATATCAGTAGACCCCTTCAGATATTCGTGTGCCGTCTTGGTAACTACATGCTTGGGCTCAATACCAAGCTGAATAAGCCTGGTTTGCAGGCCGGCTTCACCTTTATCGAAATCGCCGTAGGCAAAAATGCCACAAATCAGGTGACCATTGTTCCCGGCCACCTTTTTGATAACCTCGACAAATTTATCATAAGCAAAAATACTGCCAAAATTTTGCTTGGCTGTTTTTTCAATGTTTTCCCAGTCTATAAAAACAGCTGTAAACAATCTTTTCACTCCTCTTACCAGCTATATCTTCACTTCCTGTTTACTGGGCCGGAAACGGGAATCTTTCTTCGGATGAAAAAGGCAGGTGTTCTCACAGTACCGGCAGACCTTCCGCCGCCACAATCCCCACCAGTAAACACCAAAAGCCGCCAGTACCACCGCGGCAAGCCAAAGGCTCACCCTGAACAGGGACCAAATTACTATCGCCCCGGCCACTACCAGGCATATGTACACAAAAACACTCTCCTGATACGTCAGCCCCTGGTACAGGTCGCGCTTCCGCCGCATACACATGATCATATCCACCGGGACTTTTTCTTTGCGAAACTCCCGGTTGGGATTATAGGGGCACCTGTTGATACAGTAGCGGCAAATCCGCGGCCTGCCGATAACCCAAAGGTATCCGGCCAGGCTCCAAGCTACAACGGCATACATCCAGTTCAGCCGGACCATGGCATAAGTCGCCCCGCCAAGGATTACTATCTCCAGGACATGACTGATATATCGCTCCTTTGTTGTAAAACCGCCCCGCACCGTTCATCCCTCTTTTCCGGCAAACTTAATTTCCTCGCCGCACTCCCTGCACTTATGGCCCTCCAGCCCAACCACGCGGGTGCGGTAGCCGCCGCGGTCAAAAATCAGCGCCTTACATTGGGGGCAATAAGTGTTGGCTGCATCAAGCCCCGGAACATTCCCCAGGTAAACGTAATTTAGCTTCCGCCCGGCGATTTCCCGGGCCAGTTCCATGGTTGACAAAGGTGTTGGCTCTATGTCCATTTTATAATTAGGAAAATACCTGGAAAAATGCAGGGGTATATTCTTATCCAGCCGGGCCAGCCAATCCACTAAACCTTCAATCTCTTCAGGAGAGTCGTTAAGCCCGGGAACTAATAGGGTAGTGATTTCCACATGGCATTTTTGATAAACCCGCTCCACCGTCTCCAGTACCGGATGCAGTTCCCCGACACAGGTCTTGTTGTAATACTCGTCACTGAACCCTTTCACATCGATGTTCATGGCATCGATGTAAGGAAGGAGCTTCAGGAGCGGCTCCTCATTAACGAAACCGTTGGTCACCAGCACGTTTTTCAGTCCCGCCTGCCTGGACATCTGAGCGGTTTCCAATACATACTCGTACCACATCAGCGGCTCCGAATAGGTATAGGCAATCCCTATCGACCGGACACCATGGTGCTCCTCACCGGCTAGTTCCACCAGCCGTTCCGGAGAAATATAGATAGTTTCAGCGTCCTTATGGGCAATCTGCCAGTTCTGGCAAAATCCGCAGCGCAGGTTGCAGCCCACCGTACCGGCGGAAAAAATATATGACCCCGGGTAAAAATGGTACAGCGGTTTCTTTTCGATGGGGTCCATCCCATAAGAAGAAACCCGGCCGTAATTTATGGTATACAGGGTACCGGCCTCATTTTTGCGCACCCGGCAAAACCCCGGCCGGCCATCGGCAATCACACACCGCTGCGGGCAGAGGTGGCACTGCACCTTAACCCCGTCGTCTTTCTTTTCCCAGAACAATGCTTCCTTCACGATCTCACCTTCTAACCGTCGACTTAATAGTATCTTACTACCTCGAACCGCTCCAACTCCACCGGTTCCTCCGGACCGATGCCGGCCTTCTGCCGGGCAATGGCCACCTGCTCCTCAACGGTGTCAATGCCCTCCAGGTTCGGCAGCAGCAACCCGGACCGGCGGCCGCTCCGCACAATGACCCCATATTTTTTTGCATCCAACTGATCCATACTCTCTACCGGTTCCGGTTCTTTTAAAACATCAACCGAATATACTATGTCTGCCAGCTCATCCGACCGCACCGGGTTAAAGCGCGGGTCCCGCACCCCGGCGCTGATGGCGTTGTTGATAATCTCTTCAGCGACATTGGCCGTCGTTGGCCCGGTAGTGCCGATACAACCACGGAGCTGGCCGTGCTTTTTAAGGGACACAAAAACCCCGGCCTGTTCCTGGAGCTCTTCCGGGAGCGGCGCCGGCGGCTTTATTTTTTTGCCTTCCCGGACATAGGTTTCCAGGGTCTGACGGGCAAGCTGCACCAGCGGGCTTTCCTTTTCGCGCCGTTCCTGCACCTTAAGGTC
>JBMOPI010000199.1:0-4470 GCA_049324975.1 Bacillota bacterium
CATGTGGCTAAGGTGGAGGAGCATCATGCCAAGCGGTTTAAGGCATTGTTAGACCAGCTGGAAAAAGGCACTTTACTAAAAAAAGACACTTCCGTCAGATGGAAATGCCGGGAATGCGGCTACCTGCATGAAGGCACCGAACCGCCGGAAGTATGTCCGCTCTGCGGCCACGGCAGGGAATATTATGAGCCGTACGGGCAAACATATTAGAAAGGGGTGCCGGGAATGAAGAAATGGAAATGTATGGTATGCGGTTATGTTTACGACCCCGAAAAGGGCGACCCGGACAGCGGGGTGGCGCCGGGAACAGCCTGGGAAGATGTGCCGGAGGACTGGGTTTGTCCTTTATGCGGGGTCGGCAAAGATTCCTTTGAGGAGATGTCATGATGGACGAAAGAAGATGGGAAATCAATACATATGAAAATGACAAAGGGAAGTTTAACGTCTGGCCCGGCCTTTGTAAGGGATGCGGGCTCTGTATTGAGAAGTGCCCGGTCAAGGTGATTGAATGGTCAAAGGAACTCGGTTTTTTAGGCACGCCGATGGTCAAGCCGAGGATTGAAGGCTGCATTGCCTGTGGGATCTGCCAGACCGTGTGCCCGGATGCTGCCATTCATATCGAACGCAAAGGCAAGGAAGCCCCGCCGGCAGCTGTACCGGTACATTAACGAAGGGAGGTGAAGATTTTTGGCCAGCAAAAAGAGAGTGGCTATTGAAGGTACCCTTGGCAATGTCGGGATGTTCCTGGAAGAAAAGGGTTACGAGGTGGTTAACCTGGATCCCCATACCCAAACCGGCATTGAGCTGAAGAACTGTGATGCTATTGTTATTTCCGGCATGGACCGCAATTTGATGGGGTACACCAACATAAAAACCGAATCCCCGGTGATTGAGGCCAACGGGCTTACGCCGGAACAGGTATACCAGCAACTAAAAAACCGGATAGGTGAAGGAAGCGAATTGCCATATCGGATACAGTAAGGAGTCATCAAGACTCCTTTTTTATTGCGGCGGTATTTTTTTATCAAAAATTGCAGGAAAATATTAGGACTCGGAAGAATAGCAATCTTTATTAATAAGAATTAACAGGGAGGGTTGAACATGGTTGGTCATCAGTTTTGGCGGGATATTGAGTTGCAGAGATATGTACCGGATCCGGCAAATAAATACAGGGACCGGGATTGTGCCTGGGGGGTGGTCAGGCAGACAGATGATAACTGGGCGGTTTTACTTAATACCCCGGGCGGAGTTTTAATGCCGCAGGAGCTAAAAGTTATTGCCGGTATTATGGAAGCCGGCGGAACCAAACTCAAACTGTCCAGCCGACAGGCGCCGGTGCTGCTGCTGCGGGAAGAGAAGCTGAAGGATGCTTTACGGCTGCTTGAGGCCGCCGGGCTTAGACCGTCTATTGTTCACGGCAGTTTGCGCAATGTCAAGGCCTGCATAGGCAAGGCAGGCTGTAAAAATGCCCGCAGGCATGATGTGTTGGAATTGGCTGGGGCCATCGATAAGGCCTTTTATGGGGTGAAATTGCCCTGGGATTTTAAAATCGCCCTTTCCGGTTGTTCACGTAACTGTGTTGCAGCGAATTGCCAATGCCTGGGGTTCGTAGAAAATAGGGACGGTTTTGCCGTTTACCTGGGCGGCGCTGAGAATGAATTTGCCCCGGTTCATGGCCGCCTAATCGCTAATAATGTTCCGGGGGAAAAAGTTGTTGAGGTAGTGGAAACGATTCTAAAATGTTATATATATTTTGCCCAAAGATTTTCTGCCGAAGGGATTGTCGGCGCCAAGCCCCGGCTTTATGAAATCGTGGGGAAGGCCGGTTACGGGCAGTTCGCCCAGGCGCTAAAAGAAGTGCTTAAGAGTGGCGCCGACGGACCACCGGGCGGGGAAGTGGGTACCGAAACGGAATTCCAAAAAGAAACAACGGCCGACCGGGATACATCGGCCCGAATTCCCGGCTTTACCAAGGAAAACGCCTTTCAGGCCTTTGTTGTTATAAATCAGCTTTGCCACCACTGTATCGAATGTAAGAGATATAAATGTCATTTATATACAGCAAAAGAAAGTATTATAGAGGCTAGCCGCACCGGGCAGAAGTTTTTGCCTGGTACTCCGCCGGACATCCTGGACATTATTCGTTCCCTCCCTACAGATACACAGGCATTTGACTTATTTAAGGTACATGAAGCCTTTCATATTATAAATGAAACATGTGACCACTGCAGGGTTAGCGAACATGACTCATTATGTGCCGTAAATGTTGCCCTGACAGCCATTGGCTGCCTGATCAGGGGCAAGCAGTTTGAGACCTATATGGACGGGCAAAAAAAGGAATTGTTAAAATAAACCTACCGGTCGGTAGCCAGCAAGTCTACCGGCCGGTTTGTTTTTTTATTGACAAGAGTAAACCTAATCTACTATAATATTAAATACCACAAAACATATCAGAAAAGTCGGAATTGGAACCGGTGCACTTCCGCCCGGTGTTCTACATATGTTATTTATGACGGGGTTAATAAGCCGCCCTGCGGCTTAAGCATATCCAATCACCAAAGGAGGAATCATAAAATGTGCTGCGAAAAAGGTTTTACCCTGTGGTTCACCGGGCTGTCCGGGGCCGGTAAGTCGACTATTTCCAAGATTGTTGAAGCGGAGTTAAAAAACAGGGGCAGGAATGTAGAGATCCTGGACGGGGACGAGGTGAGAGAAAACTTAAGCAAAGGCCTCGGGTTCAGTAAAGAGGACCGGGACACCAATATCAAACGGATCGGCTATGTGGCCAAACTGCTGGCCAGAAACGGCGTGGCAGTGATAACTGCGGCTATTTCGCCTTACCGGGAAGTACGGGATTTCATCCGTGAGGACAACCGGGATTTTGTAGAAGTATATGTCAAATGCCCGGTGGAAAAGTGCATTGAAAGGGATGTCAAGGGGCTTTACAAAAAGGCCCTGGCCGGAGAAATCAAGCAGTTTACAGGAATTTCCGACCCTTACGAAGAACCATTAAATCCGGAGGTAGTGGTGGAAACCCACCTGGAAACCCCGGAGGAAAGCGCATCAAAAATCATTAAGAAACTGGAAGAGCTGGATTATCTCCAATAAGAAGGAAGGGTGGTAAATGGAACAGGGACATATCGACCTGCATGTCCACACAACAGCCTCTGACGGGACACTGAGCCCTGCCGGCCTGGTTACTTTTGCCAGGGAGAAGGGCCTCCGGGCGGTGGCTGTCACTGACCACGATACCGTCGAAGGGCTGTCCGAGGCTTTGGCCGAGGCTGCCAAAAGGAATTTTGAAGTGGTCCCGGGGGTAGAAATCAGTGTGGATTACCACGGGGGTGAAATGCATATCCTGGGGTATTATGTCGACCCTGGTTCCAAACCACTGCTCGATAGCCTGGAGCAGCTCCAGGAGTACCGCCTGGAGCGAAATCCCAAAGTGATCCGCAAACTGCGGGAACTGGGCATGCATATTTCCCTGGAAGAAGTTACGGAGGCTGCCGGCGGTAACGTTATCGGCCGGCCGCATTTTGCTGCTGTATTGGTGCGGAAAGGGTATGTTGCCGACACCCGGGAGGCTTTTGACAAATATCTCGGTTCCGGTCAGCCGGCCTACGTAAAAAAAGAAAAGCTGACCCCGGCAGAAGGTATAGAACTTATATTGAAAGCCGGAGGGGTGCCGGTGTTGGCCCACCCTAAATACATAAAGGACCATAATCCCGACCGGCTGTCGGCACTGCTGGAAAAATTAAAAGGAGCCGGGCTTAAAGGGGTAGAGGTATACTACACCACCCACACCCCGGAAGAGACTGCTTTGTACCTCCGCCTGGCACAGCAGCATTCCCTGTTGGTAACAGGGGGTACCGATTTTCACGGCGCCAACAAACCTGAGATTGAGCTGGGCACCGGAACGGGTGGTAATCTGAAAATTCCCTATGAACTTTTGACTGAGCTGAAGAAAGTTGTAGAAAGAACATAACCACAGAAAACACAAGATCACAGAGAAATATTCATTTGTAGCGGGGCGAGAGTATGGATTTAAGTGAAATTAAAACGGTTCAGCTGGATACTGATCTCCTGATTATCGGCGGCGGCACTGCGGGGTGTTATGCCGCCGTTATTGCCAGGGAAGCCGACCCGGCATGCCGGGTGACCGTGATGGAAAAAGCCCACATCGAGCGCAGCGGCTGCCTGGCAGCAGGGATCAATGCTATTAACGCTTACCTAAACCCCGGGGAGACCCCGGAGACGTTTCTTGATTACGTTAAGAATGATTCTGCCGGCCTGGTCCGGGAGGACCTGGTCCATTCCATCGCGGAGGGCCTGAACCGGGTCACCCGCCGGGTGGAGGAGTGGGGCTTGCCTATCCTTAAGGATGAGACCGGCAGCTATGTGCCCCGGGGCAAACGGAGCATCCGTATTAACGGGGAGCGGTTTAAGCCCATCATCGCCCGGGCGGCGGTG
>JBMOPI010000200.1:0-4464 GCA_049324975.1 Bacillota bacterium
AATTGAGCGCTGGATGAACAATTATCCAAGAAGGATATTCGGCTATAGAACACCAAATGAAATGGCAAGTTAATAATAATGCATCGGTTTACCAAAATATGGTGGGCATTTAATATTGCAATTTTCTATAGTTACATTGTTGCTAAAAATTGCTTGCATTTTTGATGATAAATATGCTAAAATAAATCGACTATCCTCTTAGGAGGAATTTTTAAGGAGGTCAAAAGAAAGTATGCAAGGAAAAGTAAAATGGTTCAATGCAGAAAAAGGTTTTGGTTTTATTGAAACCGAAGAAGGTAACGATGTGTTCGTACACTTCTCCGCTATTCAGTCGGACGGTTTCAAAACTCTGGACGAAGGTCAGAGCGTAGAATTCGACATTGTCGAAGGCAGCCGTGGTCCCCAAGCCGCTAACGTAGTAAAATTATAAGCTAAAAGAACAGTCTTTTACATATAATTTTATACTTCTGCAAAAAAACAGCCGGTATTCACCGGCTGTTTTTATTTCCGTTCATCAGGCGCAGGCCGTTGGCGATAACCAGCAGCGCTGCGCCGGTATCGGCAAAAACAGCCATCCACAGGTTGGCCATGCCCAGGAAAGTTAACACAATAAATGCCCCTTTGAGCACCAGGGAAAAAAGGATGTTTTCTTTAATAATCCTTAAAGCGCGCCGGCTGAGTTCCATGGTGTAAGGCAGTTTCGACAGGTCATCACCCATTAGAACAATGTCCGCGGTCTCCAGGGCCGTATCCGTCCCCGCCCCGCCCATGGCGATACCAACTGTGGACGCGGCCAGCGCAGGGGCGTCATTGACCCCGTCCCCCACCATGGCCACTTTATCGTATTTTGCCAGTAGCTTCCTGACGATGGTAAGTTTATCTTCCGGCAGGAGCTCAGCTTCATATTCGTCAACGCCCAGTTCGCCGGCAATAGCCTGGGCGGTTTGGGGAGTGTCTCCCGTCAGCATGATAATTTTTTTGATCCCGGCTCTCCGTAGACCATGAATAGCTGTCCGGCTGTTATCCCGTACCTTGTCGGCAATGGCGATGACCCCGACAATATTTCCGGCACCGGCCAGGATAACGACGGTTTTACCCCGGGACTGCAGTTCTGTTAAGGCAGATTCCACCGGCCCGATGTCAATACCGGCCTCCTCCATCATCCTGGCGCTTCCGACAGTATACGTTATGCCGTCAACAATGGCCCTGGCCCCTTTACCGGTAAAGGCGGTAAAGTCGCTGCCTGGGGTAATGGTTGTCCCCAGCCCGGCGGCATGCCTTAAAATTGCTTCGGCCAGCGGGTGCTCGGACCTGGCCTCAACAGAGGCGGCAATCCGGATTAATTCTTCCCGGCTAAAACCGTTTACAGGCACTGTATCCGTAACTTCCGGCTGGCCGGCGGTCAGGGTGCCTGTTTTGTCAAAAGCTATCACCTTAAGTGCCCCTGCCTTTTCCAGGTAGGCGCCGCCTTTAATCAGGATGCCGTTTTTTGCCGCCGTGCCGATACCGGTCACGATGGCCACCGGGGTTGAAATAACCAGGGCGCACGGGCAGGAGATTACCAGCAGGATGAGAGCTTTTTTAAACCATGGGATAAAGGACTGCCCGAAAAAGAGCGCCGGCAGTACAGCTATCGCCACTGCGGCCACAATAACGGCCGGGGTGTAGTATTTGGAAAAAACGTCAACAAAATGTTGGGAAGGCGCTTTTTGGGTCTGGGCTTCTTCCACCAGGTGAATTATCTTGGCCAGCGTATTGTCTGATACTAACCTTGTCACTTCAACTTCCAGGGAACCCCTGCCGTTTATAGTGCCGGCAAAGACTTCCGAGCCGGGTTCTTTGGTCACCGGAATTGATTCCCCTGTGATGGGCGCCTGGTTGACCGCGGATAAACCGGCTGTTACCCGGCCGTCCATGGCGATGCGTTCGCCGGGCCGGACAATGATGATGTCCCCTGTTTTAATTTCTTCAACTGGCAGCATGATTTCCCTGCCGTCTCTAACAACCATCGCCTCTTTTGGCGACAGGTCCATTAAGGCCCGGATGGAATTTCTGGTTTTCTCCATGGTATAAGCCTGAAGGGTATTCCCGAGGGCGAACAAAAACACTACCGTGGCCCCTTCGGTCCATTCACCTATGGCTACTGCTCCGACAGCGGCCACAGACATCAGGAAGTTCATGTCCAGGCTAAAGGTGCGCAGCGCCGTCAACCCACTGCGGGCAACATAAAAACCGCCGCTGATCATACCCAGGATATAAAGCGGAATGATTACTGTGTCTGGGGCCTTTAAAAGTGACAGGATAAATCCGGTCCCGACGAAAGTCCCCGATATCACTGTCAGGATTGTTCGTTTATTTTTAACCCAGTACGATAGCTGCGACTTTTCTGCCTTTTTGCCGACTGTCCCTTCAGGTTCAGCCCCGTAACCGGCGGCGTCCACGACCTTGATAATCTTATCCAGGGGAACAGTATGCTTAACTACCATCTTTGAAGCTCCGAAATTCAGGTTTACGGATTGCACACCGTCAATCAGCGCGATTTTCCTTTCCAGTTTGGCGGCGCAATCGGCACAGTCCAATCCCGACAACCGCATGGAAGTGGTTACCGGTTCCGTGCCGTACTCTTCTTTTAATAAGGCTGCACTTTGTCTGCTCATGGCTCTCTCCCCCGCATTTTAAGTTAATTTTTTTCAGTCATGGGAAACGTGTTCCAGCCCTTCGTTAAACAGGTTTATAATGTGCCCGTCATCCAGTGAATAATAGACAATCTTGCCTTCCCTGCGGAATTTCACAAGCCGTAAATTGCGTAAAACCCTTAATTGATGGGAAATCGCCGACTGGCTCATATTCAACACCGCGGCCAGGTCACAAACGCAAAGTTCCCTTAAGGTCAAAGCGTGAATGATTTTGACCCTAGTGGGGTCCCCCAGCGCTTTAAAAGTTTCGGCCAGATCAAGCACTGTGCCTTTACTAAGCATTTTAGCTTTAAGTTCAGTTACCGCATCTTCATGGATACAGTCGATTTGACAGGTGTCAAAATCACTCTTATCACTCAAAAGAACCACCTCAATAACGATTTAACAAATGAACAGATATTCAGATGTTCAATAATATTATATCGGTGTTATGTAAAAAAGGTCAATAGAAAGTTTTAAATACGCTATCCGTCTGGTTTTTACATCTATTCCATACTCTATAGAAAATGCAAAGCAAAAAATATATATAAAAGAGTAAAAAAGTGATTGACACCAAACAAGCGTTCGTGATATTATTTGTTCAAGGAGGTGGATACCTGGTAAATATGACGTTATTATGAGGCTTCTGCTGCATGTCGGGCCCGGTGACAGGATTTCCTCAAATAAACCGTCACTTAACACTGTTGTTAAGCAGTGAATCATTGTTAGTGTACCAGGTAAAACAAAAAATGATTATTACAGATGTGAAAGTTAGAAAACTTAACCGGGAAGACAATTTAAAGGCTTTTGCCTCGATAACCATTGACGATGCTTTTGTGGTAAAGGAAATAAGGGTTGTGGAAGGCAAGAACGGACTTTTTGTAGCTATGCCCAGTAAAAAAATAGGTGACAAATATATGGATATTTCCCATCCGATCACAGCTGAGTGGCGTCAGCGGATCAGTACGGCTGTGCTAAGTGAATATGGGGTCAGTTGAACCGGATTAGATGCGATGGTATAAAATTAACCGGCCCCGGTAACCGGGGCCGGTTATATCATAGTATCTTTTCATATTCTTCCTGAATAAATTTTTTCAGGACTGCCATGGTACCGGCTATATCAGGCTTACCTGCCTGTATCAATTGGGAACTGCTGAGTTTAAGGGCAACATGCTGCTCATCCAGGTCCAGTTCATCAAGCAGCATACCCATCAGACCCTTAGCCTTTTTATCAATCTGCATATATATGGTAAGATCGGCCGTCGTACTGCTAAAGGCAAGTTCAAGTTCATCCAGCCTGCCCTGCATAAAATCCGGCGACTGCAGTTCAAACCACTGTCTGCGCCCGTTAAAATTACCGCTTTCCCTTTTATGCCGGAAGCCAAGTTGTTCAATTGCGGTCATTACGGCAGCTTGTTCCGGCGCCGGGATAATGCGGACATTTTTTTGGTCTATAGGATTAATGGCGTTTTTGATGTCCAGTCCTGCTTCCATTTTGTAACGGGTACGGCCGTAAGAAATAGGAATATTATGGGGAACAGTGCAGGCAAAATTAATAATGTGTTGAGGGTTAGCCGGACCGGTAACAAATGGCTTTCCGTCTTTATCCTTGCTAGGCAGAAGACCCCCACTTCCAAAGTGGGGGATGAATGCCATTTCCTACTTTCGTAAAAAATTCTTCCAACCAACACAAAACACTTGTTCGGTTTGCCATTAAATGGTATAATAGAAGTGGTCAAATACGCGTTAAGGTGGTGAAAACAGATTGATCCGCGTAATAAAGACCCCT
>JBMOPI010000201.1:0-4298 GCA_049324975.1 Bacillota bacterium
ATGCTGTGGATCATGTTCTGGAACATCTGGTACCCTTCATACTTGTATTCCACCAGCGGGTCCTTCTGCCCGTAAGCCCGAAGCCCGATGCCCTGGCGCAGCTGGTCCATGGCGTCCAGGTGGTCCATCCACTTGTCATCCACCATCCGGAGCATCACGACCCGCTCAATCTCCCGCAGGGTCTCAGCGCCCAGTTCCGCTTCCCTGGCTTCATAAGCGGCCACGGAACGGTCAAAAAGCATTTCCTTCAGTGCCTTCCGCCCGACATCCTCAAGGTCTTCCGGCTTAATGTCATGATGGGGCAGGAACAGCTGGTCGGCATGCTCCAGCAGACCTTCCAGGTCCCATTCCTCCGGGTGCACACCCTGGTTGCAGTAGATATCAAGGGCCCCGTCAATCAGGGTATCGATCATCTGGATGACGGTTTCCTTGAGGTTTTCACCGGTCAACACCTTGCGCCGCTGGGCGTAAATAACTTCCCGCTGCTGGTTCATCACGTCATCATATTCCAGGACATGCTTCCGCATGTCGAAGTTGCGGTTTTCCACCCGTTTCTGAGCAGCTTCAATAGACTTGGTAATCAGGCCGTGTTCGATAGGCACATCTTCTTCCATGCCCAGTTTATCCATCAGGCCGCTGATGTTATCGGAACCGAACAGCCGCATCAGATCGTCTTCCAGGGAGATGTAGAACCTGGTGGAACCCGGGTCCCCCTGCCGGCCGGCCCGGCCCCGCAGCTGGTTGTCGATCCGCCGGCTCTCATGCCGTTCGGTGCCGATGATATGCAGGCCGCCCAGGGCTACCACCTGTTCGTGCTCCTCGTCGGTCTGGCGCTTGTATTTTTCATATAACTCCTGCCATTCGGGGGCTTCCTTGCCCACATCGGCCAAACCTTTTTTGGCCAGTTCATCATGGGCCAGGAACTCGGGGTTACCCCCCAGGATGATGTCGGTCCCCCGCCCGGCCATGTTGGTGGCAATGGTCACCGCACCCTGCCGCCCGGCCTGGGCCACAATTTCCGCTTCTTTTTCATGGAACTTGGCGTTCAGCACCTGGTGGGGGATACCCTTTTTCTTCAGCATAGCGCTGAGTTCTTCGGATTTTTCAATGGAAATGGTACCCACCAGCACGGGCTGCCCATTGGCGTGCCGACCGGCGATTTCATCCACCACGGCCTTGAATTTGGCCGCTTCGGTTTTGTAAATCATATCCGGCAGGTCCTGCCTGATCATTTCCCTGTTGGTGGGGATGACCACTACGTCCAGCTTATAAATCTTACGGAATTCCGGCTCCTCGGTCTCAGCGGTACCGGTCATGCCGGCCAGTTTTTCATACATCCGGAAATAGTTCTGGAAGGTGATGGTAGCCAGGGTCTGGGATTCCCGCTCAATCTTCACGCCTTCCTTGGCCTCAATGGCCTGGTGCAGCCCGTCGCTGTAACGGCGGCCAAACATCAGCCGGCCGGTGAACTCATCAACGATGATAACTTCCCCGTCTTTGACCACGTAGTCCCGATCCCGTTTCATCAGGGCATGGGCTTTTAAGGCCTGATTCAAATGGTGGGTGAGCTCCATATGGTCATCTTCATAGAGGTTGGTCACGCCCAGCATCTGCTCCACCCGGGCCACGCCCGCTTCCGTAAGCACAACGGTATGGGCCTTTTCGTCGACGGTATAGTCATCTTCCTTTTTCAGCCGCGGCACCAGTTTGGCAAAAGTGTAGTAAAGGTCGGTGGCCTTGTCCGCCTGGCCGGAGATAATCAGCGGCGTCCGGGCCTCGTCAATGAGGATGCTGTCCACTTCGTCCACAATGGCATAGTACAGGTCCCGCTGGACCAGCTGGTCTTTGTAATGGGCCATGTTATCCCGCAGGTAATCAAAACCGAACTCATTGTTGGTCCCATATATGATGTCGGCAGCATAAGAAGCCTTACGCTCCTCATAATCCAGGCCGTGTACGATTAGTCCAACAGAAAGCCCCAGGAACTTATAAAGCCGGCCCATCCACTCACTGTCCCGGCGGGCCAGGTAATCATTGACAGTAATTACGTGCACCCCGCGGCCGGTCAGGCCGTTGAGGTACGCCGGCAGCGTGGCCACCAGGGTCTTACCTTCACCGGTTTTCATCTCTGAAATCCGCCCCTGGTGCAGCACCATCCCGCCGATCAGCTGGACGTCAAAATGGCGCATCCCCAGCACCCTTTTTGATGCTTCCCGGACAACGGCAAAAGCCTCCGGCAGGATGTCATCCAGCGATTTCCCCTGCGCCAGCTGTTCTTTAAAATAGCCGGTTTTAGCCCTGAGTTCATCATCGGTCAGCCTTTCCATTTCAGGTTCCAGGCTGTTTATCTCATTTACAACCGGCTGTAACTTTTTCACTTCCCGCGCGTTATCATCAAGAAAGTTTTTCAGAAAACCCAATACCATTAAAAACACCCTTTCATATGAAAATAAGGAACCGTGGGGGTCCCTTAAATGTTCAGGAATTCACTAATCTAAATTTTAACACCTTTATATGGCGAATTCAAGGGTACAGTTATCCAGCGCAGTTACATTCTGGATAGCCGGCCCCTTTAGAGTTTCCGGTTGACGTATGTAAATTTGTAATAATCCCTGGGCCGGGAGGTCTTCATGCCAAAGAAGATTAACAAGAACGCCCCCAGGTCCAGGGCAATATCCCCGAAGCTCAACAGGTTTTTTTGATAAGGCAGGGGCACATATATCAGGTCGGCCAGGTACCTAAGCCGTGTGTCCGGCCCCAGCAGCCCGTGGGTGCCGCTGTTCCCGGCAGCCAGGGCGCTCTGCATTTCCGGCGGCAGGAAGTCGCCGCTTACCGGCATTACCCCCTGATTGGCGGCAATCACCAGGAAGTTCATGAAAACACCGAAACCGATGAGTTTCATCCCCGGCACTGACCAGTTCAGGTAAATGGCCACGAAAAGCAGCAGGTACGAAAACAGGTGCACATATATCCTGTACTGGTTCACCCATGCCTGTCCCTGCATGGCCGCGGCATCAAGGCCGAACTGGAGCAGAAAAGCCGTTATCATCAGCCAGATATGCCTGAACTGTACCTGCTCCAGGTTGCGGGGCCGCCCGCCGGTCAGCAGGGCCGCCAAAAAAGCTATGGCCAGTGTTTCAAACAACATGCTTTAGTTCCCCCTGTTTATATAAGACTTTTTTCAGCAGTTCCACCAGTGAGGGGTCGAACTGCCGGCCCGCCAGACCGGTCATTTCCTCAATGGCCTCAAGCCGGGACCTGGCGCCCCGGTACGGCCGCTCATGGATCATGGCGTCATAAGCATCGACTATAGCTATAATCCTGGCCCCCACGGGTATCTCGGACCCCCTGAGGCCCGAGGGATACCCGCTGCCGTCAAATCTTTCGTGGTGGTGCATGACAACATCGGCGGATGCCTGCAGGAACTTAATTTTTTCGATTATCCTGGCCCCGATAATAACGTGCTCCCGGATATGTTCAATTTCCTCCGGCGTTAGCGGCAAGGTCTTATTGAGGATTTCTTCGGATATCCCGATCTTGCCGCAGTCATGCAAAAGGGCCAGGAAGTAGAAGTTTTTCAGGTCCTGGCGGCTGTAACCCATTTCCCTGGCCATCGCCACGGCATATTCCGCCACCCGCTCGGAATGGCCTTTGGTAAAGGGGTCCTTTGCCTCAATGGCATTGACGATGGTTTTGATGGTGTTGAGGTAACTCCGGTTGATGTTAATATAAAGGCGGAAGGAATGGCTGACAAGCATGATGGGCAGATAAAAGAGCAGGATGCTGAGGAGCTTCATTTCCCCCTGCACATTTTTGTAGATGACGGTCATAAAGTATGCGAGGGGGGCAAGCACGATGTAGTTTAAGTAGAGCAGCTGCACCAGTGAAATAAGGTTTTCTATTAAGGTGTCCCTGCCTTCAACGGTAGCGGTCAAAGCCATGAGGAATATCTCGGCAGTAAAATAGATGAAGAAGGCCAGGATAAAGGTCATAAAAACATTCCGGGGCAAAAGATGGGCAGCGCCGGCCAGGGAAACAACGATTATTTTCTGCGCCGTTTCCCTTAAAAGGACGCCTTTTACCTTATCCCGCCCGGACCTGGGCAGCAGCCCGGCAAGCGCCGTAATCCCCGCTGCGGCTCCCACCGCCACAGGCGTACCGTATAATTCAAGCAGGACCAGGTCAATCAGGAATGAAACGGAAAAAACCCCGCCCTGGGGCAGGTTGACCGGCATAACTCTGGCCAGGAAGGCCAGGACGGCAAAAATCGCCACCTGCTGCCAGGCCGAAATATCGAT
>JBMOPI010000202.1:0-4285 GCA_049324975.1 Bacillota bacterium
GTGACCGGGACGTTTATACCGTTTTATCCAGGCCTGGGAACAGCTCAGGCTTTTGCAATTTATACGACCATACGGGGGTAAAAAAATATAAAGTTTTTATAAAATCTATTGACACTGCCTACTACACGGTGTAAGATAAGGACAAAGGCAATTCTACCCATCGGGGGTAGGGTAGGAGAAGAACCGGTGGATATCCTGCTCTCCATGTACTGCCACCCGGCGGCCTTAACGACCGGTGTGGCTAAAGGCGCTGATTTGGGTATACTTATCAGAGGAGCGTAATGCTCGAAAAGGCAGCAAGCTAGCTTTGCAGCAGCTAAAATCCGGAGGTGGTTACCAAATGGCAGAAACAAAACAAGTGGCTCTGCCCCTTAAAGGCATGACCTGTGCCGCCTGTGTGGCCAGGATCGAAAAGGCCCTGAAAAGCCTGGCCGGGATAACGGATGCGAAAGTTAACCTGGCCACCGGCAAAGCAACTGTTGATTATGAGCCGGAAAAAACCGGCGTGCAGGATATAGTCAGGGTTATCACAGACCTTGGTTATGAAGTTGCTGCCGAAGAGTTGTCCCTGAAGGTCACCGGCATGACCTGTGCCGCGTGTGTCGCCAGGGTGGAAAGGGTGCTTAAGGGGTTGCCGGGTGTTACCGGCGCGGTGGTCAACCTGGCCGGCGAAAGCGCCAAAGTAGAGTATTACCCCGGGGTAATTGACAAGGCCGGTATCAAAAAGGCCATCGAAGACCTGGGTTATGGCGCCGGGGAGCGGGTGGACGCCCAGTCTGAGCTGGACCGGGAACAGCAGGCCCGGGAAGATGAAATCAAAAAACAGCGCCGCAATATGTGGCTTACCTGGCCATTAGGCCTTTTGGCCATGATCGGTACCATGAGGCATATGTGGATTTTTGACCGGTTTATTCCCGAATGGCTGGGCAACAACTATACTTTATGGGCATTGACCACCCCGGTGGTGGTTTTCGGCGGCTGGCAGTTCTTTGTCAAAAGCTGGCGGGGCCTGAAACGCGGCTCTACAGATATGAACCTGCTTTATGCCACCGGGATCGGCGCTTCCTACCTGATTGCGGTTATCAATACTCTTTGGCCCAAGGCCGGCTTCGGTGGGCCGATGGCTACCTTCTATGAATCGGCAGCCCTGCTGACTGCATTTATCGTCCTTGGCCGCTACCTGGAGGCCCTGACCAAGGGCCGCACCTCGGAAGCCATCCGCAAGCTGATGAGCCTGCAGGCCAAGACGGCCCGCGTACTCCGGGACGGCAGGGAGCTCGAGGTCCCTGTGGACGAAGTTCTAACCGGTGATATTGTAACGGTGAGGCCGGGGGAAAGCATCCCGGTGGACGGGAAGGTGACCGAAGGGTATTCCGCGGTTGACGAATCCATGATTACCGGGGAAAGCATCCCCGTGGAGAAAAAAGAAGGGGACGAGGTCATTGGCGGGACCATCAACAAGACGGGTGCCTTCAAGTTTGAAGCCACTAAAATAGGCAAAGAGACTGCGCTGGCGCAGATCATCAAGCTGGTGGAGGATGCCCAGGGCTCCAAGGCGCCGATCCAGAAGATTGCCGACATAGTTGCCGGGCACTTCATTCTCGGTGTGCATTTACTGGGTCTGGCGGTGTTCCTGTTCTGGTTCTTTATCGGGTATGACCGGTGGTTTATGCCTGACAGCACTTTCCTCCTTTCCACCTCAACTTTGGGTGAAATAGGTGTATTCGGTTTTTCTATGCTCATGAGTTTAACCGTGCTGGTAATTTCCTGCCCCTGCGCCGTCGGCCTGGCCACGCCCAGCGCCATTATGGCCGGTTCCGGCAAAGGCGCCGAAAACGGCATCCTGTTTAAAGGGGCCGAAGCTATTGAGAATTCTTCCCGGCTTGATGTTATCGTTTTTGATAAAACCGGAACTATAACTGAGGGGCGCCCTTCAGTGACCGACGTGATTTCCGCAGGCGCACTGTCCCAGGATGATATCCTGCGGCTGGCCGCTGTAGCGGAGAAAAACTCCGAGCACCCGTTAGGCGAAGCTATTGTCCGGGGAGCAGAAGAAAAAAGCCTGGCTATTGATGCTGCCGGTTCCTTTAACGCCATCCCCGGCCACGGCATAGAGGCGGAGCTGGAAGGGAAAGCATTGCTGCTGGGCAACCGCCGGCTGATGAAACAGCGCAATATCGATTTTGCCGCTTACGAAAAACAGGTGGAAGAACTGGAAAGCGAAGGCAAAACAGTGATGTTTATGGCCGTTGACGGGCTACCTGCCGGTTTAATCGCTGTGGCCGACACCATTAAGGAAAGTTCCGGGGATGCCATTAAGCGCCTTAAGGAAATGGGCATTAAGGTAGGCATGATCACCGGTGATAACCGGCGCACTGCCGAGGCCATTGCCCGCCAGGCCGGTATCGATTACGTGCTGGCCGAGGTGCTGCCGGAAGACAAGGCAACCGAGGTCAAAAAACTTCAGGAGCAGGGCAATAAAGTAGCCATGGTAGGCGACGGCATCAATGACGCACCGGCCCTGGCCCAGGCCGATGTGGGTATTGCCATCGGCACCGGCACGGATGTGGCCAAGGAAACAGGTGATATCATCCTGATCAAAGGTGACCTCAGGGGTGTAGTTTCGGCCATAGAAGTAGGGAAGGCCACCATGCGCAAAGTGAGGGAGAACCTCTGGTGGGCCTTCGGTTACAATACCCTTGGCATTCCTATAGCCGCCGGTCTGATTTACCCCTGGACCGGCTGGATTGTAAGCCCGCAACTGGCGGCCCTGTTCATGGCTTTAAGTTCCTTCTCCGTAACCATGAACACGCTGATGCTGAAACGGTTTGTCCCCTACTTTAAGAAAGACCGGGCGGAGGCCAATGAGCAGAAACCGGGCGATGTAAGGGAGGCGGTATCATGAGTGAAAGTAAAGCTGCTGCTGTAAGCGCCGTCTTGTATACCGGCATTTCCCTGGCCCTGGCCCTGGGATTTTACCTTATCACCGGGGGCGGCGGGTATGATGCGGTGACCCGGGTTGGCGGCGCTGTCTGGGTATTTATCCTTACTATGATCATCACCATGCCGGTGATTATCCCCTGGATTAAGAAAAAATACGAGTAGCCCGGAAGGGAGGGATTTGTTATGGAGGAAATCCTTAAAGCCTATGGCCCCTGGCTGCTCTTCGGAGTTATGATGCTTTTTATGATGCGGGGCGGCGGCTGATGCGGCGGTCACAGAGGGCACGGTGTGCCTAAAAAGGATAAAAAACCTGCCGATTATGACCATATGGATGATTAATTATTAAGGGGTGACAGATATGAGCCATCATAACGAAACTAAGACTGCAGTTCTGAATGTTGAGGGCATGAGCTGCGGCCACTGCAAGGCTGCCGTGGAAAAAGCGGTTTCTGCGCTCGAGGGTGTTTCCAAAGTGGATGTGGATCTGGCCGGCAAGAAGGTGAGCGTTACTTATGATACTGGAAAAACTGACGAAGACGCGATTAAAAAAGCTATTTCCGGCCAGGGTTACGATGTGGTATAAAGCAAATTAAAGCAAATCCCCGACTTTGAGTCGGGGATTTCTTCTTGTTATTAAGGAAATTACCGTTTTGCAGGGTTGTGGATAACTTATGTCAAAAAAGGTAGATATGAAGGCAAACAAGGGGAAAGAGAAAATAACAGTTAAACAAATATTTATGGAGCATTGGGGCCAGTTTCGGGAAAAAAGTTGGCACGGTATTCCAATAGATATGCAGAAAAGCGTGGAAGAATCTGTAACAAAAATGTTAGGGTGTGGCGACCCTAAAAACGGCTATACAAAATATGTGTGTACAGAGTGCGGAGAAGAAAAAGTAGTAGGGTTTACCTGCAAAAGCCGCTTTTGTAACCCGTGTGGCAAAGTATATATAGAGAACTGGGTAAATAAGCAGGTAGAAAATATAATTGAAACACCCCATCGTCATGCCGTCTTTACTGTACCGGCGGAAATCAGAGGGAAGATTTATTGGAATAAGCGGTTAATTAAGGACATGTCTGACAGAGTGGCAGGGTTGATTGAGCGTTGGTACAAACAAAGGAACAAGAGTCTTGATTACAGGGTAGGAATCATAACGGTGGTTCATACCTTTGGTCGGGATCTCAAATTCAATCCGCATATTCATGTGTTAGTGACAGAAGGGGCTTTAGATAAATATAACGTCTGGAAATCTGTGGGTTATATACCCTATGAATATCTGAGAAAAGCCTGGCAAAAAGTGTTATTAGACTTAATAAAAGAAAAGTTTGGGCATGACACAAAGAT
>JBMOPI010000203.1:0-4181 GCA_049324975.1 Bacillota bacterium
TGGCCATGTCCTGGGAGCGGGCGGCGGAGTTTGCCGGGCGCACGTTGTACAGACTTCGCCCCGTCTACAGTAGGGTGCTGGAGACTGTACTCGTCAGTTTTAACCGGAGTGATAAGTAGAGATGAGAAGATTAATATTTCCGGCTGCGATTCTTATTATTGGTTTTTTGGTTCTGACCGGCGGCGGTCTGCGGTGGCAGGAACGTAAACCCCTCACAGGCCCTGCCGGTGAACTGAGGTCTATCAGGATTGATGTGGTCAATCCTAAGACCGGCGCTGTGGAAAAATTGCAAAGTATTATGTGAAACTGCTGGAAGACGGGCCTGGCTACGATGACGGGTTTTATTATTTCGCATCCCCCGGCAGCCCGGGGGTAAAGATGCCCCTTTACCTGGTATCGGCCCTTGGCATTGACCAGATCGACCTGTTCAGACAGGAACCTGTACACCCTAAAACCATGCCTTCCGGCGAACCACTGAAACTAAGGGATATGGTGCAGAACAAAGAGATTCTAAGTCTCATTATAAAACGCTTCCCCGGCGCTGAAAACAGCAACGGCGAGTTCCGGGAAGGCAAAAAATACGCTTTGGCGGTAGTTCCTACTGAAGGTGGACCGAAAAGGTTGATTTTTGTCAAACAAAACAGTACCTGGACCCTGACTTTGGTCCTTAGCCGTAGAGACTACAGAAATGATTCGTTGTTTGGTTATTTGACCAAACGGTATTACGATTTTCCGTCCGAATTGATCCCGGACATCGATCCGCCTTATTAACTAAAAAATCTTTACAAGAAAATATTTTCACAATACAATAATAATGGGTTGCAAATATTAATTGAGGCAGCAAGAAGGGGATATTATGAACGACCAAAAGCTTATTGAACAAGCCAGTGAGTTATATTCGAGATTCACACGGGTATTTGGCGCCTACGAAAAGATACAGGTTAATAAATTAGGTTTGACTATTCCCCAGAGTTATACGCTCCTGACCCTTTTTGAACATAAAATAATGGCCATGAATGAATTAGCCACTGCATTAATAGTAACCCAGACGACCATGACCCGGGTTGTTGACAACCTGGTCAGGGACGGGTATATAGAGAGGATACGGAACGAAGAAGACCGGCGCGTTGTTGAGGTGAAGCTCACGGGAAAAGGTGTTGATACCGTTAAAAAGGTGAAGGAACTTTATTTTCAAGCTTCCGCTTCCACCTTTCAAAGGATTCCCGCTAAAATCAGGGGTCAGGTTGTTGCCTGCCTTTCGGTGTTATTAAGCGCTATGGAAGAAGTAGAGAAAGAGTTGTGAAAAGAACCGGGTAATTTTTTTATACAATTAATTGCATGATAACAATATTTCATACTATTAAAATTGCTTTTCGCCTATCCTGTAGGGCCTCCTTTTGACAGGGTGGTTGTATGGAAGATAAATCCGACTCTGTTGAGTCTGTGTACCGGATGTTGCAAGTGCCAAAGGGCATGCCCGGCGGGGGCTATCACCGTGGAAAGATAGCCATATTATTTCTCATCTCTTTTCATTCTTGCAATTTCAAGTTCGTGCCGCCCCCACATTTCACTTAAAACCCAGATATATTTTTTTAGTTCATCTAACTCTTTTTGGTTTTTTTCCCTGAGTTTGTTGAGTTCCTCTTTGATTTCGGCAACATTGTCGGAGGGGTCCTTTGCTTTGTCAGCAGAGGCATTTACATCCTTCTCTTTATACGGAGAGGACAGGAGCGAGTTTAGTTCCTGGGGTGAGAGTTCGGCCCTGTACCCACCGGTATCGTTGGCGTGTGTTTCGCCTGCGGCCGTTTCATCGTCGTCCGGGTCAGCGAGGAGTTCCCGGATTTCTTTTAACTGGTTTTTCACATCCCAAAGGGTCTCCATTATTTTACCTGCTTCATGATTATACATAACAGCACCTCTTAGCGCTATTTCCAATAACTTTATCATTCCACAAAATGTGCATGCCAATACCGCATTCTGCTTACAGGAACAAATTAAAAAGCACTGAATGTCTCAGTGCTCGTTAAGGTAGTAGTTAAAAAACTGAAAAACGCTGCCTTTCTTTTTTGCCCTGTACATCGCCTGATCGGCCTTATTCAGCAAAGTATAGGGGTTTTCTCCGTCGCCGGGGTAGAGAGTAATGCCAATGCTGGCTGAAAGCTGATATTCATGTCCGTCCTGCTGCCAGGGCTTATCGAAGGCAGCAGTTAACCTTTTGGCGAAGACGGCCGCGTCTTTTTGCCTGTCAAGCCCTGAGAGCAAAACAGCAAACTCGTCTCCACCAATCCGGGCTACGGTGTCACTTTCCCGGGCAACGCTGACCAGCCGGCTGGCCACATCCTTTAACAGCAGGTCTCCGGCGTGGTGGCCCAGGGTGTCATTAACTGCTTTAAAACCGTCCAGGTCAAGGAACATCACGGCCAGGAGCTTTTTGTTCCGCTTGGCATGAGCGATTTCCAAACCCAGGCGGTCCAGGAAACACATCCTGTTAGGCAAACCGGTAAGATGGTCGTGATGGGCAAGATAATTCATTCTTTTTTCGGCCCGTTTGCGTGCAGATATGTCTTTGAAGGTTTTTACAATGCCCGTTAAATGGCCGTCAGAGTCCTTGAGCGGGGTCGCCGTTACCAGGCAGTTAATAATGGAGCCGTCACGAAGTTTCTTTTCCGTCTCCATTTCCAGCCGCTCTTCCCCCCGGTAAATCCTGTCCAGGGGACAATTTGAGGTCAGGCAGTTTTCGCCGCCGAACACCTCGTAACAATGCCTGCCTTCCAGTTCCTCCCGGGTTAACCCTGACATTTTGGCCATACTGTCGTTGATGCGGAGGACCGTATGGTCTTTTGCCACCACCATGACTGCATCCATAGCCGTATTAAAAATTTGGTTCAATTTCATATAAGCCGCCTTAAGGTCATTGTTCACTTTTTTTTGCTTACGGATAACCTTTAGAATAGCCCGGGTTTCGTCGGACAGTTCAATAACGGCCTTCATAATCTCGCTGTTGTTCAAAAAAATTCCTCCTAAGGCGGGCCGGTATAAAGAGAAAGGGTTATTAATATTTTATCTGTAAAAGCTGGTAAATTGCAACTGACAAAACAACAACTAACTTTGGTAATAGGAGGGTTAAATGGAAAAACACAGTAACAGGGGAGGGCATTAGGCAAGGGCGCCGGTGAAACTTAAAGGATTTATGCAATGAATGCCGAAATATGTCAATAAAGGAATAACGTGAAATTATTTACCGGGGGTGAGGAGTGTGACGGAGACGGGAAATAAACCTACATTGCAGCGGCTGAAATGGCTTGAGGGTGAAGTAGCGGCCTGGCAGCGGGACGGGATCATTGACGAAGGCCAGGCCGGGGCTATCCTGCAGAGGTATGCCGCCCGTCGGGAGAGGGAGGAAGCGGTCCGGGGCGGCCGGCTGGTGACGGTGCTGGCTGTTATCGGGGCTATCCTGCTGGGCCTTGGCGTAATCCTGTTTTTTGCCTCCAACTGGCAGGCCATGTCCAAGACGCTCAAGGTGGCCATTGTGCTGGGGAGTATCGTCATTGCTTACGCCATAGGCTACTTCCTGGCTTTTGAGAAACAGAACTACCCGCGGGTGGGTAGGGCGGTGATATTACTCGGCTCCATCCTTTACGGCGCCGGCATCTGGCTTATCGCCCAGATTTTCCACATCAGTTCCCATTACCCCAATGGCGTGCTGATGTGGGCTGTGGGCATCATCCCGCTGGTGATAATCTGCGGTTCACTGTCGGTGCTGATTGAAGCGTCCCTTTTGCTGACCTTCTGGACCGTGCTCGAACAGGCCGGGTTCCAGAACTACAACTGGCTGTACCTGCCCCTGTTTGCCCTGGCGCTGTGGCTGGGCTACCGGCTGAAATCGCGGCTGGCGGTGGGGCTGACCCTGCCCGGACTGGTCATCTGGACGGCGGTAACGAACGCGGTTGCTTACAAATACGGGCAGGGGATTATGTATGGCTTCTTCCTGACGGCGCTGCTGGGGCTTTTAATTTATACCGCAGGCAATCTGCAGGCCTTCAAAGAAGAAGTCAGGAGGATGAAACTCCCTTATCAGATAACCGGACTCCTGGTGTTCCTGCTTTCGTTTTATATTTTGAGCTTCAAAGTGCTCAGGCTGGCGCTTTACGAGCGGGAGATGCTGTTCACCCCCTTCTTTG
>JBMOPI010000204.1:0-4122 GCA_049324975.1 Bacillota bacterium
AACTAAGGGAAATTGAATTGCTGCTAATGAAGAGCCTGGTTTCTCTTACCGACAAATAGCCTCGGAACTTGGTGTATCTAAAAGTAAAGAGATTAACAGTTGGATAGGCATACTGGAGGTACTTTGGCCCATCCAGTTCCCTCGGCTTTGAAAGCAGGGCGTTGATGGCAAAGCAGTCAAAGACCGCAAAATATGACAAGGTACGGTTGACGTCATTTTCGGAAGCAGTATAATTCAGCTTATACTTAGCCGGAATTGATATATGACTGCTAAATTGCATAAATTTCACTCCGCAGTATTCCCCGGACAATGTAAGGGTGATACGCTAAGCGTAGCTGTCAACCCGCAAAGTAGATGTATAATGCTGGATTTTTATAATTTAATTGAGGTTTCTGCTAATCAACGATATAATAAAAGTGGGGCAATTGACTATAAATGCCCCCAATAGGGATATGGCTAAAACGGTACTTTCTGCCTTTATAACCTCGTAATTAATTGGTCCAATACTTATGGTGAAAAGGAATGATTCTTTTGGAAGAAAAGATATTTAAAGCCCAAAATTGAAGCTGCTCTTGCCGGATATGAGGTGGTATATGAAAAGCTTGAAGTTCTTGAAAAAAAAGTCGATAAACTGGATGCAACTGTCGAGAGTCATGACGTTAAGATAGAAGTCATAAGAGGTGGAAAATAGAAAAAACTATAAAGCGCCATTGAAAAAGCAACCTTAGCCGGTTGCTTTTTTTAACTATTCCTGTTTTGGCTTGAATTTTATTACTTTTCCCTGCCCCGGGTTTTGTTTCCCGTTGCCGGTAACATTGTCACATGAACCACATCCCCCGCAGCCGCTGTCATACCGGGTTAAAACTTTGCGCCACCGCACCTGCCATCCGTCATCCACTTTGTCAACCTTTATTTCGATGTCATACTGCGGCCCCCGGGGAACACTTAACAGCCTCGATTCGGTAATCCGGATTATCTTGGCAACTTCAATCGCTTTATCCTCAGTAGGGAAAATCCGGTTCATTGTTACCCATTCTTCCATAAAACCACTCCTCTATTAAATGATACACATTTTTTCGAACCTGTCAAATTGTGGAGTGGAATTCATCAACTATGTATATTGTTAATATTTTCTACATATGCTATATTATAAATGCAAGCATTTGCGTTTAGACTTCTATTATCCGGAAGGGGTTTAATTGTAAGGAAATTAAAACCTAAAATGTTGATTACCCGATGTACATCCTGGCCCACAGCCGGGGGGTCAATGTCAGGTTTATCCGGCCTGATCCTCTCGTACTACTGGGGCACCGCAACAGGGGCTACCATCGTGCTGATTGCGGCATTCTCTCCACAATCCACCGCGATGACGGCACCCAAAAATTCCGGGTCAAAACGTGGGTAAAATTATAGAGCTATCAGGCTTTATCTACATCGATGAAACATTGAAACCTAACCAGTTTGGTGTGGTGCGGTATACTATTTCCTGTTGTACCGCAGACGCCACAGTGACAGGTTTCCTGTGCGAAACATCCAAACCCGTGCAATATACCAAAGGAATCCGGGTTAAAATTTAAGGCCAATTAGAGCTGAAACAACTGGAAAAACAAGCTGTTTCCGTAATTAAAATTGACGAGATGAAAAAAATTAACCCGCCAAAAGATCCCTATGTTTATAACTAATACTAAAAAACTACCTGAGAACTTTTCAGGTAGTTTTTTACTTTCTTATTTTACCCCATATTACTCCAATCCTCCACATTCCACACCCCGGTCACCACATCCTCATAAAACTCCGGTTCATGGCAAACCAGGATCACCGTACCCCGGAACTCCTTAATCGCCTTCTTCAGCTCCGCCTTGGCGTCCACGTCCAGGTGGTTGGTGGGCTCGTCCAGGGCCAGCCAGTTGGTCTCCTTCAGCATCAGCTTGCACAGCCGCACCTTGGCCTGCTCACCGCCGCTCAACACCTGCATCTGGCTGGTGATATGCTCGTTGCGCAGCCCGCACCTGGCCAGGGCCGCCCGCACCTCAAACTGGGTCAGGCCCGGGTATTCGTCCCATACCTCCTGCAGGGCCGTCTTGGTATTCCTCGCCTGGGCTTCCTGCTCAAAATAGCCCGGGTGCAGGTAATCCCCCACCTCCAGCGTACCTCCCACCGGCGGCAAAAGCCCCAGCAGGGTTTTCAATAGTGTTGACTTGCCCAGGCCGTTGCAGCCCTTAATGGCTATCTTCTGCCCCCGCTCCAGCTGGATATCCAGGGGCCTGGTCAGGGCGCGGTCATAACCGATCTGTAACCCGCTGGCCTTAAAGATTATCCGGCCCGGCACCCGGGCTTCCTGGAATTTAAAGGTCGGCTTCACCTTTTCCCGGGGCTTGTCGATCAGTTCCATTTTGTCCAGCTGCTTCTGCCGGCTCTTGGCGCGGCCGGTGGTGGAGATGCGGGCCTTGTTCCTGGCCACGAAGTCCTCCAGCCGGGCGATTTCCTGCTGCTGTTTTTCATAGGCCTGCTGGTGCCGGGCCTTGTTGATTTCATACAGCTCCATGAACTTGTTGTAATCCCCCACGTAGCGGGTCAGCCGGCCCTGCTCGACATGGTAGATGACATTGATTACTTTGTTCAAGAAGTCTATATCATGGGTTATCAGGATAAAGGCATTCTCATAATCCTGCAGGTACTTGGTCAGCCAGGCGATATGCTCTTCGTCAAGGAAGTTGGCGGGCTCGTCCAGCAGCAGGATGGAGGGCTGCTCCAGCAGCAGCTTGGCCAGCAGCACCTTGGTCCGCTGACCGCCGCTCAGTTCTTGAACCTCCCGGTCCAGGCCGATGCTGCCCAGGCCCAGGCCGTTGGCCACTGCCTCCACGTTGGCGTCAATGGTGTAAAAACCGCTGTGGTCCAGGATGTCCTGGATATCCCCCACCGCCTCCAGCAGTTTGTTCATCTCTTCCTCATCCGCAGTGGCCATCTTCTCATAGGCCTCCTGCATCTCCCGCTCCAGGTCAAAAAGCCTGGCAAAGGCTTCCCGCAGCACGTCCCGGATGGTTTTGCCGGGTGTCAGCCGGGCATGCTGGTCTAAGTAGCCCACCGTTACCCGGTTGGACCATTCCACCTTGCCGGCGTCAGGCATCAGTTCCCCGGTGATGATATTCAAAAAAGTGGACTTCCCTTCCCCGTTGGCGCCGATCAGCCCGACATGTTCCCCCTTCAGCAGCCGGAAGGTCACGTCATCAAGGATGGTGCGGTCGCCAAAACCGTGGCTCACATTCTCCACATTCAGTACGCTCACTCTAATTTCCCCCTGTTTGTGATAAGCTACCTTTCAATTATACCGAATCATTATAGAAACTCAAGTAGCAGCAGGGTTTTCTTATTTACATTGGTAATAACATATGTTATTGTATGGTTATACAGGCGGTGTTGATAATGAAAAGTTACTCCGCTGGGTTCAAACTAAAATAAGCCCAGCTAAAGGAGGTTTTTCAATATATGGATACGTACATTTTTCCGGCGGTTTTTGACCCTTGCGAAGAAGGAGGCTTCTGCGTTACCTTCCCTGATTTACCTGGCTGTATCACTGAGGGTGATACCCTGGAGGAAGCTTATAAAATGGCTAAAGAAGCAGCTATTCTCCACCTTTGGAGCATGGAGGACGATGGCGATCCGGTTCCGGAGCCTACACCGCCCAATAAAATCGAAGTCCCCCAAGGTGGATTTGTCAGCCTTATTGAAGTATGGATGCCGCCTATTCGAGATAAAATGGCTAATAAAGCTGTCAATAAAATGCTAACTTTACCCAAATGGCTAAATGACCTGGCGGAGCGGGAAAAGGTCAACTTTTCGCATATTCTCCAGAATGCCTTAAAGAAACATTTAGGCGTTGAAAACTATAAAGCCCCTTTGAAAAAGAAGCCTTAACCGGTTGCTTTTGTTTATGACCGGACCGGTTTTACAACTTGCTGAATTCCTGCAGCAGGCAGGGAACCTGGCATATGTATTCCGGATTTGTAGGTTATCATAGTCGTTTACCGTCTTATAATAATTTTTCAAAAAATCAATAAGATCCACTATTCTGCCCTATCCCTTACTAAGCCCTTCTTCCGCCAGTCTCAACAGACGGCTATG
>JBMOPI010000205.1:0-4071 GCA_049324975.1 Bacillota bacterium
CCGGTATCACCATAGACGAGGCTGCCCAGAAGATTTACTTTGACCTGGACGATTTTTATGCCGGCCTTGAAAAATACTTTGAAAACAGTGAAAATCACGATTATCTTAGTATTACGCCGGATTATTCAGTTGTTTATCATGAATTTTTAAAACGGCCGGACCTGGGCAGCCATTACGCCATCCGCGGCCAACAGATCGGTCCTATCAGTTTCGGTATGAAAATTACCGACAAAGATAAAAAGCCAATTATTTATAATAACGAAATCAAGCAGTTCCTGTACGACTTTATGGCCAGGAAAGCCAATGTCCAGTTCCACCAGCTCAGGGAAAAGAACCCCAATGCCTTTGTCTGGATCGACGAACCGGGGCTGCAGATCCTGTTTGGGTCTTTCACCGGCTATTCCAGCAATGTGGCCAAAGAGGATTTCAAGGGGTTCCTGGGGAACCTGGAAGGGCCTAAGGGAGTGCACCTATGCGGCAATCCGGACTGGTCTTTTCTCCTCGAGGGGCTCGATCTAGATATCCTTTCTATAGATGTTTTCGCCAACGGCCCTATCTTTACCAAGTATTCCGAACAGATTAAAGCCTTTCTGGAACGGGGCGGTATTATATCCTGGGGGCTGGTGCCCACCCTGACCGAGGAACTGGTGTCGGAATCCGTTGATTCACTGCAGAACAGGCTGGAAGAGATGTGGGATTACCTTGACAAACACGGTATCGATAAGGGGCTGATCCTTAAGCAGGCCTGGCTGGCCCCGGCCCGCTGCTGCCTGGTGAATGCCGATGGCGCCAAATCGGTGGAAAAGTCATATGCCGTTATGCGGGAACTTGCTGAGAGGTTAAAAGATAAATATAATTTGGATTGACAGCATTGGCAAACAGAGAGTGGATGAATAAAAAAGGCCGTCTTATTCGACTTATTCGAAAAAGACGGCCTTTTATCATTGTCAACAGCACGATTTAAGTGATATACTATTAAGGTGTTTGTTTTGATATAGATGGCTTATGTGATTAATTAGGAGGAGAAAAAGTGACTAGGGAAGATATACGGAACATTGCCATTATTGCCCACGTTGACCATGGTAAAACCACACTAGTTGACGTCCTGCTGAAGCAGAGCGGTGTTTTCCGGGCCAATGAGCAGGTGGCGGAACGGGTCATGGACAGCAATGATCTGGAGCGGGAACGGGGCATTACTATCCTGGCGAAAAATACTGCCGTGTCATATGACGGGATAAAAATCAACATCGTGGATACACCCGGCCATGCCGATTTCGGCGGGGAAGTGGAACGGGTGCTGAAAATGGTGGACGGGGTGCTGCTGCTGGTAGATGCCTTTGAAGGACCTATGCCCCAGACTAAGTTTGTTTTGCGCAAAGCCCTGGAACTGGGCCTGAAACCGGTGGTGGTGGTCAACAAAATAGACCGCCCGGATGCCCGCTGCCATGAGGTGGTAGACGAGGTGCTTGACCTGTTCATCGAGATGGGTGCCGATGACGAGCAGCTGGAATTCCCGGTGGTTTATGCCTCGGCCCGTGCCGGGGTGGCTACCATGGACCCGGATATCCCCGGTACTGACCTCAAGCCGCTGTTTGAAACGGTGCTGGAATCTATTCCGGCGCCGCAGGGGAATGACCGGGAGCCTTTTCAGATGCTCATTACCAGTCTGGATTATGACCCTTATCTCGGCAAGATTGCCATTGGCCGCATCGCCAGGGGCAGGGTGGCCGGCGGTGAAAATATTTCCCTGATCCGGCACGATGGGAATGCGGTCAGGGGGAAAGTGGCCAAATTATTTGTCTTCGAAGGGCTGGACAAACGGGAGGTCAGTTCCGCCCGGGCCGGTGAAATCGTGGCTATAAGCGGCCTTAATGACCTTAACATTGGGGAAACGCTGGCCTGCAGTGAAAACCCCGAGCAGCTGCCGGTGATTACCGTTGACGAACCCACCTTAACTATGACCTTTATGGTCAACAACAGCCCTTTTGCCGGCCGGGAGGGGGAACACGTCACTTCCCGTAAACTGCGGGAGAGGCTGTTCCGGGAACTGGATACCAATGTTAGCCTGCGGGTAGAGGAAACCGACAGCCCGGATTCCTTCCAGGTATCGGGCCGGGGGGAACTGCACCTGTCCATCCTTATAGAGAACATGCGGAGGGAAGGTTACGAACTGCAGGTTTCCAAACCGGAGGTAATCACCAAAAAAATCGGCGGCCAGTTGATGGAACCGGTAGAATACCTGGTTATCAACATCCCCGAAGACGCCATGGGGCCGGTGATGGAGAACCTCGGCCGCCGGAAAGCGGAAATGGTTAACATGAATACTAACGGCAACGGCCAGATGCGACTGGAGTTTAAAATCCCGGCCCGGGGGCTGCTGGGGTTCCGGTCAGAGTTCCTGACTGAAACCCGGGGTAACGGCATTATGAACCATACTTTTCACGGGTATGAACCTTTTAAAGGAGAGATCCAAAGCCGTTACCAGGGGGCGCTCATTGCCTGGGAAGACGGTGAGGCCAACACTTACGGTTTAAATTCTATAGAAGACCGGGGAACCCTTTTCATCACTCCGGGAACCAGGGTTTACGAAGGCATGATTGTGGGGCAGAATAACCGGGACAAAGACCTGGAAGTCAATATCTGTAAGAAAAAACACCTCACCAACATGCGGGCCAGCAATGCCGAAGAGGCTGTCAGGCTGAAGGAACCACGGCTTTTTTCCCTGGAAGAAGCTATTGAATTTATTGAAGATGATGAACTGGTGGAAATCACCCCGCAGAGCATCCGCCTGCGGAAAAAAATCCTGAATAAGGATATGAGGGTCAAGGCCGCCAAACAGAAGGCTGCTCAAAGTGTGTGAAGGGAAAATGACTAAATTGGAGTACTGGCTGCCTGCCATATCCTGGATGGCGGATGTTTTTGACCTGGTCAATGATGCCGCCGGAGCGGCCCTGGCCATGGCGGCCTTACACCTGTACAAGATGAAAAAAACGCCGGGCAACCAGGCGGGGAACGGTAATAGTACAGGCAATTGACGGCAAAAAAATTCTATGTTAAGATATTTTGAAGGTTAAGCAATTCTTGGCCACTGGATACCGGCCACAACTTACGGGAGGGAAAATTATCAATGAAACTGCACGGCACCATGGGCATCAATGAAAAAGGGCACTTGGAGATCGGTGGCTGTGACGCGGTTGACCTGGTTAAGGAATTTGGCACGCCGCTGTATGTCATGGATGAGGAACTGATCAGGGAGAACTGCAGGAGTTATTATAACGCATTTACCGGCACATATCCCAATTCGGAGGCTATCTATGCCAGTAAAGCCTTCCTGACTATGGCCATGTGCAATATTATTGAGTCCGAAGGGCTTGGGCTGGACGTAGTTTCCGGCGGTGAACTGCATACTGCGCTCAAGGCTAATTTTCCTGTGGCAAGGATATATTTTCACGGCAACAATAAGACTCCCGATGAGCTGAACATGGCACTGGATGCCAAAATCAGCCGGTTCGTGGTCGATAACCTTTATGAGATGGAGTTGTTGAATGAGCTGGCGGAAGCCAGGCATACCAAAGCTAATATAATGATCAGGATTACTCCCGGCATTGAGGCGCACACCCATGAATATATCCAGACCGGTCAGATTGATTCCAAATTTGGTTTGGTGATGAGCAACGGCCAGGCCATGGAGGGCATTAAAAAGGCCCTGACCATGAAAAACCTGGTTTTTAAAGGTTTGCATTGTCATATCGGTTCCCAGATTTTTGAGCTGGAGTCTTATCAGCATGCGGCGGAAGTGATGATGGATTTTCTCCACAAAGTGACTGAAGAGACCGGGCAGAAGGTTGACGAACTCAATCTGGGTGGAGGTTTTGGCATCTACTATACCGCAGGTGACAAGCCTGCCAGTGTTAAGACTTATGCCGCTCTAGTGATGGAAACGGTACAGCGGAAAGCTGAAGAACTGGGTATCAGTGTGCCCAAAGTCATCGTTGAGCCGGGCCGTTCCATTGTCGGCACGGCTGGAACCACATTGTATACTGTCGGCTCAGTTAAAGATATACCCGGGGT
>JBMOPI010000206.1:0-4028 GCA_049324975.1 Bacillota bacterium
CCGGGCAGCATCATCGACTTGACGGCCGCAAAGTTTGAACAATATAATGATAACATGGTAAAAGTTTCCGGCAGCCGCCTGGCCCCCTGTCCCATCTACACCATCAAGCTGGAAGGGGCGCGCCGCACCGGCTACCGTACCGTTTCCATCGCCGGCGTGCGGGACCCGGTGTTCATCCGGCAGGTGGAACAAATTATTGCAGGTGTGACGGAACAGGTAAAGAATAATTTTGCCGATATTCCGGCAGCGGACTACGAGCTCCTGTTCCATGTTTACGGGAAAAACGGGGTCATGGGCAGCCTGGAACCGCAGCAGGAAATCACCTCGCACGAACTGGGCATCGTCATCGAAGCGGTGGCCAAAACCCAGGACCTGGCCAATACCATCTGCAGTTTTGCCAGGTCTACCATGCTGCATTTCGGCTACCCGGACCGCCTGTCCACGGCAGGCAACCTGGCTTTTCTCTATTCGCCGTCGGACTTAAAAGCCGGCGAGGTTTACCGGTTCAGCGTCCATCACCTGATTGAGGTGCAGGATCCGACAGCCTTGTTCCCCATGGAATTTGAGGAGATATGAAGATGGGCGGCAAAGTAAAATTAAAGGAAATCGCTTCTGTAATCCGGAGCAAAAACGCCGGGCCTTACGAACTTACTTTCGACATCATTTTCCGGGACGGGGAAACGTACCAACAGGTTAAGCGGCTGGGCATCATCAACCGCCGGCTGATGGAGGACCTGTACGGCATCCCCGCGGAAGACGTGCTGTCCCTGGTGGAATTTGACCCGGCCAATGCCATCAAAATAACGGTGAAAAGGCCCCGGGCGGCCGGAGATGTCGGGGAGACAGACGTGTACGGGGCCCAGCAGCATGCCCCATTACTCGATGTGGAGATCCCTTTGTGAGGTGAATATTTATGGCCGTGGCCCCGATTCATGAATACCTGATGCATGCCGCGTATTTTGCCCCCCGGGGGCAGGCCCGGCTGGTGGAACTGGGCCGCAGCCTGGCCAACCGCTACCTGGCCCCGCAGGATAAACTGGTCGGCCTGATCGGCGATGCCGGCGCCGGCAAATCCTTACTTATAAGGGGCATGTTCCCCGGCCTTGAACTGACCAATGATGACTGCGGCATCAATGTCCGGCCGCTGCCTCTGCTGCGGGATGCCGACCAGGGCCATTTCCGGGCCCATACCTACCATGTGGACCTGCGGTTTGAGACCGCCTTCAGCCAGCCCTGGCTGATTGCGGAAGCTATCCGCAAGGCTATTATGGAGGGGCACCGGGTGGTGCTGGAGCATTTTGACCTGATTTACCCCCATCTGAAAATCAATGCCGAGGTCTTAATCGGCATCGGTGAAGAAGTTATTGTCACCCGACCGGGTGTTTTCGGGCCGGAACCTGCCGATATTGCAGGGATAGTTTTCGAATCTATCAAGTACCGGAAAATGGCCCACAGCGCAGAAGACCTGACCGGCCTGGTACTGGCCGGAATGGGTATCACCAAACCGGAAGCCCATAGTGATATCAAGCATGGTTTTATCCTGGAATTTGAGGAAAAGCCCGATATCGACCTGGCTGAGGTGGAACGGCGGGTATTGGAGCATATTGCCCGGAACGAGGTTATCCAGCATTATGATGACAAACATATCAAAGTAGGTGCAGAAGTTTTTGGCTGTACCGGGCCCCGGCTCCATGTACACCGGACCGGCGATATCAAGAGCTTCTGCCTGCTGAAGGATTTTAAATGGGACCCCATTGAAAAACTGTACATTATCGCCGGGCTGGTAGGGGACGAAGACCCGCGGCAGGAACGGGACCCCCGGGCTTTCTCCCTCTTGGATAAGCTCGGGCGGCCGCCGGAGTGCCGCGTGGATTAACCTCCCCGTAATGCCACACGGGTCGATAAGAAGGAGGAAACAGATGGAACGGATTGACGGACGGGCGGCAGACGAACTGCGGCCGGTGAAGATAACCAGGAATTATATAAAACATGCCGAGGGATCGGTGCTCATCGAAGTAGGCGATACCAAGGTAATCTGTACGGCTACGGTGGAAGAAAAAGTGCCGCTCTGGTTAAAAGGCGGGGGCAAGGGATGGGTGACTGCCGAGTACGGTATGCTCCCCAGGTCGGCACAGGTCAGGATCCCCCGGGAGTCGGCCAAAGGCCGGATTACCGGGCGGACATACGAAATCCAGCGTCTTGTGGGCAGGTCCCTCCGTTCGGTGGTTGACCTGGAGAAGCTCGGGGAGCGCACCGTCTGGCTGGACTGTGATGTCATCCAGGCTGACGGCGGCACCAGGACAGCATCTATCACCGGCGCTTTTGTAGCCCTGGTTGATGCCCTGGCTGTCCTCAAGCAGCGGGGGTTGATAGGACAGATGCCGGTCAGCGATTACCTGGCGGCGGTAAGTGTAGGCAAAGTCGGGGACAGCGTACTCCTTGACCTGGCCTATGACGAGGATTCCCGGGCCCAGGTGGACATGAACGTGGTGATGACCGAGGCCGGTAAATTTGTTGAAGTCCAGGGTACGGCGGAGGATGCGCCCTTTAGCCGGGAAGAACTGACCAATCTGCTGGCATATGCGGAAAAGGGCATCTCTGAACTGATAAAACTGCAGCAGGCGGCCCTCGGCGGGATTAGTATAAGTGCAGATGGCAACTAGGAACTGCAAAAAGATGTATCAATAGGATTATTGGACTGGAGTGGTTAAAGTGAAGATAGTGCTCGCTACCAAAAACGCCGGCAAAGTCCGGGAAATGCAGGCCATTTTAGCCGACCTGCCGGTCGAGGTACTGTCTGCGGCGGATTTCCCCGATTTGCCGGACGTGGTGGAAGACGGCCAAACTTTTACAGAAAACGCCGTTAAAAAAGCCAAAACCGTCTGTGAAGCCACCGGCCTGGTTGCTGTCGCCGACGATTCCGGCTTGGAAGTAGACTACCTGGAGGGCGCGCCGGGCATTTATTCGGCCCGCTTTGCCGGGGAGGGAAAGAGCGACCTGGATAACAATCTAAAACTCCTTGGACTCCTGCACGACCTGCCCATGGAAAAACGGACGGCCCGCTTCCGCTGTGTCATCGCTGTGGCTACACCCTGCGGTGAGCTGCATATTGCCGAGGGTACCTGTGAGGGCCTGGTCGGCTACGAAATGCAGGGGGAGAAAGGGTTTGGCTATGACCCGCTTTTTTACCTGCCTGAATATGATAAAACCTTTGCCGAACTTAACCTGGATCTTAAAAACACCATCAGCCACCGGGGACGGGCACTGGCCGGAGTCAGGGACATCCTGACCAATGTCGCAGAAAGGCTGGCAGCGGAACAATGCGGATTGGGGTAGTAAGCGACAGCCACGGACGGATGCAGTGCCTGCGGGAGGCCGTGGGAAAAATGGGTCCGGTGGATTTGATCCTGCATGCCGGCGATTTCTACGAAGATGCCCGGCGGCTGCAGAAAGAGACCGGTTTGAAAGTTGTGGCCGTAACCGGCAACTGTGACTGGCAGGTCCATGGTCCGGCGGAAGAGGTTGTTGAAGCGGAGGGCTGCAGGATCCTGCTTACCCACGGCCACATGTACCAGGTTAAGTATGGTTATGAAAAGCTGACAGAAAAGTTTAAAACCAGCGACTATCACATGATCGTTTTCGGTCATACCCATATCGCCGAAATCCTGCCCGTAAACGGCGGCTACCTGTTTAATCCCGGCAGTGTATCCCGTTCCCGCCTGGGCGGCCCGCCAACCTACGGCATTATTGAAGTTAAAAAACAGGGCCCGGTGCCGTATATCCATGAACTAAGCGGGCCATGATAAATCTGTGGGCGCTGTCATAAACCTGTTGAGGATTTTTTCGCCGTATGCTATACTATTTATTAGTCAAACCATGTCTGGGGAAGTAAATAATACCATGGTAAGTTGTAAAATTAAATGACCAAAAGCATATAAATAAAGACTCAAGGTTAAAACCGATGTACAATGTTAAGTGACCAAACAAAACATTGAGTACAGGAGGTTTTAACACATGAGTCAGGTTTA
>JBMOPI010000207.1:0-2141 GCA_049324975.1 Bacillota bacterium
CGGCGGGAATGGCAGCTGGCCCTGCACAACTTTAATTTTTACGCGGCCAATGACCTGATAGACTACGGGGTTTATCAGATCAACGCGGCCGAAAAAAAATACATGCACCTGTTGAAAGAAGCCCGGGCGCATAATGTCACGGCGGAAACCTATACGTTGTATCGTGAGATACAGCGTTTTATTATACAATGAATGGAGGTTTTGGCATGGATCCGAATATAGTGCTGGCTTTCGGTGTGGGGGTTTTGCTGCTGTATCTTGTAGGCCGGGTCCTGGTAGTACCGCTGAAATATCTGGCCAAACTTTTGATTAATGCAGTAATTGGCGGAATTTTATTATGGGTACTGAATATTTTTGGCAATTTTATCGGCCTGCACATTCCGATTAACCCGGTAACGGCACTGACAGCAGGATTCTTAGGCATCCCGGGGGTTGTGCTGCTGGTGGTTTTGCAGTTTATTTTGGTAAAGTAGTCTGAATTTTACCTAAGCTTGCCGTTTTTACCTTGACTAGAAATATTCTCTTTAGTATACTAGATGTTATAAGCGGTTAAAGACGGGACAGATGTGATAGTGTCCTGCTTTAAGACAAGCTTATATTTTTTTGACACCGTTGGAAATATAATAAAACAGCTTTTATTACAAATACTAATATTGGCTCCTCGGCGGGGGGGGATGGAAAATTACCGGAAAAATTGTTGAGGCCTATGTTGGAGAATACGCCAGCGGTAAAAGTGAAGTTGCCGTTAACCGGGCCATCGACCTGCTAAAGGGTGGACATACTGTTACCCTCGTGGACCTGGACCTGGTGGAACCTTTTTATACCCTGCGCCCTATTAAAAGGAAGCTGGAAGAAATGGGCCTTCGTGTATTGGCCTGGGAAACCGGTGAAACCATGGGCCTCGGTGAAGCCGGCAGCGTGATAAAACCCGAAATGCGCTGGGCGCTGCGCCGGGAAGGGGACGTCATCCTGGATATCGGCTACGGGGTGGAAGGCGCCCGGACACTAAACATGATAGAGGGCGCCAGGGAAAGTGAAGACCTTCAGGTCTTTGCTGTGATAAACATTTCCCGGCCTATGACAAGCTCCGTTCCGGACATTATTGAGTATGTTCGGGAGCTGGGCAGGATTGACGGGCTGATTAACAACACCCATCTTGGGGACGAAACGACACCCGAGGTTGTTCAGGAGGGCGCCCGTGTTGTGGCCGAAGCTGCCCGGGACCTGGGTTTACCTGTTATAGCCACCTGTATCGAGCGCCGGTTGGCCCGGGAGTTCGGGGACCGGGATATTGCCGGCAATCCTGTAAGGTTGCTCGACCGCTATATGGTGGACACGTTCTGGTGATATGAGGTGAGCCAAACTCACCCATCAAATATATTTATGTTTTTCATAATTTTGGGAGGTGTTTTGATTAATGGCTGACAAGCCTATCCAGGGGGAGAAAAGGGCGTTTATGACCGGTAATGAGGTTGTAGCCTGGGCAGCTTTGGCTGCTCAAGTTGATATCATGTACGGTTACCCGATTACTCCGCAGAACGAAATCATGCACTATTGGACCCGGATGGCCCCCAAACACGGTAAGAAATTCCTGCAGACCGAAGACGAACTTTCTGCCGGTTTTACCACCGTAGGAGGCGTGCTGGCCGGCAGGAAAGCATTCACCGCGACCGCCGGGCCGGGTAACACGCTGATGCAGGAACCTATGTCCATGGCAGAAATGATGCGCATCCCCACAGTCGTTGTGATCCAGCAGCGGGGCGGGCCTTCTACCGCTACCGTTATCTATTCCCAGCAGGAAGTTACCATGACTACATACGGCGGTAATGGCGAAGGTTTCCGTATCGTTTATTCCACATCCAACCATCAGGAATTATTTGATTATACCATTAAGGCTTTTAACACGGCATGGAAGTACCGTTTTCCCACCTTTGTGCTGGGTGACGGATACCAGGCCAAAATGCGTGAATCGGTAACCATTTACGACCCTGAGACCAGGGGTATTCAACTGGTCAAACCCGAGGCCACGCTGGGCAAAGCTGCTGTCAACGGCGAAAAGACGCCAACGCATATAAGAAACACATATAATACCGAAGAAGAGCTTTATGCGGTAGTCACCAATTATATGGAAGACTATCGGA
>JBMOPI010000207.1:2151-4005 GCA_049324975.1 Bacillota bacterium
AATTTGAGCAGTCCAATGTAGAGGATGCCGATATTCTTATTGTCGGGCACGGTGTAGTGACCCGGGCCCTGCGCGGCGCTGTCCAGGAACTCCGGGCGGAAGGCGTGAAAGCAGGCCTGTTCCGACCCATTACCCTGCGTCCTTTCCCGGCCGAACAGATGAAAGCCGCCATGCAGAACGCCAAAACTGTTCTGATTGTGGAATCGGCTTTCGGTCAATTGGCCAAACTCATCAAAGATGATATTTACGGTTCCACCGTTAAGCTCGAGTACCTGTTTAAACCGGGTGTCGGGGTAACGGCGGAAGAAGTAGTGGCCAAAGTAAAGAGCCTGGCTTAATAGGGGAAGGAGGTAAACAGTAAAATGACAATGGAACCGCAAATGCCAAAATCATGGCGGCGTGAATCCAAGCCGCACAAGTTCTGTCCCGGCTGCGGACACGGGCTGGTGCTAAAGGCGCTGGGCGAAGCCATTGATGAACTGGGGATTCAGGATAAAGTAGTTTATGGTGCTGACATCGGGTGCTCCTTGCTGTCATGGGACTTTTTTAATGTTGATTCCGTTCAGACCCACCACGGCCGGACAACTCCGGTGGTAACCGGAGTAAAGCGGGCCAACCCGGATACAATCTGTATTGCTTATATGGGTGACGGCGGCGGTTACGCCATCGGCTCCCAGCACTTGGTGAATGCTGCGGCCCGCAACGAACGGATCACAGCTATCCTTGTAAACAACTGCAATTATGCTATGACCGGCGGACAGATGGCCCCCACTACGCTGCCCGGGATGAAGACTGAAACATCACCTTACGGCCGGGATGTTAATGAAATGGGGCACCCTACCCAGGGGCCGGAGATGGTTGCCGCCATCACCCAGCAAGGGGCCTATGTTGCGCGGGGGACTATTGCCAACCTTAGACAGTTGAAGGGTTATTTGAAGAAGGCGCTGCAAAATCAGATAGACGGCAACGGTTTTTCCTTTGTCGAGGCTTTAGCCACCTGTCCTACCAACTGGCGGACCAACGCCAAGGAGACCTGGGCTTTTGTGGAACAGGAGATGCCGAAGTATTTTAAAGTCGGTGAGATCAAGGTTCCGGGCCCGAAGGAGGGAGAATAGTCATGGCAAAGGCTGTCAAAATAGCACTGGCCGGTGAAGGCGGCCAGGGTGTACAATCCGTCGCCGAAATTATTGCAGAAGCCGCCAATGAAGAAGGCCGCGAAGCCCTTTATATCCCTAATTTCGGTGTTGAACAGCGGGGCGGTGTTTCTGTAGCATTTTTACAAATCGGGGACGAGCCTATCGGTTCCCCGAAATTTCAGACTGCTGACATCGTTGTGGCACTGAGTGAGCGGGCAGTACTGCGCACCAAGCAATATGTAGACGAGAAAACCACTTTTGTCTATGATACATCCCTTGAAGGCGTAGAGGAAGACCTGCCCAAAAATGCCGGCAGGGTGCTTGCCATTCCTGCGGTCGAGGTTTCCAAGAATGAACTGCACCCCCGGGTATTCAACATTGTTATCATGGGTGCGGTAATTCAAGCTACCAATGTGATCCCTCTTGACCGGGCCAAAGAAGCTATCGAAAAGAAACTGGGCTACAAGTTTGAACAAAATCCGAAACTTAGGGAATTGAACTTTAAAGCGCTCGAACGCGGGGTAGAATTGGTGGAAAAGGCGCAATAATGACGCGAACCAAAGCGGAACTTAAGCCTGTAAAGAAGGCTCAATTAAGACCTACGGTAATATGTCAAGACCCTAAGGTCAAAAATTCCTAGTAAATTTCTTAAAAAAGGCAACAAAAATCCATCCTGCTTCCAAACGTAGCTGGAAACAAGTAACAAAACTGGAAGGTG
>JBMOPI010000208.1:0-3998 GCA_049324975.1 Bacillota bacterium
GTCCGCTTCATCATCCCAGGGCAGGTTCAGTATTATATGCGCCACAATTTCAAAACCGCGTTTTTTAATACGCAGGACGGCATCCACAAATTCAGCCAGGGTGTGGCCCCGGTTGATCTTTTGCAGGGTGTGCCAGTTAGCGGTCTGCAGGCCGAGCTCAATGTTGATGTCAATCCCCTTGTCCCGCCGCAGGTCAGCCAGGAAATCCAGGTACCGGTCATTGATACAGTCCGGCCGGGTGGAGATGGAGATGCCGACAATATCCGGTTCGGCGGCGGCAGCCAGCATGTTTTCCCTGAACTTTTCAAAAAACGTGTAGGTATTGGTGAAAGCCTGGAAATACGTGATAAACTTCCGGGCATTGAACCGCCGGATAAAAAAGGCCTTGTTTTCGGCAATCTGCTCGGCTACAGAAAGGGTATTGGGCAGGCATTCAAACCCGGCCCCTTCCTCATCACAGAAAATACAGCCCCCTTCCCCCACCGTACCGTCCCGGTTAGGGCAGGTCCCTGGCAGGTTTACCGGCAGCTTGTACACCTTTTCGCCAAATTTGCGCACCAGATATTTGGAATATTCATTATACCTGACTGTCTCTTCATGCAAAATCCCATCACCACCCGGAATAGGTACTACTATTTTACCCCGTTTGCCTTCAGTACGCAATTAAGTTACAATTAAGTTAATGAAATTTTAACCTTTTCCGGAGGTAAGCATGCAGGACTCGGTCTGGCTTTACAGGATCTATGACATCTCGGATGAATTCAACCTGTCTGAGGTAGAATCCCTTTTGGCCCGGGAAAAACCCACCGGCCGGATGAGACTGACCCGGGTACGGCCCAAGTCCATCCATATCGAAAACCCGCCGGTGGCCGTGGAACTGGGGAAGGAAAAAATCAACCTGGCCGGCCGGGAATTCACCGGTGTCATGTACGCCAAAATCTTCGGCCTGGGGGTGGTCAGCCTGACGCTGCGGCTGGCAGTCCCGGCCGGGTTTGATTACGAAGAACTTAAAAAATTATCCATTTATCTTTATACCACAGAAGAACTGGAACCGCTTTTTCAGGGCCATCTGCATACCTTAAGCCAGGTCTTGGCCAATATCATAATTCCTACGAAAAGGGAGGGTTTCATCGAGGATTTTACCCTTTTCTATTTCCGGCACTGGGACCACAGCCATGACCCCGTCCCGCTCCTGCTGGCAGAAAATGAGCCGGTCAGCCAACAGGTCAGGGATGATACTCTGAAAAACAGCTTCTCCTTCGGGTCGGGAGATTTGGCCATTATCACCTGGGACACGGCGCTGGTCTATGACGCCGAGGGCAGTACCGATGTCCCGGATTTAATTGAATTTGCCCTGACCCAGCTCCTTGAACTGCGGTATTATGACGGGCTCCTGTCGGAGGAACTGGACGTGATTTATGACAGCATTGAAGAAGCCGACCGGGCCGGCTTTTATTTCCGGCTGAGCGATTACCGCAAAATCACCAGAAAATTGCTGAGAATGGTGGCCGATGTCACCGAACTAACCGAAAAGATCCAAAACTCCATCAAAGTGACGGAGGACGTTTTCTACGCCCGGGTCTATGGCGCGGCGCTGTCCATTTTCCGCACCCAGTCCTGGTCCAACAGCATCCAGCATAAAATTTCGGTCATCCGTGACACCTATGACATGTTAAGCGGAGAAATATACAACCAGCGTTCCCTGCTGGTGGAACTGGCCATCGTGTTCTTAATCGTATTGGAAATTGTACTGGGGTTACTACGGTTACTGTGACAGGTCCCTTCCGGCAATGTTATTTACCGGTCACTTCCATACTTTTTATGCCTGACCGCATAACCAGCTTTCTGGTCCGGGCTCAACGGGCGCAGGATCAAAGCCCCTTCCCTTTTGACTTTCCGGTCAAAGGTGAAGCCTTTGGCCCTTTTCACTGCCGTGTCAGCAATGGCGTGATTGAAGCTGCCTTTTTCCTGATGTCCCAGGATAACTAAGATATTCATTACCCCACCCCCTTTTATAATTTAACATGTAAGGGCAGGTTCATTCCCAGGTTTTGCAAGATGCTTTGCGTAGAGTGGATACAGCTTATAAAAACTTTTTTGCCGGCAGGGCCGGATACCCGCGTTTCAAAGGCAGAGACAGGTATACTTCCGTTTACATTCTATCATTTATTTACAGTTCCTCTTTTTAACCGCTCAGGCTGCGGTAAAGTTTACAGTACAAAAAAATGGCTTGGATTGTCGTTTCCGACTAATTCAAGCCATTGCTTTTTATTTACCCTATTAAATACTCCACAGCTTTTTCCGCGGCTTTGGCCCCGACATCGGCGCAGTCGCCGACCCCGACGCCCCGGTAGGAGCCGCCGGCAATATACAGGCCGGGGATTTTGGCCGCGCGCTCTTCCACCGCCGCCACCCGGTCCAGGTGCCCGAGGGTATACTGGGGCATGCCCTTAACCCAGCGGTAGATCCTGGTCATTACCGGCTCTGCGTCCAGGTCGATGATATCCTTCAATTCCCGGCGTATCATTTTGATAATCTCTTCATCGCTCTGCATGACCAGTTCCTGGTTCCTGGCGCCGCCCACAAAAGCCCGTAGCAGCACGTAATCTTCGCCCGGGGTGCGGTTGTTCCACTTGGTGGAACTGTAAGTGACCGCCATGATTTTCCGGTTCTCGCACATCGGGCAGAGGAAACCGAAAGCCTCCATGGGTTTTTTCAGGTCTGCCCGGCGGAAAGCCATGGAAACCGTGGCTGACGTAGCCTGCGGGATTTCAGCCAGTTTCCGGGCTATCACGTCATCTACTTTTTTCAGGATTTCGGCGGCGTTATGGGAGGGCGCGGCAACTATCACGGCTTCCGCTTCCACCGGTTCCATCCCCTGAATATGCACTATATACTTCGTCCGGCCTTCGGGGCCGGTCATTTTTTCTATAGCTGTAACTTCTTTGCCGGTCATGATTTTCTGCGGGTCAAGCCTTTTAACGATGGCGTCCGTAAACTCAGCCATGCCGCCTTTAAAGGTCATGAAAAAAGTCTTTTTCGGCTTGCCCGGTTCAGGTTTTTTCACTGCCTGCGGCATTTTCCGCCGGGCCGCCAGCATCGCCCTGATAAGGCTGCCGTGATTCTGCTCCATCTGCAGAAAACGCGGAAAGCTGGCCTTAAGGCTCATCTGCTCGGGGTCCCCGGCGTGGATGCCGCCGATCAGCGGCTCGGCGATTTTATCCAGGGCTTCCTGGCCCAGGCGCCGGCGCACAAAACTGCCGAGGGTCTCGTCATCGCTATCTTTCTTTTTGGGCAGGATGAAATCCAGGGCCATCCGGAATTTGCCAGGCCAGGAGATAAAGGGGCTCAGGGCAAAAGGCAGGATTTTGGTCGGCACCAGGCCCATTAAGCCCTCGGGAAGCTCATGCAGTTTACCCCGGGACAGCACGTAAGTCCGTTTGGTGGCTTCGTTGCTGCACATCAGCCGGTCTTCAATGCCCAGCTTTGCAGCCCATTGGCCAACATAAGGTTTCTCCGCCAGGAAACAGTCCGGGCCGCCTTCCACGGTAAAACCGTCAACTTCCTCGGTGCGGATTTTACCTCCCAGCCATTCGTCCTTTTCCAACAACAGATAATCAATTTCCGCGCCGGCTTCTTTTGCCTTTTCCTGTACGGTGTAGGCCGCCGCCAACCCGGTGATGCCACCGCCAATGACAACTACCTTTTTCATCCTAACCACCTCATTATTATTTTAAATTACCTAATACCACCGCAGTGAGGGCTGCTATAAATTCCGGCGATGTATTGAGGGCTTCAGTGCGCTGGAATACCAGTCCCCGTGACTCGGCATGCCGCTTTTGGGCAATGTCGATATCATACAGGGTCTCAATGTGGTCGGAAACAAAACCCACCGGCGCTACCAGCACTTCTTTGTGCCCGGTCGCCGCAAGCTTATCCATGACATCTTCCACCGACGGCCCCAGCCACTCGCCCTGGCCGCCGCCTTTGCTCTGATA
>JBMOPI010000209.1:0-3987 GCA_049324975.1 Bacillota bacterium
TGTGGGCCATTTTCATATAGGGCATCAGGCAGCCGTTACCGATAATCATAGTGCAGTCACGGCGTTTCGGCAGACGCGGCTGACATGGATCCATGCGGTTGTAAGGATACATAAAATAAACCTCCTTAATGAATAGAGTACCTCTATACCAGCGTATGCCTGGCTTTTCGATTTTGTTACACTTAACATAAAAACAGACTACCACAGCAGCCTGTTTTTTCAGAGTATATTTTCCAGTGTCAGTGCTTCTTTTTCCGGGATGTGTTCGATAAACATCTTGAGTTCGGCCAGACCGGCCCGGGTTTCCACCTGGTCCTTTGTCTTAAGCGCCTGTTTTACCCGGGAAACCGCTGTATCTATATTATCCATTTCTTCGTGGTCTACTAAAAGAGTCCAGACGGATTTTGTCTTTTGCCATTTGTCAAACATCTGTGTAATCTCGTCTTGCGCCGTGGTCCAGTCGTTGGAGGCCGCGGCCTGTTCGGATTTGTTTATATGGCCGGTCATGGCCCGGGCGGTTCCGTCAATATAATAGTAGCCCCAGGTGCTCAGGCCCAGAAAAGCCGCCAGAATCAGTGTCAAAATAATGAGGGTGCGCAAGTAAACACCGCCTTACCGAGAAGTTTAAGCCGACTTGGGCTGAAACAGGAGCTGGCCCTGGGTATCCAGGCTGGCAAACAACAACCTGTCCACCCGGTTAATGCCGAACCTGGCCAGTTCCGTTTTCAGCCAGTCCTCATCCAGGTTGGCTTTGGCCAGGTTTTTGTGCAATACTTTGCCGTCAACAACCAGGGTCAGCGGCAAGCCTTCGTATTTGGTGGGGATCTGCAGGTCTTCCGGGTTCACCGGCCGCTTCTGGGATTTAGGGATTACGCTTAACTGACCGCTGGTTTCCAGAATGGCAAATTCGATATCTCCCAGGTTGGGAAAATTTTTGGCCCGCAGCTGCTCCAGCAGGTCATTGATGTTATAGCGGAGCTTATGGAGTTCCTTCTCCAGGATTTTGCCGTTTTCCACCAGGATACTGGGTGTGCCGCAGATGATGCCGCGGGCCCTTTCGCTTTTTAACGAAATATAAGCCAGAAAGACACCGGCTACCAGTAAGGTTAGTATGGGGATTACCCCGTAAATCAGGGGGATGCCGGTGTCGGCCATGGGTAAGGCCGCCAATTCAGAAATCATGATCATCACCACCAGTTCAAAGGGCTGGAGCTGGCCGACCTGCCTTTTGCCCATGACCCGCATCACCACTACTACCAAGGAAAAAAGAACAAGCGTGCGGATGAAAACTACAAGCATACATCATACCTCCCAGTCATTAATCTGCACTTATAATTTTTACCCACCGGCAGATTTTTTACACCGGGAAAGTATAACGTGCCTGCGAAGCCTTTTTAACACTTTTGGTTAAGTATAAAATTTTTGCCTGGCAGCAGTATAAGATATGGCGGTGGTGACAGTGGCGGAAAGGGATTTTGATGTGATTATTGCCGGCGGGGGAATCGGTGGGCTGGTATGTGGCAGTTTGCTGGCCCGGCGGGGCCTCAAAACCGCGATTATTGAAAAAAACCCCCGGCCTGGCGGCTACGCCGGGGGGTTTTTTCGCCGCGGGTTTTATTTTGACGCCGGGGTACAGGCCTTTTCTTTTTACAATATCCTGCCGGCAGTACTTGATGAATTGGGCCTTACAGAACAGCTTAATTTTCAAAACAGTACATACCGGATCACGGGACCGTCCTTTGATGTGCCCCTGACAGGCGTTGAGCATATTTGCGGACAGTTTCAGCAGGCCTTCCCGGAGCTGGCGCCCCAATTACGGGATTTGTTCGGCCGGGTGGCAGTTTTTGTGGAGGGGCTGCGTGAATTAATGGAGCACCCTCATCCATTTGTTGTGCGGGGTATGGAGCGGGTCGCCGCCATTGCCGGGATGGCCGGTCACCTGCAACTGGTGGCAGAAATGGCAAAACTCAGAAAAGTTTATGCCCGGGATTTCGTAAAACAATATCTCGGCGCAGGCGGTCCAGGCACATTCCTTGGTGAATTTGGCTGGTACAAGGGGGTATCGGCGGCGGGATGGCTCTTAATGCTGTATGCCTTTATCCACGATTACCGCTACCCGGCCGGTGGGATGCGGAGGTTTGTCGACCTGCTCGCCGCAGGGTTTAAGGCAGCCGGAGGGGTTATGGTATGCGGGGCGGAGGTAACCGCCATAACAGTTAAATCAGGGTCGGCGACCGGCGTATCCTGCGGCCCGAGGGAATATACGGCCGGCACGGTGGTATATAACGGCGACCTTAAGCGCCTGGCCAGGGAGTTGGTGGACGGGCAGTGGCTGCCGGAGAAGTGGCGGGAAAGGATCCTCAAGGCTCCGGTCTCGGAGACCAATGTTTCAGTATATGCCGCCACTGATTTCCGCGCAGAAGAAATAGCTGCGGTCATGCAGTGCAGCCACCTGATTTACAGCCCGGGCCGGAAAAACCCGGACACCCGTGCCCCGGATTATTTCAGCAAAGTCCCGGTGGAAATCACCTGGCGCCCTGCCGGTACGGTTACCGGGGAGGAGTCCCAGGGCGGCCCGGAGACGGTCCCTGCCGGCGGCGTCGGATTAATTTTACAGTGCGCGGCCCCTTACGAATGGCATAATGAATGGGCCTGTTACCGGGGGGGAGAATATAAACGGCTTAAAACAGCAGCGGCGGCGGAGATCATCCGTACGGCAGGGCGGGTTATACCCGGCCTGGAAAAGCGGGTGATATTTTCTACGGCGGCAACGCCGCGTACCAATGAGCGGTATACTTTAAACCACCACGGCGCCACCGGGGGTTTTACCTGGGACTGGCGGGAGAGCCCCACCGGGAGTATACGCGGGCATTTCCGGACACCGGTAAAAAATCTTTATCTGGTGGGCCAGTGGACTTTTTTGCCCGGCGGTGTGCCGGCGGCGGTGATGTCCGGGAAGAGGGTCGCCGATATAATCACCGGTTAAGGTAGATTTTTGGCTAGGCAAAACATAATTTATATATTACAATGGTAGTAAATGGAGCGCCGGTGAGGTGATAGGTGTGAACGGTGTGATGGCAGTGTTTATGATTATATTTTTTATCATCGTTGGTGCGGTAATCCTGACAGGGGTGGGGATAGTCTTTGCCACCTGGTGTTTTCCGGGGGAAAAGGGGCAGGAACAGCAGGAAAATAACGAATGCGGTACGAATGATACTATCAGTTTCTAAAAAGGAGGGCTACCATGCCGCTTATAAACATTGTACTCACTGAAGGCAGGACGCCGGAAACCCGGGAAAGGCTGATCAAGGAGGTAACAGATGCCGTGGCTGAAACCCTGGAAATCCCCGTTAACAGGGTTTGGGTGGTGATTGATGAGGTTAGGGCAGAAAACTGGGGAGTCGGTGGTCTGCCGTTATCCAAAAAGTAAAGTAGCAGATAAAAAAAGCATAAAAAAACCCCGGCGAAGAAACTATAACCAACCAGATTGCAAGTGGGTTTTGTTGAAATGCCTGAAAAATTTTTTTGGCCCGGGTTATTTTTTGCCTTAACTTTTTTAATGCTGATTTTTGTTCCACTGGTAATAACCGTCAGATTGCTGCCGCTGGGGCTAATAGCCGGATTTGGCGGCGGCATTGCGCTTTTGTCCCTGCTGGTGACGGTCCTGGGTTACTGGGGGTTTAATTACCCACGGCGCTTTTTCCGTCTTGGGCTTCTCCCTTTGGGCAGCCCTGATTTTATTCAGCCTGACGGCTTATGCGGCATTCAGGACCGGTATGGTTAGAGATAGGACCCTGGAATGGCGGCAGGATTAATCATTACCCCCGGCGAATATTTATTCTCCGGGGTTTGTGTTTTTTACCATAGGAAAGTATAACGCGCCTGCGGTATAAAAAAGGCTAACTCGGCGCTTCGCGCCAGCGAAGCCTTTTTAATTGTTAAGGAAATTATGCTTTTTGCAGGGTTGTGGATAACTTTGTCAAAGAA
>JBMOPI010000210.1:0-3974 GCA_049324975.1 Bacillota bacterium
CCCCGGGCCCGGAGCGCCCCCCCCCCCCGCGGAATTGCGGAACTATCCTGAGATTGCTTAAATATCCTATCTCCCTGACCTCGCCGTTTATAAAGACAGGCTTGACCGCTCTGGTAATGAAACCTGCAATCGCTCCTTTCAGCCGGTTCCGGACCACCGGCACCTGATAAAACTTCCCCTGAACCCCGGCCCCTAAAAAAAAGCTGGGTTCGCGGCAAAAGGCCACGGAAATCTTCCCTGGCATAGGGCTTTCCCTTAAAATCCTTTGCAGGGCCGGGTCATCGCTGCCATCGGCCAATCCGAACTCAAACCTGCTCATCCTATCACCGACCATATTCCGCCATAGCATTATTCCCAAGGGGTAACCCCTGGCGCCTGTTTACTTCCTGCCGCGCCAGCAGGTTCTGGGCAAAAAAGGTGGCCGCAACATACGGGTTTTTCATGTTTGTTCGCAAATCAAGCCCCCGTTTTAAAATTGATCTGAAATTATAAAACTTTCTCCTGTATTCCAGGCAAGTGTCAGCCAATTCCAAGGCAGACATCTGCCGGGGCAGGAAAACCACGTCCCCGAAACGATAATCGGGATTAAGCCACCACTTTTCATCCAGCAATCTCCCCTGTTCGGCCAAAGAATGAAATAAAGGAGTACCCGGAAAAGGGACCAGGTGATTGAAAGCAGTAAAAAAGAATTTGTTCCGGAGGGCAAAGTCCAAGGTGATTTCAAAACTTTCCCGGTTATCGTAGTCATAACCGAAAACGAATGTGCCGTATATTACAAAACCATACTCGCGGAATCTTGCCAAGGCTGTATCATAATTACGTATTTTGTTGTTCCAGGCCTTGTTCATTTGGTTCAGGTTGTTTTCGTTTAAAGACTCAAACCCGATTAAAACGCCCTGACAGCCGCTTTTGGCCATTAATTCAAGCATTTCCCGGTCCTCAGCCAGGTTAATGCTTATTTGGCTTACCCATCTTATTTTTAACGGTATAAGCTCCCTAAATAGTTGTTTGGCTGCTTCCGGATTTGCCCCGATATTGTCGTCTATCAGGAAAATGATTTTATTGTCCAGGCTTTCAATTTCTGTAACAACTTCCTTAACAGGCCGGTAGTAATGAGTTCCCCCGTAAAAACTGGTAATCGAACAAAAATCGCATGAGAATTTGCACCCCCGCCCCCATTCCACTAGGGCCAGCGGCATATACTTCCTACCCCGATATATTTTCCGGTCCGGTTTGATGCCTGCCAGGGACGGGCGCTGCTTTGACCGGTAAATTTTCTTCAGCTTACCTCTTTTTAAATCTGCCAGGACATCCTGCCAAACCCCTTCCGCTTCGCCAACGAGTATGGCATCGGAGTATAAGCAGGCTTCATCCGGCACCAGGGTCGGGTGGTAGCCGCCCATAATTACCGGTATCCCCCGCTCCCGGAACCGGGCCGCAATCTGATAGGCCCGCCTGGCAGTGTATGTTTCAACATTTAAAGCCACCAAGTCCGCCTGCTCATCGTAGTTTATATCCTCCAACCTGTCATCATAAAAAGCGGTTTCAATATCCGGCGGGGTTAGCCCCGCTAATACCGCCAGCGCGAACGGCTCCATCTGCCATGTTTTAATATAGGCATCCTTTTCTTTTCTGCCCACAGCCGGCATAATCAGTATGATTTTCATTCCGCACTTTACTCCCCCAAAATTTATATTTATTTATGCCGGCGGCTCTGTTAAGACCTCTTTGGTATACATCGGCAAAGCCCCGGCGTACTCCCTGTACCCGAAGTTGGCCGGAATCAATATCTGCAGCAGGCAGCGGGAAAAGGCCAGCCGCTTAATTATGGATCCAACAGTATAATTCTGCCGCCAGGCCCAGTAATGGCCTTTCTGCAGTTCCTCAGGAGTCAATCTGGCCGGCCGGAAAACCACGTGCTGGGCATCATAGAGCGACCAGTTATCCTCTGTTATCCGCCCCTCATTTTTCAGTTTTTTATATAACGGAGTACCCGGGAAGGGAGTATAGACAGCATACCGCGGCAGGTCAATGTTGATTTTGTTGACGAATTCCACCGTTCGTTTAAAAACATCCTTGTCGTCACTGTCAAAACCAAAAACAAAACACCCCATAATAGCAATTCCACGGGCATGAAGCTTTTTAACCATCTCACCGTAGTCATCCACAGAATTAAAACGTTTATTGGCTAACTTAAGGGTTTCCTGGGTTACTGATTCAAAACCGATAAGCAATCCCCGGCACCCGCTCTTTGCTGCCAAATCAAGCAGTTCGGGGTCTTTGGTAATTTTGGTGGTGGCCAGACCTACCCATTTTTTATTCAGAGGAATTAACGCCCGGAAAAGATTTTTGGCATATTCCACATTTTCAATAGGGCTGGGGTCTACAAAAAGCAACCCTTTGCCCGGTAACATCGCAGCCTCCCTGACTACGTCTTCCACCGGCCGGAAATACATGCGCTGCCCCCAGGCTACGGGTATCACGCAAAAATCGCAGCTGTTGATACAACCTCTGGTGGCCTGCATGCTGTTGGTGGTGATGTAGGCTTCCCTTTTTAGTAAATCACGGCGTGCTATGGGCAGATTTGCCAGTGATAAATCCGGTGACTGAGTGTATAGCTTATTCATCTTTTTTTGTTTGAAATCCCTTAGCAGCCGGGGCCATGATTCTTCAGCAAAGCCGGCAACTACTGTATCAACGTATCGAGCGGCTTCCTCAGGCATGAGAGTGGCATGCACTCCACCCATGACTACAGGTATACCCCTGGCCCGAAACCTTTGGGCGATCTTATATGCCCTTGGAGCATTACCAGTAATAGCCGTGATACCCACCAGGTCTGCCTCAATGTTAAAATCCAGTTCTTCCACACCCTCATCGACAATCCGTATGTCGGCGTCCAGTTCCGGCGGCACCAATGCAGCAAGAGTTGTTAACGCCAGCGGAGAATAGCGCAAGGATTTTTTGAAATTGCCGGATTTACGGTATATAGCACCTTGGGGTAAAATAAGGAGTATTTTCATTCAAATAATCTCTCCATTTTACATTTTTCTTTAAAGTTCGCCTTTTTTTACCATAATTCCTTCCGGAACTTTCTTATAAAATAAAAACCCATTGCAGTAACCATGCAATAGGTTTATTTCAAATATCAAAATATTTTCAAAGGTAACACAATAAATTCAGAAGGTCTTCAATCAACAGTTTGACCATTTTGAACTCATTCCCGAATTCTTTTTTTTATATACAAAACCAAAAAATAAAATATTAATACTATATTAGCGAAAAAAATACTGTACGGGAGTATAAAAAATAGAAGGAGTGAAATAGGCGGAACCGGCCCCCAACTACCAGCATATATTAACTTAAGCCATAGAAAATACAATATCAACGCAATAACAGAGGGGATTAAGAGATATATCAAAACCCAAGAAATACCTTTCTTATTTAACTTAAAATAAAAGAGCCCGATAACCAAACTTAATGATACTATTGCTGTTATCCAAGGGAAAAATAGCCATACAAAAAAATCATCAAACAAATAATTTCACCCCTTTTTTGTGGGTACATATTTAGCATGAAACTAAACTATGTACCCACTATTTAGGTCTAGCTTTACCATAACAAATATTATTTGGCCAATCTAATTTGCGTTGTATCTTGTTCGTAATTATTAAAAATAGCTGTTAAATTTAGTATTTCAATGTCTTGTAAGAAAGTGTAATCCTTTAGTTTGACATTAACTATATAATATATTGTATTGTTTTCCTGAACAATTCTTATAAAATCTGAACCTTCGCCAATGATTCTCTCATCTTTGCCCGTAGAACCGGAAACAATTAATTTAGCACTTTGAGATGGACCCCTTTGTCAAGACACAAATTTTTAGATTTTAAGCGACACGGGGTAAAACATGAATGGAAAGGCCTTTTCCAAATGCCTGCGTTTTTTAGATTATACAGACTGCTGTGGTAAATGAC
>JBMOPI010000211.1:0-3907 GCA_049324975.1 Bacillota bacterium
TTCCGCCGCCGGCAGCCCGCCAAAAGCCGCACATGTCCCTGCAGCTATAACATACCTGGCCTTCCGCCCCAACTGCTGTACCAATTCTATAAAGGTGACGCTCCTGCCGTCACCGGTCCGGCCCATGACATGGAAGCGTCCGTCCGCCCCCTTAGGAACAGCGCCTTCAACCACCAGAATAAATTTATCTTTATTGGCCTCCGCCAGCCGCATTAATCCTTCAGCCAAAGTTGCCCCGGCGCCATATACAAAACCAGGGTGCCAGGACATCCGGACAAGCTCCGTTAGCAGTTCCCTTAAGCCGGGGCCGGCTGTGTTAAGCATGGAAGCCGAGCAGCCATTGCAGCCGGATCCCCGTAACCACAGCACCGGCGGATTACCCCCGGCCAGCGGGCGTACCGCTTCGGCCAGGCCCGGCCAGCCGGTCCCGGCGATTCCCATAGCGGCGGCGGTACCTGCACAAAGAGTCAGAAACTCTCTCCGCGTCATGTTTTTCAAGAAAATCCCCCCGTCTTAAGGTGTTTTTTCGACAATAGCTTTCAAAAATCCTTTTTAAATCAGTTTTTTTAATGATGTTCCATCCGGTGTCCGGTAGTATAAAAATCCCTCTTTTTTCATATAATATCTCGGAAGTGTTTCTTCCGCCTGATTATGAAAAAACAGGGGGCTGTTATGCCTTTATTCGAACCGCAGGAAACAAAACCGCAGACCGCCCAGTACAGAATCCACGTCGACGAGGCGGAAGCGGTGAAAAAGTTCAGTCACTGCTTTGCCCTGCAATTGGCTAAACATTTTTTACCTGTAAGCCGGCAAAAAATCCTTGTCTGTATCGGCACCGACCGGTCCACCGGCGACTGCCTGGGACCACTGGTCGGCAGTAAACTTGCGGAGCTAAAACCAGGCCGCCTGGAAGTCCGCGGCACCCTGGACGAACCGGTTCACGCCAGTAACCTGCAGGAATGTCTTAACTCCCTGCAGCAATATGACAACCCTTTTATCATTGCCATTGACGCCTGCCTTGGCAATATTGACAGTGTCGGTTATCTGAACCTGGGGGCCGGTCCCTTAAAGCCAGGGGCCGGGGTCAATAAACAGCTGCCGGCAGTGGGGGATATACATATTACCGGTATTGTGAATGTGGGCGGCTTTATGGAATATTTCGTCCTCCAGAACACCCGGCTCAGCCTGGTGATGAAAATGGCTGAAACCATCAGCAACGGAATTTTACAAGGTTATAACCTTTTTACCCATACCCTCGTTTAGAGGGTTTTTTGTTTTGAGACATTTTTCCCGGTATAAGTGCACACACTATCCTTTAAAGGAGGTGTTTCATGTGCAACTTTCACCGGGCGAACAGTCGATCCTGGCCTATTTCCCCAGCAGCGCCAAGGCGCAGGAAGCCGCGGAAGCGCTCAAATCCATAGGTATCGGAGAAGTCCAGGTGGACCAGGTCAGCAGGTACGGTGTAACCCGTGACCGGGAGCTGAATAACCCCATCGCCGGTCAGGCGGACACCGTTACCGGGCTTACCCTTTTTAGTTCAGATACAGACCAGTTTGCTGACAATGACGCCCGTATCCTGATGGTTTCCGATCCTTCTGTCAGCGGAATGGCTGACGGAACTGACGAGGCAGGCAGAAGACCCCGGTCTTTTTTGTTGACCGTGGTTACCTCCGCTAACCGCGTGGATGAAGCGGCGCGCATCCTTAAAGAAAAAAATGCCTATTTTTAGACCGTAAGGGGGCGGTAAGGTGTCAAATAAAACAAACCGTGAAAAAAAAGGGTCAGTAGCAACAGCCGACATCAAAGAAGCACAGGATGTGCCCGAATTCTCCCGCGCTCAGCTGCGGACTTTTAATTCAAAGTACGTTGACGGACTGGATGAAGCTCTCGCCGTACTTGACGAAACTAACCGGACCCCGTTGGGGAACACGGAGGAAGAAAATAGGAGGTAGCAAGTTTCCTGCTACCTCCTCAACTTTTCTGTATATTTCCTGGCGGCATTTTCTTCTAATATCGCCATAACCTCATTGTCTTCAACCTGTTCAAAGTGCGTGTAATACTGCCCCACGGCATAAAAATTATCCGGACTTGCCAGGCAAACCATCTCGTCTGCTTCATGGGACAATACCTTGACCGTATCGGGGGGCGCCACCGGCACTGCCAGCACGAGTCTGGCCGGCACGGCTTTTTTGATGGCCTGCAGGGCCGCCATTATAGTATAACCGGTGGCAATCCCGTCATCCACCAGGATAACCACCCTGCCGGCCAGTTCTTCCGCCGGCCTGCCGGCCCGATATTTATCCATCCGCCGGGCAACCTCGGCCCGCACCTCTTCCGTCAGCCGGGAAATTTCCCGGTCCTCAATCCCCAAAACAGCTATCATCCGTTCATCCAAGATAGCGGTGCCGTCAGGTGCGACAGCCCCGATAGCCACTTCCGGGTTATGGGGCGCGCCAATTTTGCGGGGGATAATCAAATCGAGCGGCGCCAACAGTATTTTCGCCACTTCCGCCGCTACCACCACTCCTCCCCGGGGAATCCCGAGGACCACTGCATCTTCCCCGCGGTACCTGGCGAGGGCCATTCCCAAACGCTGCCCGGCGTCCCTCCGGTCATAAAAAATCATACTTATTCCTCCATCCAACCGAACCTGCCGTTAACCAGGGAAACAACATCATCCGGTGTGCGGTTATGGGCATTTACCAGCACGACCCCGGACGGGCTGTTAACCCCCATGGTGGCTCCGTCTCCGTAATAATCCACCGCGTCAAAAACAGTCAAGTCGTCAGATACCCCGGAATAAACTATTACATCTGCAGGTTCCATGTTTTCTTCCATGCTGACCACCCGGTAACCCTGTTCAGCAAGTTTCCCGGCCACCTGAGCCAGCCCGGATTGTACTGCTACTGTAAGTGTCATGCCATGCCCTTCCTTTCAAATAACAGCAGTTCGCTACCACTAATATTTGTCCGGGAGGACAGTTTTTATACGCCGCTACTGGCCCAGTGCCTTGGTGAGGGCCTGCTGCTCCTCATCCGAGAGGTGATAGGAAGAACCACCCTTTTGTACCGGCTTGGCATATGTCCGGGACTCATCCCGGCCAAAAATAGTGCTGATAACCACTCCGTCACCGCGGGAATCCAGTAAGGCCACCGCAAAGCTGAGGTCACTGCCGGTGTCATTAAAGGCATTAAACCTCACCACGCCCACCTTCTGCAGCGACTTCTCGGCCATCAACTGCAATTTTTTGCAGGTTAACTCGACATCATCCACCCGCTCCAGGGCCAGCTTAACCCGGGAAAGATGGGCATTTAGCAGTTCTTCAAGATTTTTGTCCCCCATCCCCCGCATCAATGTACGGTATTTATTTAATACCCGGCCGGAGCGCCAAATGACAAAAGCCAACAAAAACAACGATAGCAGTGAAATAAAAGTGCTGACTGCGACAAAAAGTGCTGATCGGTCTTCAATAATTTGCATTAGTACCGGCATGATTATCCCCCTTATGCTAAAACATTCGACATTCTTCGAATAGAAAATTTAATTCCACACCGCAAACTAAATTCCTTTTACAGAAAAAGATTTTTTAAAACCTGCCTCTTGACTGTTAAGTTGACAAAGAAAATAGCCCCATATTACAATGAAACCACTAACAATAAAAAAAACCGGTTTGGAGGAAAAACCATTGCCGACTGCTGAGGAAAAATTTACTGCCTTAAAACAGCTGCTAAAGGACATGGATTCCGTGCTGGTTGCCTTTTCAGGAGGAGTTGACAGCACTTTTTTACTGCGGGTTGCTTACGATACCCTAAAGGACGGGGTGCTGGCCGTAACCGCAGGTTCCGCTACATATCCGCAGGCTGAATTTGACGAAGCCTGCGCCCTCGCCGCCGGGATGGGCGTA
>JBMOPI010000212.1:0-3875 GCA_049324975.1 Bacillota bacterium
GCTTTGGTATCTCCCTGTCCCGTACCCGGGGGGATAGCCACAGCTGTTTCCGTAAGGGTCATGTTTAACCGTTCTTCCACTTGTTTTACCAGGTCCCGGACAATGTTTACAGCCCCCAGGAAATCAACCACAAGCCCGTCTTTTACAACCCTTGCCTCCTGAATGGCTCCGGCCAGGGGCTGTTTTTGCCCGTCAAGGACTGTCACTACTACATTGGCAGTTCCCAGATCCACTCCGGTATAAAGCTTCCCCCGGTAATCAACAGGTACAGGGTGATAAATTTTTTCTTCCATTTGTGCTATGGTTTTATTGGCTCTTTCAATATTAGTCACTATCATCATTTCCCTTGCTTGGACCAAGGATATATACGGTGTCCCGGTTGCTTAAATCGGCTGTATTACCTTCTTCAAGGTCGATATGCATTTCCAGTTCAAAATCCTTGTGGACTCTGACCAATACATTTTTGAATACTATGCCGCGCAGGCCCGGCACTTCAACATCAACCCCGTCACCGTCCTTTACGCCGAAACGTTCAGCGTCCCTGGGATTCATATGGATATGCCTCCTGGCCACAATGACACCGTTTTCCAGTGTAACTGCACCTCGCGGGCCTACTACTATAATCCCCGGTGTGCCTTCCAGGTCCCCCGAGTCCCGGACCGGAGGGCTGATTCCCAGTTTATAACCATCGGCCCTGGATATCTCTACCTGGGTCTTTTTACGCACCGGCCCCAAAACCCTCACCTTTTCAATGATACCTTTAGGGCCAACCAGAGTGACAACTTCCTTTGCAGCAAACTGCCCCGGCTGTAATTCTTTCAATTGTGACAGCTCGTAACCGGGTCCGAATAACAGGTCGATATCCTGCCGGGCCAGGTGAATATGGCGGTTTGAAATACCGATCGGCACCGTTGGCCGGTCAACCCTTTCCCGCCGGCTCAGGCAGGATACCTGCCTGATAACTTCTTCTACCACTTGCCTGGTCAGTTCACTTTGATCTATCATGACTACCACCTAAAAACCGCTATTCAATTCTGGGAAGGATTTTTTCGATATCAGTGTGAGGCCTTGGAATTACGTGTACCGACACCAATTCGCCCACTTTCTCGGCTGCAGCTGCTCCGGCGTCTGTAGCAGCCTTGGTAGCCCCGACATCTCCCCTGACCATCACTGTAACAAGCCCTGATCCGATTTTTTCGTATCCAACCAGAGTAACATTGGCTGCTTTGACCATGGCGTCCGCAGCTTCAATAGCCCCAACCAAACCTTTTGTCTCTACCATTCCCAAAGCTTCACCTTTCATTTAAAAACCCTCCTCATTTAATTTTGTTATTTACTTTTTTCGCTTGTTTTTTGTTTGTTGAGCCTTTTCAGTTTCAGCCTTTTCAGTTTCAGCCTTTTCAGTTTCAGCCGTTTCAGGTACCGGTTCTTCAGGTTCAATGTCCATTTCATAACGAACAAACTGCTTTGTCCCTTCGGCAGGGCGGGGAATTATATGAGTAGCCCACACACCGTGTACGCGCCTGGCTTCTGCCGCACCTGCATCAACGGCTGCTCTTACGGTAGCCACATCCCCTATGAGTTTCACCGTAACCAAACCGCCGCCCTTAGTTAATTCATATCCCAAAAGTTTTACGTTGGCAGCTTTAACTGCTGCATCAGCGGCTGCTACAGCCGCCGGCAATCCCACAGCTTCTATTAACCCGAGGGCCTGTCCTGTCATATCTGCCCTCCTTCCCTTGATCCATTTGTGAATACTCCCAGCTCTTTGAAGGGTACCTTTTTCACCAGCCTGGCAGCGTTAGTTCCCAGTAACCGGGCAGTGGTTTCAGAAACGCAGGGCCCGGAAATTGTAAACAGGGGCAGAGCATTGTCAGCACGGTGAAAATATACCGCCACCGATAAATCGGCGCCTATACCGATACCAACACCCAACTGAGACCTGCGGGCACCCTGCAAGGCAAGTTCTCCTGCTGTTGCAGCTCCTTCTTCCGATTCCATCCAGGGTACAGATTCTTCTTCCATGCCCGCCGTAACAGCTCTCAAAATCTTTTCTCCCGTACCCTGCCGCGATATCCCCGGGGCCGTTAATAAGTTGATAACAGGTTTACGTTCCAGGTCTTCTCTGCTGTTCATGCCCCATCACCTGAATCCTTATAAGATAATACGAGCCCTGCAGCAACGGCATTTCGCGGGCCTTCTGTCCCCCAGGTATTTCCCCTGCCGGCAACAACCCCGTATTCAGCCAGCCGGTCAGAAATCATTCCGGGGATTTCAAAGTCTAAGGCTGACCCGCCTACCATAACCACAAATTCTATGTTCCGGATGTTCCCGTAAGGAGCTACACACTTAAGCGCCCGTAAAGCGTTGGTTACAAACACCCTCCTTTTTGCTTCCCGCCTTACCATTCTAATCTTATCGAGGGAGTGTTTGGTTGGGATAGGTTCCATAATACCGTTTTCTTTAATAATAACCACCCTTGCAAAGAGCCTGGGATCGAGAGATGTTTCATAAAACCGGACACTGCCGTCCTCGGTCCGGATGTGATAAAGAGATTCTACCTTGGCCAGGGGGTATTTTTTGATTTCTTCTGCGAGGCCGGGATTATTAAGACCCAGCTCAGAATTGATTAACAAAGTCACCATGTCCCCTGCACCTGCCAGGTGAACCGAATTTATTTTGCCTGCACGGTCGATAACTGCTGCATCTGTGGAGCCTCCGCCCATGTCCAGTATAGCCAGTGGTTTATCTGCTCCCGGCGTGGTAAGAGCGCCCCGGACAGCCATCTCGGCCTCTACGCCTGCTATTTCAGTCCTGATTCCCAGCTCTTTTTCCAGTATTTCAGCTATTTCTTGCATGTGCAGCTTATTTGTCTTTACCATTGCGGCCAGCCCCACGGCATTTTCCAGGGCAAACTCGCCGGCCAGGGCTCCGAGAACCTGCTGTGGAACGTAGGTGTCTACGGCCAGGATATCCTGGATTTTCATAGTATGGACGGGCTGGTTGGTCAGATCGCTCATTACATGCCTGATCCGTTCAATCATCCCCCCCACGTTGGTGCCCGGTTCTCCTGTCACATCCTGGATTTTCCCGGTCGCTTCGATAACTGCCTGGACCTTTTCGGCTCCATCCTGGATGTCCACTTCGATTTTCTGTCGTTCTCCCAGGACAGACAGTTTACCGGCGGGTATTCTTCTGGTCTTCACATCTCCCTGCGGCGTTCTGATAACTACGGCTGAACGATTCCCAATTAATGCCCTGGCTACCGGTACCACAAGCTTGGTTTCGTCAGGAGTCAGCCTGAAAACTGTGGCTATCCCGAAAGGATCTGACAGTACCCTGATTGTTTCCCCGGGTTCTGTTACTTCAACAGCGGCTTCCATACTGACAGGAATACGGTCAATAAATTCCACTTCATCGATTACCGGAATAACCTTCTGCAGGCGGTTACTGACAAGAACGCCGTCATCACCCTTCAGGATGGCTCCCTGAACATCGACGCCGCGTTCCATAGCCTTGTTTAAAAGATCGGCTGCAACCTGAAAATCAATTTCCCGGTCTACGATAACTATTACTGGTTTTCCCGCGGGGCATTGGTCCAGGTCATTGATTCTAACCGTTATCCCGGTGCCCAAACCGGCGCCGCCGGGTGTGGAAGGATTATGACCTATCATAGTTGATTCGGTAATGATGGTTTCCGTAATGGTCTCCATGGCGACATCCCCGATGACCGGCGTCGCCTCGTTGAGGCGGATTTGGCTTATATCCTCAAGACTTACCCCGAGAGATTCCGCTGTTTTTCTGAGCGCCTTGACTATCCCGGCTACATTGGCCGGCGTGCCTTTTATTCCGGTAGTTTTTGTTATGCCGCTTCC
>JBMOPI010000213.1:0-3860 GCA_049324975.1 Bacillota bacterium
AGGCCACCGGTGAAACAGAACTCCGGTGTTGTCGGGAGCGTCAACGAGTCGGCGGGCATGTCTAGTGCATGAGGGGGCTCAAACGAGCTTCAATCTGGCCGATTTAAAGATATGTTCCCTGAAGCTCCCGCCTCTTAGCGTATGCGTAGGCGGGGGAGGTTCACAAGAGATTAAAAAACAAGAAGAGGAACAAAAGGCTACATGGGAATCTAACCAACGGTACTGGCGGATCAGGCGGCTGGTCGAAAGCTTTGCCCTGATCGTGGTGGCTTTACCCACTTACCTTTACCACTGGCGAAAAATCCAAAGGGTGGAAGCGAAGGAATGACACACAAAGCGCTCAGCAAGACGACCGTCCGCGTCCGGTACCAGGAAACGGACCAGATGGGGGTTGCTTATTACGGGAACTATTTTACCTGGTTTGAGGTTGGCCGCTCCGAATTGTTCCGGTCCGCCGGGCTGCCTTATACAATAATGGAGAAACAGGGGGTATACCTGCCGGTTACCCATGCCGAATGCAATTATAAAAGCTCCTGCAAATATGACGACCTGGTGACTGTTGTCACCCAAATTGAAAAGCTTACCCCTGTGCGTATCCAGTTTCATTACCGGGTGCTGGCTGAAGACGGCCGGGTGCTGGCCACCGGCGGCACTACCCACGCCTTCGTTGACGGCGGCGGCAAGCCGCTGAGCCTGGTGAAAAAAGCCCCTGAACTTTGGGGCAGGATGCAGGAAGTCGTGTGAAAACCGGCTCCGGATCAGTCATACATGGTCCGGAGCCTTTCTTCAAGTTCCCACGCATTGTTTAGGGTGAACATCTCGCCGCTAATGGCCAGTGAAAGCCGCCCGGTCTCTTCGGAAACCACCAGTACCAGGGCGTCGCATAATTCGCTCAGGCCCAGGGCGGCCCGATGGCGGGTGCCCAGGTGGTGCAGATCGGCGCTCAGGGTGCGGGAAGACAGGGGCAGAATGCACCCGGCGGCCAGGACCCGGTTTTCCCTGATGAGCACAGCTCCGTCGTGCAGCGGCGTCCCGTTGGTAAACACGGTTTCCAGCAGGGCGGCCGAAATTTCCGCATCCAGGATAGTGCCATGGAGCGAAAATGAGATGAACTTTTCCAGGTTGTCGGTCCGCTCGATGGCAATCAAAGCCCCCGTTTTACGTGCTGCCAGGGAATTTACGGCTGCCAGGATCTCCCGGAACATGCGTAATCCGGGGACCAGGCAGTGCTGGACGTGGTAGGTCAGCAGCGCGGCGTCCACCGAAGCTGCTGTGGCCTTAACTTTACTGAAGATGCTGAAAATGTCGTCACAGGGGGCGCCCGCTTCAATGGCGGCGATGGTGTCGAGCGCGTGATGACAGAGGCTTTCCAGCTCACTGCGGGTTTTTTCCCTCTCTGCCGGGGGGATATTATGGGGCAGGTTACCCATACTAGTATCATCCTCTCAGGTTTCTTATTTTCTGTAAGTACGCCGCAGGATCTTCGTGAGGTAGTTTACCACCACCGATACCACCGCCAGCCCGGCAGCGATATAAGCCGCGATGAGAAAGGCTTCAAAACCCAGGGCCAATCCCCGGTTATACCTGTTCTCCAGGAACCCTAGCATGGCATTGTAAGCGATTACCCCAGGGACCAGCGGGATAATGCCTGCCACAATATAAACTGTGGCAGGCTCTTTTTGTATCCGGGCCAGGATTTCAGCTGACAACCCGACCACCATGGCGCCGCCGGCCGCGGCAATAACCCCGGGCAGCTCCCGGTCCAGGAGAACCGCGTTTACAACCCAGCCCAGCGTGCCGGTAACGCCGACTGCCAGCCAGGTATGCACCGGCACATGGAGTGTTACCCCTGTAAACAGGGATAAAGTGAAAGCAAGCAGCATTTTGAACGCCATTATAATACCCCTTTTAAATACTGCAGGTAAAATCCCAGGCCCACGCCGACCCCGCCGGCAATGGCGGCTGCCACCAGGAGGGCTTCCGCCAGCCTGGTGGTGCCGGAGAGCAGGTCCCCGGATATAAAGTCCCTGATGGCATTGGTCAGGGCCACCCCCGGCACCAGGGGCAGTACCGCACCCACAATGATTTTGTCCAGGTGCTGGCCGAAGCCGGCATGGACAAAAAGGGCGCCGATTAGACCGGCCAGGGCCCCGGCCAGGTAAACCCGGAGCATGTATGCCAGGTTCAGGACCGTTACGCCGATGGCTAACCGGACCATGGCGGTGGCGGCCAGGGCCGGCCAGAAATCCAGCCAGCTGCCCCCAAGCAGGATGGTAGCTGCTGCTGAAGCCAGGGCCCCCGCCCAGATTACCGCTATTTTACTAAAACCGCTGCCGGAATAGGTTAACCGGCGGACTTCCGCCAGTCCTTCAGCCACAGCCAGCTGTCCGGCGGCAAAACGACGGGACAGGCTGTTGACCCGGGAGATGACGGACAGGTTGATATCCCGTTCTGTAATCTGTTTCATCCTGGTCAGCCGCTGATCGTGATAAATGCCGTTAACGATGATTCCGGTGGGGAAGACAAAAACTTCCGTTTCCTGAAATCCTTCCTTGTAACAGATGCGTTTGATAGTATCTTCCACCCGGTAAGTTTCGGCTCCGTTGCGGAGCAGGAGATCCCCTGCGGCAACGGCAAACTCGAGGGTTGTATCGCCTTTGATTTGGACCACCTCCCTGGCGGAATAAATATGCTTTTTTTATTATTTACCCCCGGTAAAAATTTAACACTGCCGGAGGCGGCAGGAACTTTTTCTTCCACCGCGAATAGTATGTAGGTGAATTTCTTCATAACATTTAAATTAAAGGAAGGGGGTAGTTTTACATGGGCTTTTTCAGGAATATAATCAGCAGCATTACCAGTATTCCGGCATACCGGGACTTTGCTGAAGAGTCACCTGGCCGGGCGCTGTTGCATTTTTTTCTTATTTTCACACTGCTGTTCACCCCTGCAGCCGTAACCCTGCCACCGGTAATCAGCAGCTTTACGGATGAATTGGGGCGGGAAATCCGCACCAACGTGCCGGATTTCCGGATTGTCAACGGTGAACTGGATTTTAAGGCTGAGATGCCTTATATAATTGAGCGGGAAAATAATTTTATCCTGATCGTCGATACCACCGGGGAACTGAACGAGGCGGCCCTGGATAAATACCCTAATGGCGTATTTGTGGAAAAAAACAGGGCAGTGATCAAAGATGAGCAGCAGGGCATTAATACGATAGACTTTAGAGCTTTTAAAGACAGGGATATCAGCAGGGAGTCGGTATTAAACTTTTTTGAGGCCCTCAGGAAGTTCACCCCGCTGATTATTTTAGCCATTTTCATTTTTGGGTTTTTAGCCAAAATAATTTCTATCCTGATTTTAAGCCTCATTGGGCTGGCCATGAAAGGCAAAGCCAATCTTACATTCAGACATACCTGGGGCATTACCTGCCACGCCCTGACCCTGCCGATGCTGCTGGAGACGGTCAAGGACCTGGCGGTTCCCCAACTGCCGGGGTTCTTCATCATCTATTTCGGCATAGCCATCTTCTATATGTACAAGGGCATCCAGGCGGCAAAAGAAATCCGGGACGATACCGGACCTGTAATCCCGGTTTAGTCCCGGTGGAGTGAGCTACTCGTTGATATTGCCTTTTTCGATTAAGTCCGGTTCCGGCATGTAAGGGGTTTTCCGGTCGGCTGCGGTGGTAAAATCGTTGGCCCCGTATTTGTCGGGCCGCTTATTGGCCTTATTATTTGGCACCCCTTCGGCGTCCGGTGCTGCGTGAAGTGATTCTTTCTTCTGCTTGACGGGCATGTTTTCAACCTCCTTTTATGGTTAGTTTGCCCGGAATGACACCATTAAAAATCATTATC
>JBMOPI010000214.1:0-3857 GCA_049324975.1 Bacillota bacterium
TTTAACGATAAACGGCCCATTTTAAGCGGGATCAAGCTGACCCACCGGTGTACGTTAAAGTGCCGGCAGTGCCCTTATTGGCAGCGGCCGGTCCCGGACCTGGGCTGGCATCAGGTGCGGGAAATCCTCCCCCATCTCTATGAGCGGGGCATCCGCATCGTTATCCTGGAGGGGGGCGAACCTTTACTCTGGCGGGATGGGGACAGGACTATCCATGATGTGGTGGCCGAAGCCAAAAAATACTTCTACTGTGTCGGTGTCACTACTAACGGCACTCTGCCCATGCATGTAGATACCGACATCATCTGGGTAAGCATCGATGGGCTTAAAGAAACCCACGACACCTTGCGCGGCCAGTCCTTTGACCGAATTGTTACCCACATTAAAGAGTCGGCCCATCCTAAGATATTTGCCAATATCACCATCAACCGCATTAACCGTCCGGAGATACCTGAATTGGTCAGATTCCTTGCCCCGCTTGTTAAGGGTATCACCATCCAGTTTTTTTACCCTTACCCCGAAAGTGAGGACCTGGCCCTGACCTGGGCGGAGCGGGCGGCGGTGCTGGACCGGCTGATTGGACTGAAAAAGGAAGGTTACCCGTTAACCGACTCGCTGCTGGCGTTAAAATCCCTAAAGGATAACAAATGGCGCTGCGAGCCGTGGATGATCGCCAACGTGGAACCGGACGGCACCTTCAACCAGGGGTGTTACCTGAAAAACCGCACACCGGACGACAACCCCTGCGCCCTTTGCGGTTTTGCGGCCCATACGGAAATTTCCCTGGCTTATCAACTCCACTGGGAGGCGATTATGGCCGGGAAGGATATATTAAACATTTTTTAGGAGGTGCCTTATGCCCAAACAAGATATCCCTTTTCCTGAATGTATTGAACTCTTAAAAGGGGCTGAATACGGTTACCTGGCCATGAGCATGTATAACCAGCCATACGTTATACCGGTGAACTTTTATTACGACGACAGTGAAAAGATTTATATCCACACCGGTCCCGAGGGGCAAAAAATCGACTACTTGAGCTTCAACCCCACCGTTTGCCTGGCGGTGAGCGAGGCCGGGCAGAAGGCCTGGAAGGGCAGCAAGCCCTGCAGCTATACATACCCGTTCTGGAGCGTACTCGTTTACGGCACGACCCGCCTTATTACGGAGGGGCCGGAGAAAAAAGCTGTGCTGGAAAAGCTGGTCGGCAAATATCGGGAAACAGAGACTGAGCCGTTAACCGATACGGACCTGAAGAAGGTAGTCATAATAGAAATTGAATTTAAAGAGGTTTTCGGCCGGCGGAATACCGTTTCTGAAAATTAGCCTGCCGGGACTTTACGGGGAGTGAGGGGAAAATGTTAAACGCTTTAGAAAAAGCCAATATTTTAATTGAGGCCCTGCCATACATAAAGAAATTTGCCGGGAAAACGGTAGTCATCAAGTATGGCGGCAATGCTATGATTAACGACGAACTGAAGCAGGCCGTGATGCAGGATGTAATCCTGATGAAGTATGTCGGTATCAATCCTGTCATTGTCCATGGTGGGGGTCCCGAAATTACCGGGATGCTTAAGCGTGTCGGCAAGCAGTCGGAGTTTGTGGGCGGGCTCCGGATAACCGACGAAGAGACCATGGAAATCGTGGAAATGGTGCTGGTAGGTAAAATCAACAAGGAAATTGTCGCCCTTATCAACCGTTTCGGTGGCAAGGCAGTAGGCTTGTGCGGCAAGGATGCCAACCTGATCAAAGCAGAGAAAAAACTGGGTAGGACCTATAATGACCAAGGTGAAGAGGAATTTCACGACATCGGCTTTGTCGGGGATGTAGTTGACATAAATCCGGAAATCATTGCCAACCTCATCGGTGAAGGGTACATTCCTGTAGTAGCCCCGGTTGGGGCCGGTGAAGGCGGTGAAGGCTACAACATTAATGCTGATACGGTAGCCGGCCGGATTGCCGCAGCCCTGAAAGCGGAGAAGTTTTTTCTGCTGACCGACGTCGAGGGGGTTTTTGCCGATTATGAAGATAAAGATTCCCTGATTTCTGTCTTGAAGATTGACCAGGCAGAAGAAATGATCCGCCAGGGCAGGATTGACGGCGGTATGATCCCCAAAGTGGAATGCTGTATCGAGGCGCTGGCGGGCGGAGTGGAAACCACCCACATCATTGACGGTCGTCTTAAGCACTCCATCTTGCTGGAAGTCTTCACAGACAAGGGTATCGGCACGATGGTGGAGAAATAGCCCCTGTGACCGGTGAATAGGAGGATGAACGATGAATACACAGGAAATTTTAGCAACAGGTCAAACATATGTGATGAATACATACGGCAGGCTGCCCATGGCCCTGGTAAAAGGCGAGGGAGCCTATGTCTGGGATGGTGACGGCAACAGGTATCTGGACTTTGTCAGCGGCCTGGCCGTCAACTCCCTGGGGCACTGCCACCCGGCGGTGGTGGCGGCCATCCGGGAGCAGGCCGGCCGGCTGATGCACGTATCCAACCTTTATTGGAACGAAAACCAGGTGGAACTGGCCAAACTGCTGGTGGAGAACTCCGACTTAGACCGGGCCTTTTTCTGCAACAGCGGCGCCGAAGCCAATGAAGGGGCCATCAAGCTGGCCAGGAAGTACGCCAAACAGCATATGGGACCGGACAAATACGAAATCATCACCATGGAAAAATCTTTCCATGGCCGGACCCTGGCGGCTATCACCGCTACTGCCCAGCCCAAGTACCAGGAAGGGTTGGACCCCCTGCCACCCGGCTTTAAGTATGCGCCCTTCAACGACATTGCGGCGCTGGAAAAAGCCATCACGCCCAACACCTGTGCCATTATGTTTGAACCTGTGCAGGGCGAGGGCGGGGTCAACGTGGCGGACAGGGAATTCATGCATGCAGTGCAGAAGCTCTGCCGGGAGCGCAGCCTGCTGTTGATTTTTGACGAAGTCCAATGCGGCATGGGCCGGACCGGCAAGCTTTTCGCCTACCAGCATTACGGTGTGGCGCCGGACATCATGACCCTGGCCAAGGCCGTCGCCGGCGGTTTCCCCATGGGTGTGCTGATGGCTAAAGAGGAAGTGGCCAATGCTTTTAAACCGGGGGACCATGCGTCTACCTTTGGCGGTACGCCATTGGCCTGCGCCGCAGGGCTGGCAGCGGTAAAGATCCTGGCTGACCCCAAATTCCTGCATCACGTGGCTGAAGTAGGCAATTATTTCAAGGAAAGACTGCTTGAACTGAAAGAAAAATACAGCTTCATCACCGAAGTGAGGGGTAAAGGGTTGATTCTCGGCGCAGCCATCACTGTTGACGGCAAGCCTATCGTGGACGGCTGCCAGGCCCGGGGTCTGCTTATCAACTGTGTCGGGTCCAATGTACTCAGGTTCCTTCCGCCGCTTACCATTACCAGGGCGGATGTTGACACCGCATTACAGATACTGGACGAAATGCTGGCAAAAGTTTAGCCGGCCTTTGGCAGAAGCTATTAGCATAGTTGTAAAATTGAGTTTTTGGAGGTAAAATTATGGGTGATGTGAATTTAAAAGGCCGGGACCTGCTGTCCGTCTATTCCCTGTCCAAGGCCGAATTGCTGGAAATCCTCCGGGTGGCGGAGGAACTCAAGGCCAAACAAAAACAGGGCATCCCCCACCAGCTTTTGGCCGGTAAAACCCTGGCTATGATTTTTACCAAATCGTCTACCCGGACCAGGGTATCCTTTGAAGCGGCCATGTACCAGCTGGGCGGTTATCCCATGTTCCTGAGCGGGAACGACCTGCAGCTTGGCCGCGGGGAAACCATCGCCGATACTGCACAGGTGCTGTCCCGCTACGTGGACGGCATCATGATCCGCACCTT
>JBMOPI010000215.1:0-3842 GCA_049324975.1 Bacillota bacterium
GGCCATGTCATAATCTTTCAGGCCTGCTATGATGGCTTCGGCCACAAACTCCTCCGGCATAAATTCGCAAAAGACACCATACTTCTCAATCTCCTCCCGGGTCTTGGGGCCGATGGCGCATATCTTAATGCCCTGCAAAGCCCGGATGTCTTTCCTGTTAAACCTCATCCGGTCAAAGAAATACTGTACTCCGTTTACACTGGTCAAAATCAGCCAGTCAAACTGCTCTATTCCGTCTATCGCCCGGTCCAGGGGTCCGTAATCGTCCGGGTCGGTGATTTCAATGGTGGGAAACTCCCACGGTTCCCCGCCCAGGTGCTCAATTTTCTCCGAGAGGACACCGGCCTGGCTGCGCGACCTGGTGACCAGCACCCGCTTGCCGAAGAGCGGTTTATATTCAAACCATTTTAACTTATCCCGGAGAGAAACCACGCCGCCGACCACAATAATAGCCGGGTGGCCCATCTTAGCCGCCCTGGCCCGCTCCAGAATATCCGCCAGGGTGCCGGTGACGGTCTGCTGTTCCGGCCTTGTGCCCCACCGGATAACAGCCACGGGTGTCTCTGCCGGCAGCCCGTTGGCGGTCAGTTTTTCAACTATATGCGGCAGGTTGCTCATCCCCATATAGAACACCAGGGTGCCGCAGCCTTTGGCAATCCGGGACCAATCAAGGGAGGTGTCTTCTTTGGACGGGTCCTCGTTGCCGGTAATAAAGGCAACAGAGGAATTGAAGTCGCGGTGGGTAACGGGGATCCCGGCGTAAGCCGGGACAGCTATACCGGCAGTTATGCCGGGGATAATTTCAAAAGGGATGTTATGGGTATGAAGGAATTCCGCCTCTTCCCCACCCCGGCCGAATACGTAAGGGTCGCCGCCCTTTAACCGGGTGACGGTCTTGCCTTCTCTGGCCTTGTCCAGCAGCAGGCTGTTTATTTCATCCTGTTTTAATGTGTGCCGGACCGGCGACTTGCCGGCGTAAATCATTTCCGCGCCGGGTCTGGCGTAGGACAGCAGCCGGGGACTGGCCAGGCGGTCGTAAACCAGCACATCCGCCTTTTTGATGCATTCCAGGCCCTTGACGGTAATTAGCCGGGGGTCGCCGGGGCCGGCGCCGACCAGGTAGACTATACCGGCGCTCATGCCTGGAACTCCTGCCTTACTTCCTTTAATATCTTATCCGCACCCCGGGCGATCAGCTTGTCCGCCAGTTCCTGACCAAGAGCAGCAGCGTTTTCCGCTGGGCCGGACACAGTATCCCTGATCAGCTCCCTGCCGTCCAGGCTGGCTACCAGCCCCTGCAAGGTCAGCCGTCCTTCTTCCACCCGGCCAAGGGCGCCAATGGGGATCTGGCAGCCGCCCTCAAGTTTCCTGAGCATGGCCCGCTCAGCTTTGATGGACAACTCCGAAGCCTGGTGATTGAGTTTCTGCACCACACGGGAAACTTCTTCATCATCACCCCTGATTTCAATCCCAATAGAACCCTGGCCTACTGCCGGCAGGCTTACTTCAAAAGGGATCCTTTCCGTAATCCGGTCGCCCCAGCCCAGCCGTTCAATGCCGGCCGCGGCAAGGATGATGCCGTCCATGTTTTCCCGTTCCAGTTTGGCCATCCGGGTATTGAGGTTGCCCCGCAGGGAAACCAGGTTAAAATCCGGTCGGTAGTTCAGCAGCTGGGAGCAGCGGCGCAGACTGCTGGTACCGATTTGGGCCCCCGGCGGCATATCGGCCAGTTTAAGCCCGTTCCGGGAAACCAGTACGTCCCGGGGGTCAAACCGTTCACAAATAGCGCCGATGATAAGGCCTTCCGGCAAAACGGCGGGCAGGTCCTTCATACTGTGCACCGCCAGGTCAATTTCTTTGTTCAGCATAGCCACTTCCAGTTCTTTGGTGAAAAGGCCCTTGTCGCCGATTTTGGCCAGGGCCACATCCAGGATTTTGTCTCCCTGGGTTTTCATGCTGATAATTTTAAAAGTATAATCGGGGTTAAGTTTTTTTAGATTGTCTACCACCCAATTGGTCTGCCACATGGCCAGTGCGCTGTCCCGGGTGCCGATTATAATTTCTCTTGCCATATCTCCGCCTCCGCTAGATGAATATTTGTATTATTCGGTCTTGCATTTTTCCTGGGCCGGCACTCCGGCGTGTTCAGGCCGGCGCTGCTGACCAACCACTTCCAGGTTGAAGAGGTTCTGCAGGATTTCGCAGTAAAGGTGGCCCTGATGGGTTAAAGCATAGTGCTTTAACTGCACTACCGGGTCATGGAGCAGCTGGTTGACGATGGAATTGGCCATGGAACTGATAACCTTCTTTTCCCGCTCCGTAAGGTCCCCCAACCGGTTTATAGCCCGCAGGGTCTCTTTCTGTTTGATCTCTTCCCCCCGCTGTTTGAGGGCCGCCACGGTGGGTGTGATAAACTGCATACTGAGCCATTTCAGGAATGCGTCCATTTCCTGTTCCACGATCTTTTCCGCCTTGACGGCTTCCTTTTTACGTTCGGCCAGGTTGCTGTCCACAACGTGCTGCAGGTCGTCGATATCAAAAAGGTCGACATCCTTCACCTTGGCCACCGCCGGGTCAATATCCCGGGGGACGGCGATATCTATCAGGAACAGCCGCCGGCCGGCCCGTTTTTTCATCACCTGGTGGATGTCTTTCTGGCCGATGATGTAGCCGGTAGCCGAGGTGGCGCTGATAACAATATCGGCTTCAGCCATATGGTCAAACAGGTTTTCATATTTTACGGCCCGCCCGTTAAATTGGGCAGCCAGGTTCTCCGCCTTGTCGTAAGAGCGGTTGGCTACCAAAACATCGGTCACACCGTTGGCTAACAGGTGTTTGGCCGTAAGTTCACTTATCTTGCCGGCGCCGACAACCAGAATGGAACGCCCCTCCAGGCCGTTTAACCTCTGTTTGGCCAGTTCAACCGCGGCATAACTTATTGAAACAGCATTGCGGTCGATCTCGGTTTCTGTCCGAACCCTTTTACCGACAGACACCGCCTGCTGGAACAGGGTGTTCAGCACCCGGTTGGTGGCGCCATAGTCACAGGCCTGCTGGTAGGCGACCCGCACCTGGCCGAGGATCTGGGTTTCCCCCAGGATCATGGAATCCAGGCCTGCGGCCACCCGGAAAAGATGGTTGACCACATCATAAAGGATATAGGTATATAGATAGTTCTTTAGTTCGCTTTTATCAACATGGCAGCGCCTGGCCAGAAAGTCACGGATCCCGGACAGGCCTTTTTCGACGTCGATAACGGCGCCGTAAATTTCCGTCCGGTTACAGGTGGAAAGGATGACACAACCCCTGACCTCTTTATAAGATTTTAATTTGTTAAGGGCTTCCGCCAGCCTGTCTTCCGGGAAAGTCAGCTTTTCCCGCACCTCGACAGGGGCGGATCTATGGTTGAGTCCTACTGTGACCAAGTACAAGGCCGATCCTCTCCTTTACTTTCTCGTGCTGTCCGTTTTTAAGAAGCTCCAAAATGTCCGAGTTGACCAGGTCGTAAAACAACCGGCGCCTTTCCTCAGGAACAGCAACGGTGTTTATAATCTGTTCCCTCAAATCGCCCATCAGCTCCAGGAATTCGCCGTATTCAGGACCGAACACGGCCGGCAGGTCTTCCCTGATTTTGCGGGCCAGCATGGGACTCTTGCCTTCGGTGGAAACACTGACAGACAACGCCCCCTGCCGGAAAACCGCCGGAACGATGAAGTTGCATTTAGCCGGGTCATCCACCACATTGATCAAAATATTGCGCTCCAGACAGTCGACAGCCACCCGCCGGTTGATTTTTTCGTCATCGGTGGCGCTGATTACCAGAAAGGCACTTTCCAGGTCAG
>JBMOPI010000216.1:0-3825 GCA_049324975.1 Bacillota bacterium
CGCCGGCCGGTAATGGCAAGGGACATATTCGAAATCGGACAGTGTATTGATGTGGTGGTCAAAGAGATCAGCCGGCAGGGGAGGGTGTATCTTTCTACCCGGGAACTGGTCGGTGTACCCGGGCAGGAGGATTATGGGCGTTTTAAGGTCAACAGCCGCTGGCTGGGGACAGTGGTTACAGTCACCGGTTTCGGCGTCTTTGTAAACCTGGCCCCCGGCATTGATGCCCTTGGCAGTTTGCCGGCCACCGGCCGGGTAGAGGTTGGCCGGCAGGTATTGTTTAAAGTAAACCAGGCAAACCCCGGGGAAGGTAAAATCCACGGTAAAATCCTGCGGTTTTTGTGAGCCGGAGCAAGTAATTATGCAGTCACCGTTCATTGTTTTTCCCGATGCGAGACTAGTCCGGCCGGCTTTGCGCGCCTGCTGGCACGAAGATATTTATAACGCTTGTTACAACGGGGCCATCACCTCCCGGGACTTAAAAATGCTCGCTTTTTTGGTCAAACATAAGGTAGCTACGGTTTCACAGCTTGCCCGGACCTGTTATGCCGGTATGAACAAAGCCGGTGAACGGCTGCGCCGTTTTGCCGGGTGGCGGCTGATGGACAGTTTTTCCTGGGTTGACGGAAATAGGAATACCAAACCGGTAGTGTATTGTCCCGGCCCCGGCGGTTTATCCATGCTTCAGGAGTGCCATCCCTCGGCAGTTCATATCAACCGGGGCGGGTGGTATAAACGCACTGTTTTTGATAGTGCCGCTTTGCTTTTGGCCAACGAGTTTGTCATCCGGGCCGGGGCAGCCATCCAAGATTTTATTGCTGAACCTTGTTATAAGATTGGTCCGGCAAAGTTGATTTCAACCGCCTTTTTCAAAGCCGGCGGAACCGTGCTGATCATGCGGGTATTGCGGGGTCCGGAGCATTTATGCCGGTTTGAAGGTGACCTGCCGCTATATGAGCAACTGCTCGAAGGAACAGCGGGCTTTGATAAACACGGGGCAAAACCGGTCCTGCTGCTTGTTTGCGAATCGGACCGGCAGGCAGTAAACCTGGCTAAACTGATTGCTGACAAAAGCACTATCACCCGTTATAGGCTATCTACCGACAGTAATATATTGTTTAAGCCGCCTCACCTGGCCTTTTCGACATTTGAAGAAGGGCGCCTGGTTGTAAGGGCGGCTAATGTCTTTAAAGCGCCGTTCGACAGCGTTTTTCACAGTTCAACCACCCAATAGGTTATATTGTAAGATATTGTCACATCTGTTGCATAAATGGAAAACAGCTAATATAATTATGCTATAGAAAAATGTTTGTAATATTTTATGGAAAGGGAGCGAAAGGAAAATGATTCTGGAAGAACTTGTCAAGGAAGCCCTTATTTTCAGGCTTGAGACCACCGGCCGGTGGCTGGAGTATTTGCAGAGCAAAAACGGCCGCATCCTTACCGATCCCCGGGAAACTATTATCGATAGTGTCGCCGATTTTACTACCCTGGAGGAAATAGCCAGGGAACTGCATCTCAATCCGACCCCGGAAAATCTTAACAAGCTTTTTGACGCCATCGCCCGGATCCGGGATGATATGATTGCGTGAGACGCTGTTTCACGCCATACTTATTGTATATACAATCGCGGGGTGATTAATATGGAAACAAAGCAAACACCTATCAGGTTTCCTGTCGAACTGCTTAATGAAATTGACGATTACGTCGGTCCCCGTGAGAGAAGCAGATTTATCATCGAAGCTGCCCGTAAAGAATTGATCAGGTTAAAGCAGCAGACGGCGATTCAAAATGCAAAAGGTGTTTTAAAAGAAGGGGATTACCCTGAATTTGCATCACCCGATGATGTTGCCGGTTGGGTCCGGGAGATTCGCGAAAAAAGTGATAATATAAGAAGGGAAATCTTGGTTATTGCTCATTGAAAGGATTAAAAGTAACCCCCCGCTACAAGGTCTGCAGCGGGGGGTTATTATTTACCTGGTGTGTGTTATCTCCGTCTTTTTTCGGTTTGTTCCCTATTATTCTGCCTGGGTTTTTCCCCGGCTTTATCTTTTCCTTTTTCTTTGAAGGCTACAGCTTTGATCAATACAACCTCGCCGTTTTCCACCTTGATACCGGCTTTCATGCCGGCCTTAAGGTCTGCCAGGGTGGCCGGTTTATCATTAATGGTAACCTGAACAGCATCGGCGATGGTAAAGGTTTTTTCGCCTTCCCTGACCTGGATGGTCATCGTCCCGTAAGCGGCATCGTATACTGTCAGTTTGCCGCGGTAAACCTCGGACTTGGATTCGATATAGACCACGGTTTTGTCCTTGTTCAAAACCAGTTCCACCCTTAACCCGGGGATGACGTCTGCCAGGGTGGCGGCCTGGTCTTCGATGTATACCCTCACTTCCGGGGCCACAGGATAGGTAGCTTCAGTTCCGTCAAGCTTTTTAATGGTGATAGTGGTTCCGGTGACAGTTACAGGTTCGGTAGCAGGTTCAGTTGTAGGTTCGGTAGCAGGTTCAGTTGTAGGTTCGGTAGCAGGTTCAGTTGTAGGTTCGGTGGCAGGTTCGGTTGTGGTAACTGTTTCTTCCTGTACGGAAACCACGGTGCCCTCGATTTTGTGCCTGCGGACCTCCGGTAGGGCCACTTCGTCATCGGCTTTACTGAGAAGCGCGGCCATTTCAGCCCTGGTTACCGGCTTATTGGGTTTAAAGGTGCTATCCGGATAGCCCTGCAGCAGCCCGTTTTCCATGGCCGCGGCTATAAAGCCGGCAGCATCGGCCGGGATGGCGGCGGCATCCTTGAAGGGCAACTCTACGTTGCCTGCCGCGTAAACATCGTCAGCTACTTTTAATGCGCGCACCAGGAGCCTGGCCACCCAAACCCTGGTTGCCGGCTTGTTGGGCTGGAAATTGGCTGCCTGGTCTTCAGTGAGATAGCCCTGTTCCACGGCTACGGCGATAAAGCCCTGGGCCCACTGGGGAATAGATTTGGCATCTTTAAAGGGCAGGTAAACAGAGCCATAAACGGCTTCACTGACCTTCTGGTTGACTTCTTCGGCCAGGCCTGTCCCCTTAAGTACCATTGTGACTGCTTCCGCCCTGGTTACCGGTTTATTGGGCTGGAAAGTGCCGTCCTTGTAACCTGCGATGATGTCTTTGGCCTTAAGCTCGCTGATCTGTTTCATGGCCCATTTGGCGGAGTCCCCATCTTTGAACTCCATTTCCACCTTGACGCTGACCTTGACCTTAGGGCCTGCGAAGGCTGATCCAGGCAGCAGGGTTAACAGGAACACAGCCAGTGTCAGCAGCGCAACAATTTTGTTTCTTTTCATTTTAAAAACCTCCTTTTATATTTCTCCTGAAATTCAATCTAATTTAACTAATTTAATTTCACCCCCCTGGAACTTGAAAAACAAAACCAGTCTCCGGAAAAAACCGGGAAACGGGTTTAATAGCTTACTCCTTCCCGGCAGCCTGGCGGTCATGGCATGTCGCTGTAGACCCATGGCTTTGTGCCCCCGGCTTTCGCCGGGTTTACCTTTATCGAGAGATATTATATTTTTACTTATTTCGTCAATAAGTAAATTTTTCCTCTTGTGTTCTTTATACGTATTTAATATAAAATTTCATACCATACCTTTAGAAAAAATTTAAAATTACATATCTGGCAATCTGTTACATAAACGAAAATCCTATTGAAAATAAGTATTATTTAGTGTATAAGTAATACGGAGGTGAATAATATGCACTCCTTAAGACAGCAGCTTTTATTTTTGGTTATCGGCCCATTGATTTTGCTTTCTATCCTCGGTTTGATAGTAACCGGTTTGTATAT
>JBMOPI010000217.1:0-3781 GCA_049324975.1 Bacillota bacterium
CACGGTCCAATTAAAAAGCAACGGGAAAAATACGGCCTAACTGCAGAATACATCGTCCATACGGTGATGAAATCAATGGTTAAGACAAAAGTGATACCTGCCGGGATTAATATGGCAAAACCCTGAGGTGATTTGTTTGGGTAAAAAAAGACTTGATATATTATTGGTTGACAAAGGCCTTTTCCCGAGCAGGGAAAAGGCCAAAACTTCAATTATGGCCGGTTTGGTCATGGTAAACGGGCAGCGGGTGGATAAACCCGGCACCGAAGTGGCCGACGATGCCGCCCTGGAAGTCAGGGGTGACACCCTGCCGTTTGTCAGCCGGGGCGGTTTGAAACTGGCTAAGGCAATAAAGATATTTGGCATTGAACTCACAGGCAAAGTAGTGATGGATATCGGCGCTTCAACCGGGGGGTTTACAGACTGTGCCCTGCAGCACGGGGCAGCTATGGTGTATGCAGTTGATGTCGGATACGGACAGTTGGCCTGGCCTTTAAGACAGGACCCCCGTGTAGTCAACCTGGAGCGCACTAATATAAGATACCTTGATCCGGCGGCAATTGATAAAAGTCCGGACTTGGTTACAGTGGATGTATCTTTTATTTCCCTGCGGTTGGTGCTGCCAAAAGTCCGGGAAATCCTGGCCGCCGGCGGCAAGGTGGTGGCTTTGATCAAACCGCAGTTTGAAGCCGGGCGGGAAAAAGTAGGCAAACGGGGAGTGGTCCGGGACCCGCTGGTGCATGAGGAAGTAATCAGGAAAGTAATGGGGTTTGCCCGGGAAAACGGTTTTGCTGTCCGGGGTCTGAGCTTCTCACCGGTAACAGGGCCGGAAGGGAATATTGAGTATTTTATTTATCTTACTACTGAGATTGGTGCCGATACTGTAACAAACGTAAAAACAGTAGTAGAAGAAGCCCACCAGACAATGGTTAAAAGATAAAATTTTTGTAAAAACATACGACAGTAGGCAGGAAATAGAAAAGAAACAGAGAATATTTTACATAGGCAATTATTGCACAACAAACCTCGGCCGCTAACCGGGGTTTTGGTTTTTTGGGGGTGGGCCAATGGAGTCCAGGTTTAAAATCAGTGATGTGGCTTTACGCATCCTGATCGGGTATCTGGGTGTCGTAATTATGCTTACATTTATTATGATTGTGGCGGATACCAACATGGCCCGCAGCCAGCGCGCCATCGAAGCCAGCAGCAGGATTTACGTGCCCAGGATGAATATCGCCAACAGTATCAAGTCAATAGTCCAGGAACAGCAAATGCTGGCCCGGGATTTTGAAAACGGCCGGGTGGATATTAAAATAAAATACCGCGAGCTTGACCGCCTGTTTTTCAAGCGGGTAGGGGAATTTAAAGAACTGGTTGCTTCCGATACCGATTCTGCGGCCATACAATTGCGCCGGGTGGAACGGGAACATGCCAACTTTAACCTGGTTGCCAATCACATTTTTAAATATAAGGAAGCCGGACGGGAGAGCCTGGTAAAAACCCTGTTTATCAACTATTATCTGGCCGGCGGCAAAATGATTAAGACTGCCAATGACCTTGTCGGCGATTCGATGGCACATATCAAGGATGCCCAGACGGAAAGCGAGCAGATGCTGGCCAGGTCGCGAAGCATTATGTATACGATTGCCTTCATTTCCATTGTTACCTGTTTTGCGTTAACATATGTTACCTCGACAAACATAACCAAACCCTTACACCGGCTGGTTGCAGTATCCGGGAGCATCGCCGGAGGCGATCTGACCAGGGAGGTTGAAGACAATTCTATAGGGGAATTCAGTGAACTGGCAAAATCATTCAATACTATGGTGGACAACCTCCGGGCTATCGTTGAAAATGTTGTGGAAACCAGCAGGCGGATGCTCTATGCCAGTGAGAGTTTTGCCGCCCATATGCAGCAATCGGCCGCTACATATGAAGTTATTTCCGGTTCGATTGCCAATGTTTCCGATGGTGCCCGTCAGCAGGCTGACGGCATTACTGAACTAAGGGAAGCGGCCGGCATGGTAACCGGGGCCATTCAAAACATCACCGACAGTATTCAGACCATTAAAAGTACAACATCCTCTGCTAATGAGGTGGCTGTTGAGGGTGGGGTGTCCGTAGACGGCGCGGTTCGTCAGATGAAAATCATTGCAGATACCGTGGAGAGTCTGGAAGGGACAATTAAGGAACTGGATAGTGATGTCAAACACATTTCCGAGATTATCAACATGATTTTTGGTTTTGCCAAGCAGACCAACCTGCTCGCCCTGAACGCCGCTATCGAAGCTGCAAGGGCCGGTGAGCAGGGGAAAGGTTTTGCGGTGGTTGCGGAGGAAGTGCGTAACCTGGCCACCGGGTCCAGTCAGTTAGTGGACAAAATAAGGCAAATCATCGCCGGCATCCAGCAGCGGTCAGATGTGGCGGTGGCCGCTATAGAGCACGGTAAACAGGTGGTCAGCGAAGGTACGGTGGTAATCAACACGGCCGGTGAATCTCTTAAGAAAATCATCCAGGCCGTACAGTCGGCGTCTGACCAGACAAAAGCTGTTTCCAGCGCCACCGGGCGGATATCTGCCAGTAGTGACAATGTGATGAAAGAGATATCAATAAATGAAGCTATCGCCAATAAAACGGTAGAAACTTCCGGTGAGATGATCAAACTGATGGACAGCCAGTCACAGGCAGTTAACCAGCTTTTCCGGGGAGCGCGGGACCTTGCCGATCTGGCCCATGAACTCCAAAAAGCGGTATCCCGGTTTAAAATCAACTAGCAACCCTGGGGGGAAGAAAATGAAAAAAAGTCTGATTCCAAAGATGGGGGTTCTACTGCTGATTGCGCTGTTGTTTCTGACTGCAGGCTGTGCCCGCGAAGAAAAGACTGCCGCCGCAAGGGCCAAGGTTACCAAAGAGCAGGTAGAAAAGTTCCAAAAGGAAAAAAAGCAGAAAAAGGTAGACATTTATGTTCCCATTAAAGAACAGTTCGCTACCAGTAAACACAGTAAATCTCTTCAGACTTTGTTGAAGTATAAAGGCCAAATTAAGCCGGCCTGTTATTCGTGCATGTCCGGTGACTATTTCCTGGCGCCGCAAAACAACAAACCGGATCCGAAAACCGTTAAATATTCTGTTACCTGCGCCGTTTGCCACATACTTACAGTAAATGAATTCAAACTGCGCCTTGACCCTCTGGAAACATGCACTTCATGTCATAATAACGGCAGGGAGATTGTTCCGGGAGAGGTCGTTCATCATCCCCAAAAAGAAATGTTCCTGGGTATTGGCGCAATTGGTGTACCGAAGATACCGGATTCAAAATATAAAGCAGGATTAACCTGCATTGAATGTCATATGCCGAATGAGGCCCATACTTTTGTAGGCAAAACCCCGGCCCAGGCGCTTAAGGAACATACTGGAAGCATTTGCATTATGTGCCATGCGGACCAGTCGGAAACAGAGTTTGCCAAAGAAGTAACGAGCATTCAGAATAAGATTGAGTCAGATTTGAAGAAACTGGCCGCCGGTCTTCGGGAAGACGGGCTAAAACTGGCTGAAGCGCAGCGGTTGGGTCAGGATGTTACGGTCGCCCGGCAGGTTTATAACATTGTTTTTACAAACTTAAGTTTTGTCGAAAATGATGGCAGCAAAGGCGTACATAACTTTGAATACGCCAAAAAGATAATAGAGATAACCACGGCAAAAAAGAAGCAGCTGGATAAACTGCTGGAAGGGTATTGATATTTAAAATAATAACCACAGAGGAATGTCCTCTGTGGTTATT
>JBMOPI010000218.1:0-3704 GCA_049324975.1 Bacillota bacterium
CCGATTTCGATTTGTCAAGAGAACAATCGTTCTAATTTTCGACAAAGCAATAAGTGGAGGAAAAAACAAAAAAGTCCAAGGCGCTAAGCCTTGAACATAAAGGAATCTCGAGTTTTCGAGAGGCTACAAAGTGACCGAGGAGGGATTCTGATTGAAAATTAACAAATTTCTCATTATAGTGCCGCTCCTATTAGGTTTTCTCATTGCTCAGGTGGGGCAGGCAGCTATCGCCCCTCCCGGCAGCAGCGCTGATCCGGTAATCACCAAGAGCTACGCTGATAAACTATTTCGCCAGTTGAACGAGCAGATTGTTACCCTTCAGGCCGAAGTGGCCAAACTTAAAAACCCCCAACCTCCCCCGCCGCCGGCTGCTGAATTTACTGATGTTGCCGCCAGTCACTGGGCATACGGCAGTATTAAACTGATGGTGGACAGGGATATCATTAAAGGAGTAAGTCCCGGGAAATTCGCGCCCAATAATAATACCAAGCGGGCAGAACTGGTGGTAATGTTGGTGCGGGCCCTGAACCTGGATACCGCCAACACTCCTAAAGTAACATTTAAGGACATACCCGAGACCTATTGGGGTTACCCCTATATAGCTGCTGCTTATAATGCCGGGATTATCAACGGTGAAGTGGTCAACGGCAGTTTCCAGCCCGAAGCACAGGTTACCCGGGGTTTGATGGCCAAGTGGATCGCCAAGGCTTTTGAAATTCAGCGAAACAATAAGGCTAAAGACTTTTCTGACGTAACACCCAAGTACTGGGCTTATGACTACATAATGAAACTTGCCGACAACGGCATCACCAGGGGTTATCCGGACGGCAGCTTCAAGCCGGCCAACAAGATTACCCGGGCCGAAGTGGCGGTGTTTATGGCCCTTTCTATCGACCCTGCCCGGAGAGCAAAATTATAGCGTTTTTTCCCGCCAGGAATCAACTGGCGGTTTTATTTTTGACTAACAAAAAAGGAAATGAAGAGAAATTTATCGAATATAGTCACATCAACCCGAGAAATAGAGGAGCATATTATGGATTTTTCAAGCTTTGACCAGTATTCTTACGATGAAATGTCCCGGGTACATAAACTGCAGGTCAGGCAGAAACGCAAATTCCGGTTTTTCACTAAACTGCTTGTCCTGCTGCTGGTTTTTGCCGCTGCAGCTTATGCGGGTTTCATGTATGCCGACGACCTCTGGTCTTTTGTAGCCCAGAAGTGGTTTGCGGAAAGAATCAGGTATAATCCCAAAGTTGCCGGCGCTACTGCCATGGACGATGCCAATCCCCGGCTGAACGTCATGATCCTCGGCGTGGACCAGCGCAAGCATGAACCGGCCCGGTCCGATACGCTGATGGTGGCTGTGATTGATCTGAAAAACCGGCTGATCCATGTCATCTCCATCCCCCGGGATACCCGGATAAAGATTGCCGGCCTTGAGCATAAAACAAAAATAAATCACGCTTACCCCAACGGCGGGGTGGAACTGACCAGGTCCACCGTTGAAGATCTGCTGGGAATACCGGTACATAATTATGTAGAAACTAACTTCAAAGGCTTCAAGAACATCATTGACGTGCTGGGCGGCGTGGAAATCGACGTGGAAAAAAGGATGAAGAAGCTCTCCGAGGATATCAACCTGAAAAAAGGCCCGCAGAGGCTTGACGGGTATAATGCCCTCGCTTATGTCCGCTACCGGGATGACGCGGGCGACCTGGGCCGCATGGAACGCCAGCAGAAGTTCCTCCAGGCCCTGGCCGATCAGACCATGCGCCTGGAAACCCTGGTTAAGGCGCCCAAAATCATCGGTGAACTCAAAGATAATGTTGACACTGACCTATCCATGCAGGATATTCTTATTTTAGGGAGCACTCTTAAAAAGGTGGACTCGTCTAACCTTATCTTCCACCAGCTTCCCGGTGCGGCTGATTACCGCTACGGGGCCAGCTATTATTTTGTAGACGAGGAAAAGCTCTCAGAGTTAATGAAAGAAATTAACGGGGATGTTGAAACCCCCGGTTATGCAAACAGTAACCGCCAGAAAGGAATAAACCTATGAAAACCGTGGTCATTTCCGGTTATTACGGGTATGATAACATCGGTGACGAGGCATTATTGCAGGCTATTGTAGAGCCGCTCCGGGAGATGGTGCCGGACATCAGGATTATCGTGCTTTCGGCCCAGCCGGCAAAAACAGCACGGCAGTATAATGTTGAAGCGGAGGACAGGTTCAGCCCGCTCCGTATTTTTTCTGCCCTGAAAAAGGCCGACCTGCTTATAAGCGGCGGAGGCAGCCTGCTCCAGGACGTAACGGGGCCTTTCACCATTCCTTATTACCTGAGCATCGTGGCGCTGGCCAAAATGCTTGGTAAGCCGGTGATGTTTTATGCCCAGGGCGTGGGTCCGGTGAACCGGGGTTTCAGCAAAACCATAGTGCGGCTGGTGGCCGACAGAGCAGACATAATCACCTTACGGGATGAAGAGTCAAAAGAGATTCTACACCAACTTGAAGTGCGGAGGCCGCCTATTACGGTAACGGCGGACCCCGTTTTTGGCCTTAGTGGTGACGGTGAAACCGGAAACCTGCTGCAGCAGTTTGGACTGACCAAAGGACCTAAACCCATGGCAGCTATTGCGGCTAGGGAATGGCAGGGGCTGACGGGGTATAAAACCGCCCTGGCCGCGGCCGCCGATTACCTGGCTGCCGGCGGGTGGGATATCGTATTGCTGCCCATGCAGTTTCCGGCCGACCTTAAGACTTGCGAGGATATCCGGAATTTGATGCGGCAGCCCGCTAAAGTTATCGACCGCCACCCCGGTGTTAATGAACTGATGAGTATTACCAGAGAGTTTGACTTATTAATAGGTATGCGCCTGCATGCCCTGATCTTTGCCGCCGCCAACCTGGTGCCGCTTATCGGGCTAAGTTACGACCCTAAAGTATGGCAGTTCATGGAACAGGTCAAACAGCCGGTGATCAGTGACATATCGGAGGTAACGGCGGAAATGTTGATGAAAAATATTGATGATGTGGTTTCAAAAAAGGATGAAATCAAAAAAGAATTAGCCGCGATAACAGCGCTCTTGCGGGAGCGGGCTAAAGAAAACAGTATCCAGGCCATGAAAATTTTGCTAAGAAATTAGCAAAATTTTTTCTTTTAACCCCATAAAATTCATCATACCCCCGAATAACTATGAATATAAATGACAGGGATGAAGACCCTCAATTACCTGAAGCTGGTTGTCCTGAAAGGGTTGACTTGCCGTCCGGCTTTTAGGTATAATAAGTTCGCATGGCACATTCATCCTTTACAGGTAACCTTAACACTTTCAGGAAAGCCTAACACATTAAGGATTAACCCGCCAAGGAAAAATCCATCCAAAAAAATTTCCAACAATTTTGCAAAAAAATTCGACAAACAGCAGGAAAACTTAACCAGCATGTAGAAAGATAAATTAAATATGGCCTTTTTTGCATTTAATGCAGTTTGATTCTTCTAAAGGTTAAAACCTTTAGGTTATGGGTTCACATATACCATTGAAGGGGGTGTTGCCCGCAAGTTAGTCTAGTCGCAGTTTGTAGGCATCATTAATGAGGAGAAACACCAAAAATAAACAAAAGGGGGAAATTAGAAGAATGAAGAAATTCAAAAGAATTATTGCTCTTATCACAGTAGCAATGTTCTTACTCAGCGTCGCCGCTC
>JBMOPI010000219.1:0-3686 GCA_049324975.1 Bacillota bacterium
CGGCCAGCGCTTTACATACTGTGCCCTTGCCCGTACCGGATGGACCGGATATAACAATCGGCAACCCCGGCAACAACATCTTCTCTCCCCCCTGGGGTTTATTGTCCGGCATCTGTTAGTCTACCGGATCATCGTTATGGCTGGTTTCTTTGGCCGCCAGACGGTGGGCCACAGTCTCCGGCTGTACCGCCGATAAGATTACATGGTCGCTGTCTGTTATAATGACCGCCCTGGTCCGCCGCCCATAAGTGGCATCAATGAGCATGCCCCGGTCCCTGGCCTCGGTGATAATCCTCTTGATAGGCGCCGATTCGGGGCTGACAATGGCAATAATCCTGTTGGCAGAAACTATGTTGCCAAAGCCGATATTGATGAGTTTGATTTCCATTTTGGTGACCTCCTTAATATACACTCATTCCCCAGAACAGGGAAACGGTTATCAGTTTAATATTCTGCCCGGGGTTATTCTATATTTTGCACCTGTTCACGGATTTTTTCAATTTCGCTCTTGGCAGCTATCACCAGGTTGGCTATTTGGGAATCGTTGGCTTTTGAGCCGATGGTGTTAACTTCCCGGTTGAGTTCCTGGACCAGGAAATCCAGCTTCCGGCCAACCGGCCCGGGTGCGTTTACAGTTTCCCTGACCTGCTTGAAATGGCTCCGCAGGCGGACAATTTCCTCTGTAATATTACCGCGGTCGGCAAAAAAAGCCACTTCCGAAGCCAGCCTGGCTTCGTCGATTTCAACATCGCCGAGAAGTTCCTGGATACGTTGTCTCAGCCGTTCGCGGTAGTCTTCCACCACCAGCGGGGCCCGGGCAGCAATGTCGTTATTAAATTGCTCAATCTTATCTATTCTATGTAGGATATCCTGGGCCAGCCTCCGGCCTTCATCTTCCCGCATCGTCACCAGGTTCTCCGTGGCCTGCCGCACCGCAGTATGCATAACAGACCATACAGCTTCCAGGTCTTCCTGCTTTTCTTCAAGCACTAGTACGTCCGGCATCCGGGCCAGCTCAACGACACTGATATCAGTCGCGGCGCCTGTAGCTTTCGCCAACTCCTGCAAAGCATTAAAATAGACCAGGGCCAGTTCTTTGTCCACAGTAACAGATTTGTTTTTGCCACAGTCGAATTTCCCGACAGTAATAAAAACATCCAGCCTGCCCCGGGAAATTTGTTCCTGAATGGCCTTGCGCACCCTGTCTTCCAGCGCAGCGTAACTCTTCGGCATCCTGGTCACCACTTCACAGAAACGGTGGTTAACAGACCGGATCTCCACAGTAAAACTTTTTGCCCCGTCACCGGCTTCACCCCGGCCATAACCGGTCATACTTCTTACCATATCTTCACCTCGTGTCGGATTGCGTTGTTACCTATTATTATCTGTTCAAAATATTAAAAAGGCTTTGAAGTTGCGTAGCAACTGAATTAGCCTTTTTTATACTGTTGCCAAACTTAAAAATTATACTATACAACAGTGCAAACATTATAGTTCTACCAAAAAACAAAAATTCCTTTTCAATTTTGTGAAAAAATAAGAGATTTTTTTAGTATGAGTGAGTTATTGAGAGAAAAAGCAAACCTCCGCCTTTTACTGAAAGCGGAGGTTCTTTTCCCCTAATCAAAAGTCGTCACTAAAAGACCGGTCAATGGCTTCACATACGGTTACCCATTTTGTCCCGGAGACGGCTTTCTTTGTTACGGACCTTATCTAAAACTGTACCGGTCCCACGTTCTTCTTGATCCTCTCCAGGGCCTCATGGATCCGTTCCTTCTCCACCGTCAGGGCGATGCGAAAATACCCTTCGCCGTATTCGCCGTAACCGTTGCCGGGGGTAATCACCACGCCGGTCTTCTCAAATACGTGCTCGGCAAAAGAAATGGAGTCGTAACCTTGGGGCACCGGCGCCCAGATATAAATGGTGGATTTTGTTTTGGCCAGGTTCCAGCCGATACTGTTCAAACCGTCGATAACGATGTCCCGGCGTTCCCGGTAAACCTCGCTCATCTCTTTGGTGATATCCTGCGGGCCGGTCAGGGCGGCGATACCGGCATACTGCACGGCCTGGAAGACGCCGGAGTCAATGTTGGACTTGATGCGGCCCAGGGCTTCCACTACCCGGGCATTGCCCACCGCCCAGGCAATCCGCCAGCCGGTCATGTTATATGATTTGGAACAGGAGCCAAACTCGATACCCACATCTTTAGCACCTGGATACTCCAGGAAACTGGGCGGCCGGTAGCCCTCAAAAGCAATATCCTGATAAGCGGCATCATGACATACGATAATATCGTACTCTTTGGCAAAGGCAATCAGTTTATGATAGAATGCATCATCGGCAATAGCGCCGGTAGGGTTATTGGGATAGTTGACAAACATCAGCTTGGCTTTTTGGGCCACCTCGGCCGGGATGGCGTCCAGGTCGGGCAGGAAGCCGTTTTCCGCCTTTAGCGGCATAATGTAAGGTTCCGCACCGGACAGTAAAGCACCGATGCCGTAAACCGGGTAACCGGGGTCAGGTATCAGGGCAACATCACCGGGATCAAGATAACAGAAGGAAATATGGGCAATACCCTCTTTGGAGCCCAACAGGGAAACAACCTCGGTTTTGGGATCCAGTTCGACATTGAACCGGTTCCTGTAATATTGGGCCACTGCGTCCCGGTAGGTAAGCATCCCCACAGATGAGGGGTAACGGTGGTTCTCTCCGTTATAAGCCTGTTCACACAGCTTCTTAATGATATGGTCCGGGGTCGGCCGGTCCGGGTCGCCGATACCCAGGCTGATTACATCCACGCCCTCAGCCCTGGCCTGTTCAATTTTCTTCTCAATCCTGGCAAATAAATAAGGTGGTAACTGACGGATTCTTTTTGCCTCTTCCAACTTTCCCTAATCCTCCCTTATGATTTTATAGGTTTATCTCGCCTTGAAAGACCTCTACCGCGGGGCCGGTCATGTAGACATGGTTGTCGTCACCCCATTCGATGAGGAGGTCCCCGCCTAACAGGTGCACGGTTACCTTGCGCGAGGTCAGCCCGTTCAGCACAGAAGCCACCACGGCCGCGCAGGCGCCGGTGCCGCAGGCCAGGGTGACCCCTGACCCCCGCTCCCAGACCCGGAACAGGATTTCCTCGTCATTCAGCACTTCAATAAATTCTACGTTGGTTTGCTCCGGAAATAACTCGTGTTTCTCTATAAAGGGGCCGACACCTGCCACATCCACATTTTCCACGTCGTTAACAAATATAACACAGTGGGGGTTGCCCATGGAAACACATGTCACCCTCAATGCGCAGCCACCAACATCCAGGGGTTCTCCCACTACCCGGGGCGTATCTTCGCCGAGCATCGGGATTTCCGATCTGCTCAGGCGGGGTTCGCCCATGTCGATTTTGACGGCTTCAACTGCACCGTCTCTTAAAATCAGCTCAGGTTTTGCAATACCCCCGAGGGTTTCGATGGTGAAGGTGGTTTTATCGGTCAGACCATGGTCATATACATAACGGGACACGCACCGCAGCCCATTGCCGCAGGTCTTGCCCTCACTGCCATCGGCATTGAACATGCGCATGCGGAAATCCGCCACTTCAGAGGGCATGATCAGGATTATCCCGTCACCGCCAATCCCGAAATGCCTGTCGCTCAGCCTGATGGCCAACTGGCTGAGGTCTGTGCCGGTCAAA
>JBMOPI010000220.1:0-3686 GCA_049324975.1 Bacillota bacterium
TAAAAAGTAAGGGTGACAGCAGGGTACCAAACTACCCCCGGTCACCCATACTATTATTCCGCAGCCTCAGCCATTTCTTCCTGACCCTGGTTGCCTTCTACTACGGCGTCGGCCATTTTACCTGTAAGCAGCTTGACAGCCCTAATGGCGTCGTCGTTGCCGGGGATTACGTAGTCAATCTCGTCCGGGTCACAGTTGGTATCAACTATGGCCACAATGGGGATGCCTAATTTCCTGGCTTCGGCCACCGCAATGCGTTCCTTGCGGGGGTCGATAATGAACAACGCGCCCGGCAACTGCTTCATGTCTTTAATCCCGCCCAGGAACTTCTGGAGCTTCTCCTTTTCGTGGAGCAGTACAGCAACTTCCTTCTTCGGTAATACTTCAAAAGTGCCGTCAGCTTCCATCTTCTCCAGTTCACGCAGGCGGTCAATGCGCTTGCGGATGGTGCCGAAGTTAGTCAGCATCCCGCCCAGCCAGCGCTGATTGACATAAAACATGCCGCAGCGTTCTGCTTCCTCTTTGACAGCTTCCTGAGCCTGCTTCTTGGTCCCTACAAACAGTATGGACTTGCCTTCAGCAGCCAGGTCACGGACAAAGAAATAAGCATGATCAACCATTTTCACGGTTTTTTGCAGGTCAATAATGTAAATGCCGTTCCGGTCGGTGAAGATGTACTCAGCCATCTTCGGGTTCCACCGGCGCGTCTGGTGACCGAAATGAACCCCGGCCTCCAGCAGCTGTTTCATGGAGATAACTGCCATGATGTCACCTCCTCCCCCATTTGGTTTTAGTCCTCCGTCCCCGTCATTTTCCGGCAAGACCGGTTTTACCCGGCACCCTTAGCAGGAATCCGGAAACGTGTGTATTTAACACTATTGGTTATTTTAGCATAAAAAAAACACCGGTGCAACAGTATTATAGCTTTAAATGGCAAAAAATATGCAAAATACCACTTTAAAAGACAGTTGACTGCCCTTTTATATTCTTAAAATTTCGTGAAAACTAGGGAGATGGTAAACCATCCCCCCTACATTACGCCTGTACATTCTCCTTGTGCCTTAAAGATAAAATCAGTTCCACTTCACCTTTCCCCATCTGTAGCTGCCTGGCTATTTCACTGATGGAGTATCCCATGTCCGCCAAAGTGTATACCGTTTCAAACCTCGGACCCGCGGTTCTGGCTCCTGCTGTCTCCTGGGTCTGCTTGTGTAAATTGAGGTCAATCACTTTCGGCTCTCTTTTGGGTTTGGCCTGGGATTTGGCAGCAGACCTGACGATCCTCTCTACTGTTTCTGCCGCTACCGGGTCAACTGCCGGCGGGACAGGAGCCGCAATTCTTACTTCTTCCGCTTCCCTGATTTTTTCCGATATAACATTGACCACCTGTTCTGAAACCGTATTCAACTCATTGAGCAGTAAATCCACGTCTTTTTTCGCCCTGGCCAGTTCTTCCTGCAATAGTTTCAGTTCACTCACAGTGAAAGCCTCATTCCTCCGGCCGAATTTCGCCTGCCAGAAAGCCCATGCGAGCATAATTATCCCCAGGGCAATTATTGCGTAATCCATATTCTTCACCTCCGGCTCAAATTTTGATATCCAACAGGTTCCCTTTACTCGGGTCTTTTACCCCGGTTTCTTCTTCCGCCTGCTTTTGTTCCTTTTCTTCTGCGCTGTGCTGCTTTTTTTGCTGCTGCCTGTTTTTCTCACTTTCAGCATCAATCCCGTGGCCTTCAGACTTGGGTGAATTTTGTACCCGGTGTTTCTGCAGTTCCGCCTGTTTTTGCATCTGGGCGGCAAACTGCTGCTGCTGCGACTGGTCCTGCTGGTTCTGAACCTGCTGATTTTTGCCGATTTCCTGGATTTTGGGTAGAAGGACCTGCATATCAACCGAACGCACGGTCACTTTTTCCACCACCCTCGTTAAAATTATCTATTTATAAGGGGAAAACTTGATGTCTTCTCCGTCCCTGGTCAGGGCAACAAACTGGTATGGGTCCTGTACGTTCATATAAACAGAACCAATAGTTATCTTGACACCGGGATGGATGACCCCCTGCACCAAAATCCGCCCGCGGTCGCTTTGATCAATTTGAAATTCCACATTTTGCATGGCGGATTTTAAAGCTTCTATTTCTTTGACCAGTTCAAAGTGAGTCCTAGTAACTTTTACCAAAATAGCTTTTTTGTCCTCCGGCAGCTGTCCCATGGTTGCCTGCATATGCTGCAATAAGGTAATAGCTTTAAGGGCTTTGTCAAGGTCTTCATTTTTCTGTTGATATTCCTGTTTAAGCCGTTTATATTCAGACCTTAACTCCGGGCTTACTCCCGCTTCCAGATCGGTAACGGTAGCCAGGTGCGAACCAATGATTTTGGCTGATATCTCTTCCCCGGCCCGCACCTTGCCGCCGACAATGACACCTTTGCCGCCCACGGTTACGGTCTTCCGGGCGTTTACCTGGCTGTGCATAATAGCTTCACCCACTACGACGTCATCACCGGACTGGATTGTTGAGTTTTCAATAAACCTGGTAAAAATGTTCCCCTGAGCCACTACATTGCTCCGGACAATCCCGTTTTTTACCTTCAGATGACCGCTGCAAACAATCTGGCCGCCCGCCACCACATCGTTGACATCAACATCCCCCACGGCCTTGACAGAGAAACCTTCCCGGACTGCACCCTTAACTATAACACTGCCGTTGAAATCAATATTGCCGGTATTAAAATCAACGTCCCCTTTTACCTCATAAACCGCGGAGATGGAAATCTGGTTGCCGCTCATCACAACATGGCCGCTGGACCGGGCCACCACCGCCAGGCCGTCGTCAATCAGCTCGGCGTTCTTCCCTGCAGCCAGTGCCGTATCCTTGCCTGGCTTGGCCGGCACCTCTTCGCCGAAAACGTTGCTTCCCGGGGTGCCCGGTGTCGCCGGTGTTTTTACAGCCAGGATCTGGCCTTCATCAACGTTTTGAATTAGGTTGAGGTTATAAAAGTCAACCCGGCCATCCGCCAGTTCCTGGGGTTTCCCCGGCATCCCTTTGGACAAAAAGTTATATTGTATTTTTGCGGGTTCACCGTCCAAAGGTTCAACGCCTTTGGCAATCACTACCGGCTCACTGACCTGATCCAGGGTAAGAGCGGTGCTGATGACTTCCTCCCGGATGCCAAAAACTATACCCTTCTCCGCCAATGCCTGGCGGATATCCTCTGCTGTTGCTTTTTTCCCGCCCTGGGGCGGGTAAATAGTCAGGTAAGCCTCCATTTTATCCTTGGAGGTATCAATAACGATCTCAGCGTCTTTCATCATTTCCGGTTGCGGGGGGGCAATTTTTTCCATTGTACCGGTAGCTTCCAAGGTGATTTGCCGCACCCTGGTGTAGTCAACGTCAGCCACCTGACGTTTTTTCAGTTCATCAATCAGAAAATTGGCGTCAATTGGCTCGCCGTCCTTCTGCGGGGGGTAAACACCCAGGTAGACGCCGTCTTCCCGAAATTCCAGCAGGCGGAAACCGTCCATGCTCCGCTCGGAGGAGATATTTTCAGCCCTGGCCAGAATCCGTTCCGCATCAGAAGCTGCATGGGGCATATTCCCGTTACTGCCGTTATTTTGATGCTCAGTCATCAATAACCCCCCCAACTTTGTTTAATCTATAACCTTCTTTTTAATCCGGCTCAACCTGCCC
>JBMOPI010000221.1:0-3635 GCA_049324975.1 Bacillota bacterium
GGCTTTGGCCGTACGGCCAGGGAAAAGGGGCTTAAAATTGCTGTCATAGATAAAACCGGTGCGGCAAAACCACGCCGGGAGGCGTTATTGTTGGCCGCCGATGAACAGGGCAATGTTCCCTTCACTGCCACAGGTGGAAGCGATGATGCTTTGCTGGCGGAATTCCGAAGACTCTATGAAGCAGCCGATATCATTATTGTAAATTACGGTGAAGGTCCGGGTGCATTAGCTGACACAGATGCATTCCTGGGCCGGGTAACAGCGTTGATTAATAAAAATATAACTATGCTGATGGTGATTACCCCAAATCCCCCGGCGGAAATGGTCAGGGGAAATTTCAGCCTTACTCCTGTTGTAGTAGCCGGCCCCGGTTTGGATGAGGGCATCCTTACCACCAATACCACCAAGCGCCCGGGGTTAATTGCCAACGTGGACTTTGTCCCCGCGGTAATGAGCCATTTCGGGATAAAAGAACTGCCCGGTTATGTCGGTGAACCGGTCGGGATAAAAAAAGTTGATGATCCTCTAAATCATGTTTTAAAGGACTTTGACCAATACAAAAACCTGAAAATAAGCCGCTACATAATCCATAGCTTCTACGCTACAGTCACTGTTTTAGCCCTGCTTGTCATTTACCTCCCCGTTTTGGGCCGCCGGCCCGTTACCGGGCCTACTTTCACCCGGGCCCTGGCCTTAAGTGTATTTACCCTGCCCATGATGAATTATTTATTGTCTCCATTGCTTGATTTCAGCAGGTCATATCTTTTTACTTTTTTGATTGTTTTTTCGGCTTTTTTAATAGGGTACCTGTTCAGTCGGTGGTCAGATGACCTGCTGCTGCCCTTGGGTCTGATCAGTCTGTTTACAAGTCTCACGTTGTTAACGGGAATCTTTTTCGGCGGGAATATCCATCTGGATTCACCCCTTGGTTACGCTGATGTTTTTGTGGGCGGCAGGTATTATGGAATGGGCAATGACACCATGGGAATAATGCTGGGGGCTTCTGTACTCGGGACCTTTGCCTTGTTTCAAAGCTTCCGTTTTTCCCGGGCGGCGGCTGTTGCAGCCGGGTTTATCTATATGGCACTGCCGGTAATCGGTTTGAGTCCGCCTTTTGGAGCCAATGTGGGCGGCACCATTGCCGCCATGGTCGTGGCCACTTTGTCTGTTGCGGTACTGGCCGGCGGAAAACCGGTCAGCTGGCGGCATATCCTGTTCATTGTAGCCTTGGTTTTCGCGGTGGAGGTGGGCATTGCTTACCTCGATGCTTTCCTTAACACCCGGCGGACCCATGCCGGAAACGTGCTGGCTGACCTTATGGCCGGAAATTTTCCGGCCAAGTTCCTGCACGTTTTATGGTCAAAACTTTCGCTGTTCCTGTTAATGCTGGTTGTGCCGCCGTGGAACCTGATTTTGTTTGGTGAATATTATCTTGTTTACAAAATGTACCGACAGGGTGCATTTGGCAGGTTGTACGAAAGTTATTCTCATTTAGCACGGGGTTTTACCGTAATGTTTTTCGGGGGAGTGGTGGCATTTCTTTTCAATGATACGGGTGTCATCGCCACGGCGATGATGTATACATACCTTCTAATACCGCTTGGTTTGCTGGCGAGTGGGTCTATGAGGAAGGATGGCAGATAGACGGCCATCCTTCTATTTTTTTGGGCAGGTTAATATAATGTTTTAAAACTAGGGGGGTGGTATTGATAATAATTGTCTGTAAACAAAGATTTTTCTCCTTTTTGGCCCTGATATTCATTGGGGTAATTTTGTTTATTGTTATCGCAAAAATACACCGGTCCGGCATCCCTGAAATGCTGCCGGCGAATAATTCCGAAGTAATCAAAACCGAGCCTGCCGACGGTGAAGGGGGAGTATTTCTGTACCGGGAGATAACTTTCAAAACAGGACAGCCGGTTGAAAAAGCCAAGGTGGAAATTCCGGAGGTCCCCGGCCGCACTTATATCTATGGACAGAATGTGATTTTTAAACCAGCCAAGGTCTTTTTACCGGGAACAGAATATCAGGTCAGGGTATTTATTATAGCCCAGGGTCAGATCAGGTGGGATTCTTATAAATTTACTTTCACAACTATGGATATGCAGGACAAAATCTGGGTGGCGGTTGACCTCAACGGGCTTAACACGGTTACCGTCTACCAGGGAAAAATGCCGCTCAGGACAATGCTGGCTTCCGGCGGCCGCACCGGCCATGAAACACCTTTGGGTACCTTCTATACCAGGGACCGGGGCCGCTCGTTCTGGTCTGCCCGCTACGGCGAAGGGGCTTATTACTGGGTGCGCATCACCGGCCAGTACCTGTTTCACTCGGTCCCGGTAGATGACCGGTGGCAGACCAAAGAAGAGGAACACGCCAAACTGGGCTGCCCCGCCAGTCATGGTTGTGTGCGGTTAAATCTTATTGACGCCAAATGGTTTTACGAAAATGTTCCCCGGGGGAGTATGGTGATAATCCATAATTAACGGAGGGAGGCCGGCTAAGTGAACTTTATTTTTGTGCTGCTGGTGGCAGGAGGTATTGTATTTGCCCTGTTGACCGGGAATGCCAAGGTAGTGACAACTGCCGTCGCTTCTTCGGCCGGATCGGCCGTCGAAAGAATTTTCGGGTTAATCGGTATCCTCACCTTTTGGCTTGGCATGGCCAAAATTGCGGAAACATCGGGACTTCTGAAATCCTTTGCGGCTTTACTGCAGCCGCTGGTGGGTAGGTTGTTTCCCGGAGTGCCCAAAGGCCACCCGGCAATGGGGGCAATTTTGATGAACATGAGCGCCAATATGCTGGGCATGGGCAGTGCAGCCACTCCTTTTGGCCTTAAGGCGATGGGTGAGTTACAGAAACTGAACAGCAGAAAAGATACGGCCAGTGATGCCATGTGTACGTTCCTGGCCATCAATACTGCTGGATTAACACTGGTGCCGGCCACTATCATAGCGGTCCGGGCCTCCTTTGGTTCCGGCAATGCCGCAGAAATAGTGGGGCCGACCATATTTGCCACCTTTTGTTCAACCCTTGTGGCTGTTGTTACGGATAATTTAATGCGCAGGCGGTACAGCCGGAGAATCAGGTAACATGCTGAAAGATACTGCAACCTTCCTGTCGCATTGGGTACTGCCGCTTTTCATATTGGTTGTCATTGGACATGGATACATCAAAGGTATAAATATTTTTGAAGCGTTTATTGCAGGGGCCCGGGAAGGCTTTACCCTGGCGGTTAAGTTGATCCCATACGTTGTGGCCATTTATACTGCCATCGGTATCTTCCGGGAAACGGGGGCGATGAACCTGCTGGTCAGGTTACTTGACCCGGTGCTTAGTATCTTCGGTGTTCCCGCTGAAGTTGTACCGCTGATGGTTGCCCGGCCCCTTTCCGGGCCGGCATCCCTGGGACTGACGGTGGAAATCCTTGAACGCCATGGCCCTGATTCCTTTCTTGGACTGTTGGCGAGCACTGTTTACGGCAGCACCGAAACAACTTTTTATGTACGGGCCGTCTATTTTGCCTCGGTAGGGATAAAAAACGCCCGTTATGCACCCTTAGTAGGTATTATAGCAGATCTTGGCGGTTTTACCGGGGCGGTAATTGTATGCAATTTACTTTTTAAGTAGTATTT
>JBMOPI010000222.1:0-3635 GCA_049324975.1 Bacillota bacterium
CGGGAAAAATATCAGGTGAAATAACCGGGCGGGTCATGTCAAGGATAAATGACCGGGTCTCCGAAACTCCGTTATTGCCTGCTTTGTCAACAGCTGAGGCATAAACACTATGGCCCCCCTCAGGGAGGGTATCGTTCCAGTAAACCCAATAACCTGTTCCGTCCGCGGTTACTGTCGCCTCCTGTCCATAGACATAAACAGTAACAGCCAAACCGGGTTCTGTCTGGCCTTCAATTTTCGTGCTGTTCGTGTAGGACCCCTCTGTAGGATTGGTAATAGTCACAACCGGCGGGGTGACATCGATTTCAAAATTAACAGTATTTGAAACACCTGTATTACCCATAGAATCTGTGGCGTTTGCGTATACCCGGTGAGTCCCCTCCGCCAGGGAACCCGTGGTGTAAGCCCATTTTCCTGTGGAATCCGCTGTTACAGACCCGGTCCGGGTGTCATCTATATAAACATCTACGGCAACACTGGGGTCGGAAGTACCGGAAATATCAACGACCGGGTTATTCAATGCCTGACCGTCTACGGGATTGTCAATGGTTACAGCCGGTGGCAGGGCAGCCATCAACCTTGGAATCGGGGATATCATTATTAAGAGTGGAAAGGTAAACAAAGCGGTTAATACAATATGTTTGGTTTTAAATAAAGGGCAGCTCTTCATGATGTCAACCTCTTCCCCGTTAAAAGCCTTACCTTGACGAAAAGTGTTAAAATATAATATAATTTATTAATAGAGAATTTTTTTAAAAATGGGCTAAGGTATCATGATGGGCATAATACCTTAGCCGCTTTAGGTTCATTTACAGGCTAGCAACTTATGTTGTTAGCTAATTTTTTTACCAGCCGTACTCGGTGTCTGTCTTGATTCCGGTCTCGGCGCCATGAGGAACATTAGAGGCGGGATCCCAGAAGTAAGTGTTGTTCTTCAGCTGGCTGGCCTTGGAATCGGTATGGCACTTCCAGCATACGGCCATGTTGGTGTACCGCTTCAGTGCGGAGGACGGGTTCTTGTCTTTCATGTAGTCCTTAGCCTGGACTTCGGTCCAGCCGGCAGCCTGCAGATCCCGGATGTCATAGTCTTTGGCATCCCACAGGATCTCAACGTCGGTACCATGGGCAAAGTGGCACTTGAGGCAGGTGTACCGGTCATTGTCGGTGGTGTGCCTGAAGGCGAAGGAGAACATGCCGCTCGGAGTATAGGACTTCCGCTGTCCGGCGGACTGGGCCCGGTAATCGGTATGGCAGGCGCCGCAGTACTTGCCGATGGCAACGCCGTAACCATCCATACCCTTGGAGGCTTCGTCGTAAATGTCGGTATTGATCTTGGTGATGGGAATACCGCCGAAGTAAGCAATTGTAGTCGGGGCAACGGTTTCAATGTACGCAGCACCGTTGGCATCCTTCCGTACGACTTCGCCGCCCAGTTTAACAACATAGGTGAGGGCGATGTCAGCTGTCTTGGCATTTACAGCAGCGGCACCCTTAGCATAAGCTAAGCCGTATTCTTTTTCGAAGTCAACAACGACTGTAGGAGTGCCGTCCGGGTTCCTGGTCTTCCAGTCAACCTTGCCTTCGATGCCTTTGCCGGCAACATCCTTGAACGAGGTGTAGTAAACCTTGGTTGGATACGGAGCAAAATCATAACCATACAGCCACGGAGTGAGGTCACGGAGCAGGGTGTATTGAGCTACTCTGTCATTACCTACAAGAACGGTATCCTGTTTATAGTCAGCATTGGCGTCCAGGGGACCTTTCTTCAGGAGCACGATAACCTTTTCCCCATCCGGCAGGTTAATGGTAGCGTCACCGTTAGTCCAGTTCTGAACAGTCTTCATACCTGTCAGGTCAGACTTGTAAACATATGCGGCAACATACTGGGCCGCGCCGATTTCAGAAAGAGTCGGCACGTGATCGTATACCACTACACCCACTTGCTTCTGGCCGCCAGCGCTCGGTAAGGTATTGGCCATGTTGTTGGGGTTGTAGTGGAGGAGCCGGTCACTGTAGGAACCGTGCGGTGCGTGGCAGGCTGCGCAGTCGAAGGGCTGTGCCCATGCTTCGTTTTCGTCTTTCATCTGCCCGGTCGGGCCTACCATGAAGTTGCCGCCGGGAGCCATACCGACATACATGCTGTCGGCAAGGCCGGTGGCCAGGTGGACGGAAGCATTGCCGGCCAGTGTCCCGCCGAAGGTACCGGCGGTGGAAGCAGCGGCGCCATTGGCGAATACGTTATAGAACCCTAAGGTCCCGTCGTGGCATGCTGTACAGGTGCTGTATACCCCGCCCTTGAACAGCAAGTCTTTGGCAGCCGCGGTGTGGGTCTGGTGACAGCTGGCGCAGGAATTGGAGTTGTTCTGGTACTCGCCGTGAGTCCTTTGGTTCTTTCCTGCAACTTTGTCATTCCCGGTCATATTGGTGGACTTGATTACATCATTTACAGCACTTCCATCATCTTCATTAACATTCAGTCCAGTCATGTTGGCGTTGCCGATGCCGTTGTCATCGGCGTCACCGTCCGGCAGCGGAGCGGTGTAGAAGGGGCTGCCGGGATATTCTCCCTCAGCAGGGACACCTGAGTAGGGTACACCGTTGTTATCGGTGCCTGACCAGGTGGTACCGGCAAAAGCAGCGGTTGCTGTCCCGAAAACAAACAGCAAGGCAAATAACACTACAGCCAGTTTTCTCACTTTTTGAACCTCCCTATTTTTCTATTTGGATATCTCCCCCCTGCCTTATTTTAGTTACCCAAAATCACCTCCCTGTCTTTTTCTAGGTGGAGGGAGGCACCTCCCATTTTGGTGATTACCGGTACACGGCCACCCTTTGATTAACCGTGTCCGTTATGAAAACCTGGTCGTTTTCATCTATAAACAGCCCGTTCGGCAGGGCGAACTGGGTGTTGGCAGCCCCGTTGCCGCCGAATTCGAAAGCCTTTTTCCCGTCTTTTTCAAATCCTACTACAAAGTTAGTAAGGTTGCTGACCACGTAAACCCGGCCCAGGGAATCTATACTTATACCACGGGGATTGACGAGTATTGACGTGCCCTTGCCGCCTTCGGAACCGTTGATAATGCGCAGGAATTTCCCTGTTTTATCGAATACCTGTATCCTGGAGTTGGCGGTGTCCACAACGTAAATGTTCCCTTCCTTATCAGCGGTCACAGCGTTCGGGGCCCGGAACTCACCTGGTTTTACACCAAGTTTGCCGAGTTCCAGAAGTTTTTTGCCCGTCAGGTCAAAAACAGTGACCTGGCTTTTTTTAATTTCTGTGACATAAACTTTGTTATCAATTATCCGGAGCCCGCCTGGTGTGTCTATAGTTTTTTCCTCCGGTTTTTTCTCCGCAAAATACTTAATAAACTTCCCGTTATTGTCAAATACGGAAATACAGCCGTTATACAAATCAGCCACATAAATGTTACCCTGGCTGTCGCCGGCAATACCGTACGGGAAACTAAACTGCCCTTGTTTCTTCCCTTCCTGGCCGAATTTTAAAAGGGGTTTGCCTTCCATGTCAAATACCTGTACCCGCTTATTCATGGTATCCGAGACATAGATCTTGCCGCCGATTACTGCCACATCCATGGGCTTGACCAGTGCATCGGCGCCGAAACCGCCATAGATCA
>JBMOPI010000223.1:0-3533 GCA_049324975.1 Bacillota bacterium
TATGTTATATCCCTTACCGCTGGTAACAATATCAAAGTGTTGGATACCCGCTTCCTCCACAGCCCTGGCCCGGGCCAGGATGTCTTCTTCATCAAGGTTGATCTCTGTCCTGATACCCGAGTTATGATGAGCAGACTGGGCGCAAAAGGCGCAGTTTTCCCGGCAGCCCCCGGTCCGGGCGCTGACTATGGTACAGAGGTCTACCCGGTCCCCGTTGAAGACCTCCCTTATTTTGGCGGCGTAAGCCGAGAGAAAATAAAGATCCGCCCCCCGGATTTTCTCCAGGGTCAGAGCCTCATCGTAACTTATCTCTCCGCCGCCAAGTATTTTTTCGCCCAGCTCTGCTATGTAATGGCGCATAAAGCCTCCTCCTGTCACCAAAGTTTCATCCGGCCAGGCCTTCACAGGCAGCCTTAATGGAATCATATGTGATTTCCAAAACATCGCCCAACTCTTTTTCACTCATCGCCAGGACAGGCATTAAAACTATAACGTTGCCCAGCGGCCTGATGATAAGTCCCCTTCTCCTGGCTTCCAGAGTCACGCGGCGACCTATATTCAGGGAAAACGGGAAAGGTTCTTTGGAGGCTTTGTCCCGCACCAGTTCTATCCCGGCCATCATGCCCTTTTGCCGGACATCACCCACCCAGGGCAAAGCATAAAACTTATTCAAACCACCGGACAATAATGCAATTTTTGTCTCCAAACGGGAAATCACTTTATCCTTTTCAAACAGCTCGAGGTTCGCCATGGCTGCGGCGCAGGCCAAAGGGTTTCCCGTATAAGTATGGCCATGGTAAAAAGTTTTTTGCTCTTCATGGGAACCCAAAAAGGCATCGAATATTTCATCAGTTGTCAAAGTAGCCGCCAGAGGCAAATAACCACCTGTAATGCCTTTGGCCAGGCACATGATGTCCGGCGCCACATCTTCTTCCTCGCAGGCAAACATACTGCCGGTACGGCCGAAACCGACGGCAACCTCATCCGCTATCATCAAAACGTTATACCGGGTACAGAGTTCCCTCACCCTTTTCAGGTAACCGGCAGGACTTACGATCATCCCGGCCGCCCCCTGCACCAGGGGTTCTATAATCAGGGCGGCAATTTCCCCACCCTTCGCAGCCAGAATGTCCCCAAGGGGCATAAGACAATTCATGGTACACGTTGCTTTTTCTTTCCCCATTGGACAACGGTAACAATAAGGTGAAGGAATCTTGTAGCCCTCAAAAAGAAGGGGTCTGTACAGGCTGTGGAAAAGGTCTATACCGCCGACACTGACCGAACCGATGGTATCGCCGTGGTAAGACTGGTCCAAATATACGAATTTTTGCTTTTCTCTGTTCTTCCCGCCATTTACCTGCTGCCAGTATTGAAAGGCGATTTTGAGGGCGATCTCCACCGCTGTGGCGCCCGCATCGGAATAAAAAACCTTGTTTAAACCGGGGGGAGTAATTTCAAGCAGTTTTTTGGCCAGGAGGATGGACGGTACATTAGCCAAACCCAAAAGGGTGGAGTGGCTGATTCTGTTCAGCTGTTCCATGATGGCGGTATTGATTTCCTTTCTGCAGTGGCCGTGGACGGTAACCCATAAAGAAGACACCCCATCCAGGTATTTTAGCCCCTTGGTGTCAAATAGAAAGCTGCCCTCACCCCTTTCAATTACCGGGGTTTCCTCAGCGCGATACTGCTGCATCTGGGTAAAAGGATGCCATACATATTCCTTATCCCAAACTTCAAGATTTTCCAAAGATTACTCCCTCCAATTCATCAAAGTTCAGGTTTTTTTCTATAAGCTCCGCCAGGTTGCCGGCCTCACCCGTATCCATATTAATTAAGGACGAATAGGGGACTGTGCCCAACAGGGGGACACCGGAGAGTTCCCTGATCACCCAGGGATTCAGGTCCTCCACCAGGTCAGCCCCTTGTTGCATGCCGTTTACCACTACCCCCAGGATGGGAATTCCCCGGGCCTGGGCATACCTGACAGTGAGTAAAGTATGGTTGACGGTCCCCAAAGAAGCCCTGGCCACAATCAGTAAGGGGCATCCCATCTCGCACACCAGGTCGGCCATCAAAAAGTCTTTCCGGATTGGTACACACAGGCCGCCGGCCCCTTCCATAATAACCAGGTCATACCTGGCCTGGACCTCTTCGATTGTCCGGCGTACCTTATCAAGGTCAATGTAGGTTCCGGAAAGAACAGACGCTACCCAGGGGGCAGCAGGAGGTTCCAGTAAAACCGGGTTTAAAACCTCCGGGGGCTCTCCCATTGATCCTGCTGCTCTGTAAAACATTACATCCGGGGAGATGAGGCAGCCTTCCCGAAAAAAAGCCCCCGTTTGAAAAGGCTTGACCGCCAGAGTTTGATACCCTTTTTCCCGAAAAACAGTAAAAAGGCCGGCAGTTATAACTGTTTTACCGACTCCCGTATCCGTACCCGTAACAAATATCAACTTCTTTAAAGGAAAACCTTTCTTCACAGTGCTTCAGTCCCCAATATTGTTAACCTATGCCTTTTTAAAGGTTAACAATAATTATATAAGAAGGTCCCGGCATTGTCAACTTCAGTTATGTTATAGGTTAACAATTGACCGGACAAAAAAAGGGGAGAGATTCCCCCTTTACAGCAGCCGTAATATCCCTGGAGAATGGAGATACTACCCCTGCCGGTTAAGTTCGATGGTTATTGTAGCAAAGTTTATGGCGCTGTCCTTCTGCGCCAGCTGCTCCCGCAAAGCGGCCAGCTCCTCCTGCGTCCGGCGCAGGTCCTCTTCAACAGCGGCTTTTTCCACCGGGCTCACCGTTTTGCCGGCCATTTCCGCAAGCTGATTTTCCTTCATCTCCAGGCCGCCGATCCTGGCTTCCAGGTCGCCTAATTCGCCGCTGACGTCCCGGGAATTGACCTCTTTGTCAGCTACTTTGCCCACTTTCTCCAGGGCGGTCACCGCCCGGTCGAACTTATCGCCGGGTACAACAACCCGCAACAGACTGCCGGCCTCAGCGGCGGCAACAGCGTCTTTTTCCACCCGGCCCCCGAGGTCGGCGGTAATCTTAGCCACCTGCGATTCGGCATAGGCCATGTCCCTTACATTTATTTTCATCATGCCTTCCGAAACGACCTTTTTACCGTCATTTTTATTTTTGACCCCCGGACCCCTGCTCGCCGTCTGGGCCCGGTCGGCAGAGGATTCTGACATTATGCTTTTCCTGGTAAGATTAGGATAATAATATTGAGCGGCATCGTACTGTTCACCGGCTCCCCGGGAATTCTCCGGGGCGCCCGCCAAACCCTTATCCCGCCCGTCCTCCAGGGCAATTTTTGCGTTTTCCGGCACGCCGGTCCCGGTTTCGCTTTTCTTTTCCGGTTCCGTAGCCAAACCATTCACTTTATCCGGCGCCGTAGTAGTATTAAAGGAGTACAGAGGGCCCAGCCCCTTCCCCCATAATACGCTGATTCCGATGCCGAGAACGACGACTGCGGCGGCAGCAATGAACTGCCCCCGGCGGGCGAAATGCTTCAGTACCCCCGCCCC
>JBMOPI010000224.1:0-3530 GCA_049324975.1 Bacillota bacterium
TCTGCAGGGATATATAGCAGCCGGCGGTAGGTTGTTATGGGCTCTTTTTCAATTTGTTTTTATCTGTCCACGTTAATAAAGGGAGTCGCTCCGCCGGTAACCTGTGGCATCTTACCATCCCATTTTTCCACAGCCTGTTTCTGCACTTCAATTTCCCGCAGCCGGACAAGTTCGGGGGTTACTTCAGCTTTCTGGATCCGCAGGGCTTCTGCTTCCGCTTTGGCCGCAGCTATTTTTTGTTCAGCTTCAATTTTAATCCGCTGCAGGTCCCGCTGCGCCTTAAGCGCCATTTGTTCCGCAGTCTGCTTTGACTCAATGGCTTTGTTGAACTCGTTGGAGAACTCAAAGTTAACAATGCTGAATGCATCTACAACAATGTCTGATTTACGCAGCCGGCCTGTTAACAAATCCTGAATTTCCAGCGCCACCTGCTGCCGTTTGGTAATCAGTTCTTCCGCAGTATACCTGGCAGTAATGGCTTTAACTGCTTCCTGCACTGCCGGATCAATGACTTTTTTCTCATAAGCCTCGCCGATATTTTGAAAAACCCGTGAAACAGTTGCCGGATCCACATGGTAGTTGAGGGCAATTTTTGAAGAAATAGTCTGTAAATCTTTAGATGCAGCGGCGGCATCAGTTTCCGCCTTCTGAACCTGGACATTAAATGCAATAACCTTTTGAATCACCGGCAGCCGGAAATGGAACCCTTCGCCCATAATACCGGATACGGCGCCCAGTTGTAGTACCACTCCCCGGTGTCCTGCCGGAACGATCACCCAGGGGCGCAGAGGGCCGAGGATGAGCAGCAGCACAAAAAACGTCAGGCCAATTTTTATCGCTATCTTTGGAATGCCGGTCTTGGGCAGGTCAGGCTTCATGTTGATGGTATTCATCTGATCAATTCCTCCGTTTTTATTAAATATTTGATAGCCGACAACTTAACTATACCACATAACACTTGTTTAAAACAATAACTACAGAGTACACAGAGAAATAACAAAAACCGCCGGATTTACCTCCGACGGTATTATACGATGGTGGGCGATGACGGGATCGAACCGCCGACATCCTGCTTGTAAGGCAGGCGCTCTCCCAGCTGAGCTAATCGCCCATTTGGTGACCCCTACGGGATTCGAACCCGTGTTACCGCCGTGAAAGGGCGGTGTCTTAAACCGCTTGACCAAGGGGCCAGATTAAATTTTTGATGGTGGGTAGAAATGGTGGGCCCACCAGGGATCGAACCTGGGACCAACCGGTTATGAGCCGGTCGCTCTACCGCTGAGCTATAGGCCCAGATGAAAAGATAAAATGGCTCCCCGGGCAGGACTCGAACCTGCAACCTACCGGTTAACAGCCGGGTGCTCCACCATTGAGCTACCGAGGAATGCCTCCAAGTGACAAAATACATTATACGATAATTTAATCAACCGGTCAATAGTAATTTTATGGTTTTTAGTCCAAAAAGTCTTTTAATTTTTTGCTCCTGCTCGGATGGCGCAGTTTGCGCAGGGCCTTGGCTTCAATCTGTCGGATCCGTTCCCTGGTGACGCCAAACTCCTGGCCAACTTCTTCAAGGGTCCGGGACCGGCCGTCATCCAGGCCGAAACGGAGCCGGAGCACTTTTTCTTCCCGAGGCGTCAGGGTTTCCAAAACTTCCTCCAGCTGCTCCCGTAGCAGGATAAAAGATGCTGCTTCCGCCGGCGCCGGGGCGTCCTGGTCCTCTATAAAATCCCCGAGGTGGGAGTCTTCTTCTTCGCCAATTGGTGTTTCAAGGGATACCGGTTCCTGGGCAATTTTCATTATCTCCCGCACCCGGTCCACAGGTATATCCATTTCATTGGCAATTTCCTCCGGGACAGGCTCCCGGCCTAACTCCTGGAGCAGCTGCCGGGAAACACGGATCAGTTTGTTAATGGTTTCCACCATATGCACCGGAATCCGGATGGTCCGGGCCTGGTCGGCGATTGCCCGGGTAATGGCCTGCCGAATCCACCAGGTGGCGTAAGTGCTGAACTTGAATCCTTTACGGAAATCAAATTTTTCCACGGCTTTGATTAACCCGAGATTTCCTTCCTGAATCAGGTCGAGGAAAAGCAGTCCCCTTCCTACATACCGTTTGGCGATACTTACTACCAGCCGCAGGTTAGCTTCGGCCAGGCGCCTTTTGGCTTCTTCATCCCCGGTTTCCATCAGCTTGGCCAGGTTAACTTCCTCTTCCGCTGTCAGGAGCGGCACCCGGCCAATTTCCTTGAGATACATCCGGACCGGGTCATCTATGCCAATGCCGTCAGGAACAGTGAGGTCAACTTCAATCTCTTCGTCTTCCTGTTCGGCTTCGATTTCGTTGTCCATCGGCTCCAGGTCCGGAACCTCAGGAACCACTTCAATCCCTACATTAGCCAGCTTTTCATATATATCGTCTATCTGGTCGGGGCTTAACTCCACACCCTGAAGGGAATTCATAATCTCATTATATGTGAGGATACCCCGCTTTTTGCCTTTTTCAATCAGCTCCTGAACCCCTTCTAACATTAGGATGTCTTTGGACATGCGTTTCCCCCCTTCCTTGGGATAAATTATTTCGATAACAGGTCTTGATATTCCTGTAAAAGCTTTTTTCTCAACTCGTGGTCCTGTTCCCGGTCGGCCTGTTCCAGCTTTTTCAAAAGCTCTTCCCGTTTAATCCGGGTTTCATCTTCCATGACTGCAGCAATACAGTCATCCAGAAATTTTTCCGGATTGGGGAGAGGCAGCTCCATGGTAATCAATCTGGTAAGCACCTGCCCCCCGGCTTCATCCCGGATGTGATTGTAAAGCGCAGCCGGTTCAAAGGACGGTGTGTTTCTCGCGATTTCAATTAAAATGTTTATAATACTAAGATATTCGGGTTCCGTAAAAAAATTAACGCCAATTTGTCCCTGAGCCCGCGGAATCAAGTCGGGATAGTGAATCAGGCAGTAGACCAAGCCCTCTTCAGCCTTTCGCCGGGCATCGCCCTTACGGAACAGGGGCGAAACTGCCCGTTCAAGGGCATAACCATTGTTATTATCCCTTTTTTTAACAATTTTATCCCGTTCAGACCGGTAATTTCTGTTTTTTTGGAGATATTTCCGGATTTCACTCCAGATGGATTCCGGCTTTAACCCCAAAGTTTCAGCAACTTTTTTAACCTGCTGCTCTTTCTCAACCTCACTGTGCAATTTAACGATACTAGGAATTATTTCGCTAACAACCTTTACTTTTCCTTCTACATTGTGAAAATCATTTTTTGCCAAAACTCTCGAAAACAGGTAATCAAAAAAGCTTTGGGCCTTTTTTCTGACCAGCGCCTGAAAAGCGTCCGGCCCGTTGTTCCTGATATATTCATCAGGGTCCTTGCCTTCAGGAACGGACAGTACCTTTACCCGGCAGCCCATTTCCTGGAGGATCTCCATACCCCGCAGAGTGGCTGTAACCCCGGCTGTATCTGAGTCATAAGAGATAACCACGTTCTGGGTATATCTCATCAGGAGTTTGCCCTGTTCCCTTGT
>JBMOPI010000225.1:0-3487 GCA_049324975.1 Bacillota bacterium
TACCCTAGTGGACCTGGATATCGTCAACCCGTATTTCCGCTCCAGGGAACAGCGGCAAATGCTTTCAGCCGCCGGGGTCAATGTACTGGCTTCAGTGGAGGATTATTTCGACACTGACCTGCCGGCCCTGTCACCGGCAATTACCGGAGCTTTAAAGGATGCTAACGGCGCCGTTGTGCTTGATGTCGGCGGTGATGAAACCGGCGCCAGGGCCCTGGGTCGTTTTTACAACCTGCTGGCTCACAGTAAATATAATCTTTTTTTTGTCGTTAACCCCTTCCGTCCCTTTGCCAGGGAACCGTCGGGGATAAGCAAAGTTTTGAGGGGAGTAGAGCAAACATCAAGGCTTAAGGTTTCTGCCCTCATCAGCAACCCCAACCTGGGCCGGGAAACCTGCCCGGAGGACATTGTAACCGGCCACCGGACAGTAATGGACGCATCCCGCCAACTAGACCTGCCTGTAGCATTTCTATGTATACCTGAAACCATATCCATGACACCGGAGATTGAGGGTGTTGCCGAATCTGTATTCCCGGTCAAGCTATTTATGTTACCACCTTGGTTTATATAAAGGCCGGGTATATCGACCGTGAGCGACTTTATTTTCACCTGAATCTTCAGAATAAAAGAACGGTTTACTAATCTGTTTTTATGAAAGATTCAGGTGAAAATACGGAGCCACGGGTGATATATACCCGGCTATGCTGAAAATTAGATAAAGGAGGCTGAGCTATGCCCAAAGCAAGGGTCATTATTCATGAGGAAAGGTGTAAAAGCTGCGAGCTCTGTACTACCGCCTGCCCGCAGGGGCTCCTGGTGATGGCAAAACATATGAATGCCAGCGGATACCACCCGGTAAGCATTACAGACCAGGACAAGTGCAAGGGGTGTGCCCTGTGCGCCATCATCTGTCCTGATGTGGCACTGGAAGTGGAAAAGGGGGAAAAAGCGTGAGCAGGATTTTGATGAAAGGTAATGAAGCTATAGCCGAGGCTGCTGTTATTGGGGGCTGCAAATTGTTTTTCGGCTATCCCATCACACCTCAGAACGAAATCCCGGAATACATGGCCAAACGGCTGCCTGAGGTAGGTGGTGTTTTTCTCCAGGCTGAGAGTGAAGTCTCCGCCATCAACATGGTTTTCGGCGCCGCCGGGAGCGGGGCCAGGGTAATGACTTCTTCTTCGAGCCCAGGGATCAGCTTAAAACAGGAAGGTATTTCATATATTGCCGGGGCCGAACTGCCCTGTGTCATTGTCAATATGGTGCGGGGCGGCCCGGGGCTGGGGAACATCGGTCCGGCCCAGTCCGATTATTTTCAGGCTACCAAGGGCGGCGGCCACGGCGACTATCGGCTGATCGTGCTGGCTCCGGCATCGGTGCAGGAGATGGTGGACCTGACCATCAGCGCCTTTGACCTGGCGGACAGGTACCGCAACCCGGTGATGATCCTGGGTGACGGTATTCTGGGCCAGATGATGGAACCGGTGGAATTTAAAGATACCGAGCTGCGTCAAGGTCCGGACAAGCCCTGGGCCACTACCGGCAAACAGGGCCGGAAGGAGCGCAACCTGATTACTTCGCTGCATATTGTGCCGGAAAACCTGGAAAAGCACTGCCGCCACCTGGCAGCGAAATATTCGGAAATTACCGCTAACGAACAGGCTTATGAAGAGTATTTTGCTGACGATGCCGAGTACGTTTTGGCTGCTTACGGGACCACCGCACGGATATGTAAAGCGGTAGTGGACCGGGCCCGGGAACAGGGCATCAAAGCAGGTCTGATCAGGCCCATTACCCTCTGGCCTTTCCCGTCCGTTCCTTATAACAAAGCGGCGGACCGGGCCAAAGCCTTCCTGACGGTGGAACTCAGCAGCGGCCAGATGGTGGAGGATGTCCGGCTGGCCGTCAACGGCAGGAAACCGGTGCATTTCTATGGCCGGAGCGGGGGGATGGTGCCTTCGGTAACTGAAATATTTGATGAACTGGAAAAAATCGTGGCAGGGGGTGGCAGCCAATGAAAAAAGTCTTTACCAAGCCGCGCTCGATGACTGATAAGCCGATGCATTTCTGCCCGGGCTGCACCCACGGCATTATTCAGCGCCTGGTAGCGGAAGTAATTGATGAACTGGGCGTTCAGGAAGATTCCATTGCTGTCGGCCCGGTAGGCTGTGCGGTATTCTGTTACGATTACTGGGATGTTGATTTCCAGCAGGCCTCCCATGGCCGGGCGCCGGCAGTGGCTACCGGCGTCAAGCGGGTCCACCCGGACAAGACTGTTTTTACCCTGCAGGGGGACGGCGATATTGCTGCCATCGGGACAACGGAAATTGTGCATGTGGCGGCCCGGGGGGAGAAAATCACCAGCCTGTTTGTCAACAACAGCATCTACGGGATGACCGGCGGCCAGATGGCGCCGACGACCGTGGTGGGGATGAAAACCACCACCACCCCTTTTGGCCGGGACAAAGACCATATCGGCTACCCGGTTAAGCTTACGGAAATGCTGGCCGTCCTGGACGGCGTGGCTTATGCCGCCCGGGTGTCGGTGCACAGCCCGGCGGAAGTCAAAAAAGCCCAAAAGGCCATCAAACGGGCCTTTGAAGTACAACAAAAGAACCTCGGCTTTGCCCTGGTGGAAATCCTGTCCACCTGTCCCACCAACTGGGGGTTAACACCGATTGAGTCCGTAAAATGGTTGGAAAAGAACATGATCCCATATTTCCCGCTAGGGGAATATAAAGTACCCAGGGAGGTGGGATAAGATGCTGCAGGAAATCATCATTGCCGGTTTTGGCGGACAGGGCGTGCTGTCCATGGGCCAGCTGCTGACCTACGCCGGGATGCTGGAAGGCAAGCATGTTGCCTGGTATCCTTCCTACGGGCCGGAGATGCGGGGCGGCACGGCCAACTGCGGGGTTACGGTATCGGATAAAGAGATCAGCTGTCCATTGGTTTCTGAACCTACTACCGCCATTGTTATGAACCGGCCTTCGCTGGAAAAGTTTGAAAGGACTGTAAAGCCGGGGGGCTTGCTGTTCATAAACAGTTCGCTGGTAGATAAAAAAACCGGCCGTACAGACATAAAAGTGATTGAAATTCCGGCCAACGACCTGGCGGCAGAGAAACTCGGCAACACCAGGGTGGCTAACATCATTGTGCTGGGAGCATTCTTAGAACTGACCAAAACGGTGACTATTGACTCCATCATTGAATCCCTGAAAAAAGTGCTGCCGGAACGCCGGCACAACCTCATACCCCTGAACCGGCAGGCCCTGGAACTGGGCGCGAAGTTTGTGCGGGAACGGGTCAGGTGAATTTCATAAAAAAAAAGCGGCATACCCTGAAATTCTCGGGGTATGCCGCATACTTTATTATGGGATTAATAAACCGTTATTATCCGGCTATATATGAACAGCAGTAATCTGTCACCTTTTTTACCACCAGTTTAAACGAAGCATCGGCCGGCACTTCAAAAGAATCTCCACCT
>JBMOPI010000226.1:0-3479 GCA_049324975.1 Bacillota bacterium
TGGCCCGGGAACTGGGACGGCTGCTTAAAGGGATGCTCTGTCATGTGAACTTAATTCCGGTCAATCCCGTCAAAGAAAGGGGATACCAAAAACCTGATTCGTCGCTGGTACGGGATTTTCAGCGGATGTTGGAGGAGTTGGGGGTGCCGGCCACTGTGCGGCGGGAAATGGGATCGGATATCGACGCTGCATGCGGCCAGCTCCGCCGCAAAGCGATGGGGGAGCAAAACTCCTGAGATACGGGGGTGTTACTGTGGGGTTCTTATCTAAACTGGAAAAATTATCGGAAAAGTACATCGAAGGTTTTTTCAGACAGAAGTTTGCCGGGCAGCTGCAGCCGGCGGAGATTGCCAGAAGACTGGCCCGGGAGATGCGGGACCGCAGGACGGTTAGTGTTTCCCACACGTATGTGCCGGGGGAGTTCACGGTTTTTGTAAGTGCCGGTGACTATGAAAACATCAGGTCCTTTGCTACCAGCCTGACCGCGGAACTGGCCGGTTTTGTGGCGGCCAAAGCCGCGGAAAAAGGCTATGTCCTGGCCGGGGGGCCAAAGGTAACAATTGAGCCGGACGAGACCATGGGGCTGGGACAGTTAAAGATTATCAGCAAGTTTGGGTCGCCGCCCCCGGAAAATCACCAGCCGGCAGCCGGTGAAACCACGCTGGTGGCGTCCAGGGAACGTTTAAGCGGTATGCCGGGAACAGATACCGGTTTTGACCGGACCCTGACCCGGATGCCTGCGGTACAGCCGCCCAGAGCTATGCTGGTGGTCAAAGCAGGCCCCAAAGACGCCTATGATTTTCCTCTGGGTAAGCATGGGATAACTGTCGGCCGCCGCCGGACCAACGACCTTTGCCTGCTGGACACCGGAATTTCCAGGGACCACGCCCGGATAGATTTCAAAGACGGCAGTTATTATATCACTGATCTGGGGAGCACCAACGGCACCATTGTCAACGGCGCCAAAATCAGCAGCCGGAAACTTGTGCCGGGGGATGTCATTAAGCTTGGGGCCACCTGGCTGGAATTTAGGGTGGTGTGACTTTGGGCCGTTACATAACATTGTTTTTTCATGTTGTTTTACTGGTTATTCTATATCTGTTTATTTTCCGGGTAGTGGCTATGATCTTGCAGGACCTGCGCCGTGAACGGGCCGGGCCTGCGGAAACGGCCAAAACCTCAGGCCCCGTGGCCGGACTTGTAGTAGCCGGGAGTGATGACCCGGCGCTTCCGGCCGGCCGGCAGATAGGCCTGGACCGGGTAATTTATATCGGCCGGGGGGAAGAAAACCAGGTCAACCTGGCCGGTTCCTTCGCTTCCCACCGGCATGCGCGGATAATTTTCCGTGACAGGAACTATTTTTTGGAGGATTTGGGCAGTACAAATGGAACATATATAAACGGGGTACGGATAAATGACCCGGTTCAGTTAAAAGATGGCGACCTGGTTAAAGTGGCAGGGGTTACCCTGCGGTTTGTCCACGCTCCGTTTGAGGTGAGGTGGGAGCATGAAGTGGAGTAAGGTGTCCCATATCGGGCTGGTACGTAAAACCAACGAAGATAACAGTCTGGTTTGCGAAGACCTGCAGCTGCTGGCTGTGGCCGACGGCATGGGCGGCCACCAGGCCGGCGAAGTAGCCAGCCGCCTGGCTTTGGAAACGATTGCCGCTTACGTTACACGAAACAACGGAGCCATCACCGCCAACCCCGGTGCTGTTTTACAAAAAGCGCTGGCGGAGGCCAACAAAAAAATATATCAACAGGCCCGGCAGGAACCTATTTACCATGGTATGGGCACCACCATCACAGCTGCTTTCCTCACTCCCGGCAAAGTGCACCTGGCCCATGTGGGTGACAGCAGGGCTTACCTGATTCATGACGGGGAAATCAGACTGGTTACCAACGACCATTCACTGGTCAACGAACTGGTCAAAAATGGCGGGATTACTGTTGACGAGGCGAACCGCCACCCGCACCGCAATGTCCTGACCAGGGCTGTCGGCTCTGCTCCGGGTGTGGACGTGGACCTTTACGAGGAAGCGGTGGTGCCGGGTGATATCTTGGTGTTATGTACCGACGGTTTATCCAATCTGCTGAGCCCTGATGAAATAAAGGATACGGTGACCGCGGCAGCTACACTGGACGAGGGTGCGGCCGGACTGATTGACCGCGCGCTGGCCGGGGGCGGTTCGGATAATATCACTGTGATTTTATGTATGATTGAGTGAGGCGAAGCCGATGATCCGGGTGAACCGCTGGCAGGAAACAAAACTCATGTTATTTGCCCCGGCTTTTTTGGCTGTTGGCCTATTGATTTTAAATGCCGGAGCGCAACCGTCCACCGGCAGGCAATCAGTTATTTTGGCGCTGCTGGCAGGTACTGTGCTGTTTGTTACCGGTCAGACAGTTCGCCGCCTGCGGCCCGGGGCAGACAAATACCTTTATATGCTGGCGGCCATGCTCAGTGTGATCGGTCTGGTATTGCTGTTCCGGCTGGCCCCGGACTATGCGGCCAGGCAGATTTACTGGCTGTTGACAGGACTTTTCTGTTTTTTGGTCACGGCCGGGGGCCTTAAAGACTACAAGCAGCTGGAAGAATATAAATACATATATATCCTGGGCGGGTTAGCCGCACTCCTGGCCACCATCCTTTTCGGCGTAGAAGTCGGCGGGGCCAGAAGCTGGGTTGCCATTAGCAGTTTCAGGATGCAGCCCTCGGAGCTGGTTAAAATCATGCTGGTAATCTTCCTGGCCAGCTATCTGAATGAACAGCGGGAGATGCTGACCGTAGGCAGAAAAGGTTTATTGGGAGTATCCTGGCCGGGTCTGCAGTATCTCGGGCCGCTGCTGGTGATGTGGGGTTTTTCGCTGGTCCTGCTTATTTTCCAGAAGGACCTCGGTACGGCCCTGATTTTCTTCGGGACATTTCTGGCTATGATCTATGCCGCCACCGGCCGCTGGTCCTACGTGGTCTCCGGTATCATACTTTTTATCGCCGGTGCGGTGCTGTGCTATTTCCTTTTTGCCCATGTAAGGGTGCGGGTAGCCATTTGGGTAAATCCCTGGCGTGACATAGAGGGTGCGGGCTATCAGATTGTGCAGTCCCTTTTTGCCATCGGCTCCGGCGGACTTCTGGGAACCGGGTTTACGGCCGGGCGGCCTACGCTGATTCCTGCTGTGCATACGGACTTTGTATTCTCCGCCGTCGCCGAGGAGTTTGGGCTTTTTGGCGGCATGGCGCTGATTTTGCTTTACCTGTTAATTGTTTACCGGGGATTTAAGATTGCCCTGGATTCCGGCACCGGTTTCGGTGCCCTGCTGGCGGCAGGGCTTACCTCCCTGCTGGCAATCCAGACTATTGTGATTATCGGCGGAGTGACCAAACTGCTCCCGCTGACCGGGGTTACCCTGCCTTTTATCAGCTACGGGGGGAGTTCGCTGGTATCCAGTTATATTTTACTGGGCCTCTTGGTGAACATT
>JBMOPI010000227.1:0-3473 GCA_049324975.1 Bacillota bacterium
GAGGTCGGTTTTGGCTTATCCCGGGAAGCCGCCCGTAAACTATTGCAGGCCGGAGTCCGGCATATAGATGTCGGCGGCCGGGGCGGGACCAATTTTATAGCCATCGAACAGATGCGTGACAGCTCCGGTGACCTGGCTTATCTTGAATCCTGGGGCATTACAACTGTTTGCAGTATTATTGAAGTTGCTTCCCTTGAGATACCCGGCACATTGATTGCCTCCGGCGGTGTGCGTAATCCGCTGGATGCTGTAAAGGCCTTAGTCTTGGGCGCCGGGATGGTGGGGATAGCGGCTCCTTATCTGAAGGTTTTGCTTGAAGAAAACAAAGAAGGGCTGTATCGGGAAATAAATGAGTTTAAAAGGCAAATGGCCAATATTATGCTCATGGCCGGGGTAAAAGAACTGGCTAAGTTATCCGGATTGGCAGCGGTTATCACCGGCCGGACCAGGGAGTGGCTGAATGAGCGGGGTTATGACACTAAAGCCTTCGCCCGGCGGAAAAAATCTATGGAAGAAGATTAAACCTGACTGACGTTTTGCCAGTCGGGTTTTTTATCGTGCTTTTTTAACTGCAGGCCCACCGCAAAATGAATATTTGCCTTTTGCCAAGGGAAACCTAGATAAAGCAATAACATAGAAAGGAGTTTTAACATGCCCAGACTACCAATCGGTATCATTGCTCTCATTATTGTTTCCATTCTCATCTATTTTGGTCTGGCCCAGCGGCTGCTGGACAGGCTGCGGATTTCCGACAAAACGGCTTTGGCCGTTATAGTGGCCATGATTGCCGGCAGCTTTATCGACATCCCTATTTCCTTTGGCCGGGTTAGCGCGGCGATAAATGTAGGCGGGGGGATTATCCCCATCGGCCTGGCGATATATGTGCTGACGAGAGCCGGCACCACCAAGGAGTGGCTCAGGGCATTGATAGCCACTGGTGTAACGGGTGGAGTGATATATTTTGTCGGCACTTATATCATGACCGGAAACCCGGGCGACACAGTGCAGCTCTTAGATCCTCTCTATGTATATCCTATTGTCGGTGGTTTGATTGCATATATCGCCGGGCGTTCCAGGCGGTCTGCTTTTGTAGCTGCAACCCTCGGAGTTTTGCTTCTGGATGTGTTTAACTATATCTATCTGGTAACGACCGGTACTCCGGGGCGGGTACACGTCGGTGGGGCCGGAGCCTTCGACTCAATCATCCTCGCCGGATTGGTGGCCGTATTGTTGGCTGAACTTATCGGGGAAACCAGGGAAAGGCTGCAGGGCGGACCGGCCAGCAAAGGACGGCCCAAGGAACTGCTCAAGAATCTTGAAAATGCGGAATACGCTTCTTCGATAGGTTTGGAAGAGATCGTAGAACAGGTAGGAGACAGTAAAGAGGAAGAAGAACAAAAGGCAGGTGACCGGTCATGAGAAAACGCCTGTTGACCATCATTGGTATAACCTGTTTATTTACAGGCGTGGTGTTAATAAGCCTGGCGGTTACCCAGGCGGTTCCCGGAATCAAAGCCGCTGTTACTTCAACTATAATTGACCGGGTAAAGTTAGGCGGTGGTTTTGAGGAAGAACTGGCCGCAGGTGAGTTTTTCTCAGTCCTGGATGAAAAGAGTAATGAGGTTGTTGATAAGACCTCTCATAAAGTATTTATTGGCGATGAGTTTATCACTGAAAAAAATGACCGTTACAGTGTGGTAAAAGTTATGGGCAACAAGGCCCTTGCCAGAAAAATTGGCCGGGCCAGGGACATTGTCTGGCAGCCGGAATGGGATGAATACCTGAAACCGGCAAACAAGGCCGTGGATATCCCAGCCCAGGGTGGTGGTGGCAGGGCTCAGGTAGCCATTTACCACACCCACAGCGATGAATCTTATGTGCCTACAGACGGCAGCGCTAATATTCCGGCAAAAGGTGGCATATTCAAAGTAGGGTCGAGCTTTGCAGACGGGTTAAGGGGCCAGGGTGTTACCGTAGTCGATGACAAGACACCACATGAGCCGCATGATGCCAATGCTTATCACCGGTCCCGCCGGACAGCCATGAACCTTTTAAAAAGAAGGCCGGTGGCGCTGATTGACGTACACCGTGACGGGGTTCCGGACCCGGATTTTTACAGAGAAAAGATTGGCAGTAAAAATATTACCAAAGTCAGACTGGTTGTCGGCAGGCAGAATCCCAATATGGCAACCAACCTGCAGTTTGCAAAAAAGGTTAAGGCATTTATGGACCGGACTAAACCAGGTTTGGTCAAAGGTATTTTCATCGGCAAAGGAAATTACAATCAGGATTTGGGTCCCAAGGCTATGTTAATCGAAGTCGGCACCCATACCAATACCAGGCAAGCCGCGGAAAACGGGGCCGCCGAACTGGCTGCCGCCCTGCCGCCGGTGCTGGGCCTTAAGGCTCAGACAGCACCGGGTCCGGGTCCGGGGAAAACGGCGCCGCTGCCGGATTCGCCGGCGGAAAGGAGCAGCGCCTGGACCACCCTGGCCTGGATTATCGGCTTTGTATTAATCGGCGGTGCAGCCTTCCTGCTTCTAAGTACGGGAAGCATTAAGGGTATGACCAGTAAACTGGGTGAACTGAAAAAGACCGAATTCGCCAATTTCTTCGGTTTAAAGAAACCGCGTAATAAAGATAAAGAGGAATAATAGAGGATAAGGGGTGTTGACGGTGGATAAATACGGGCTGACCATCGGCCTCGGCATCTTGATGGGGACCCTGGCCAGGATTTACATGCTCCGCTCGGACTACCGTCAGTACCCCGGTTATCCGCACGGTTTCGTAACCCATATATCCCTTGGTTTTATCGCAGCTGCTCTGGGTGCAGTGGCCATCCCGGCCGTAGCTGAAAAAGAATTTGCCGCAGTCACTTTCCTGGCCCTGGCTGCCCAGCAGTTCCGCGACATCCGCAACATGGAGCGGGAAAGCCTGGCCGCCCTTGAGGAAGCTGAACTTGTCAAAAGGGGCCAGGATTATATCGAAGGTATAGCCAAAGTGTTTGAAGCGCGCAATTATCTTGTGATGATTACCGCCCTGGCCACCAGCGCCGGTAATTTTTTTACCGGCCTGCCACCGGTTGCTGTTGTTATCGGGATAGTATGGATATTAATTTCCGAAAGCCTGATGAAAGGCCGGGTAATTGGCGACATCGCCGTTGTCGAAGCCGGCCGGCTTCATTTTAAAGGGCCGTTATTAATGGTGGAACATATAGATATCATGAATGTCGGCCTGCCGCAGATGCGGGAAAAGATTCAGCAGGATGGGCTTGGTGTATTGATCAAACCCAAAAATGACAATGCCCGGTCCACCATCCACAATATGGGCCAGCGTCAGGCTATTGCCCATGTGGCATCGGCTATTTTGGGTACCAAGAAAGACGTGGATACTCCGGAGTTTACACCTATGGTCCGCAAAGATGTGGATACCGGGCAAATTGCATTGTTCCTGGTTCCGGCGGAGAAGGACAT
>JBMOPI010000228.1:0-3469 GCA_049324975.1 Bacillota bacterium
CGGAATATGCAGCCCAGGCAGTAAAAAAATATGGTGTTATTATAGGATTGTACAAGGCAGGACGCAGAATATTACGGTGTCACCCCCTTCATCCAGGCGGGTTTGACCCGGTAGAATAAAAATAATACCCGCATGAGGAGGGAACGTGTTGGGACTGTGGGACCAGTTAGTAGCCGGGATGACCTGGCTGTTGCAGTTTTTTTACGGATGGACCAAAGCGGCGGGGCTGCCTAATTACGGGATAGCCATAATTTTACTGACGATAACAGTGAAAATGATCCTGTTTCCGCTGACGATAAAACAGATGCGGTCCATGAAGATAACCCAGCAGCTGCAGCCTAAGATCAAAGAGATTCAGGAAAAATACAAAGATCCCCAAAAAGCACAGATGGCAATAATGGAACTTTACAAAGAATACGGGGCCAGCCCGCTGGCAGGATGCCTGCCTCTCTTATTGCAAATGCCGATATTAATCGGGTTGTATCAGGCCTTGAATAAATTTGAGTTTAAAGGCGGGTTTTTATGGTTAACCAGTCTGAAAGAAGCTGACCCCTGGTACTTATTGCCGGTTTTAGCCGGTGCGACCACTTTTTTGGTCCAGTGGATGACCACCAATATGCAGGATCAGACCCAGCGTACCATGTTATATGTAATGCCGGTTTTCATTGGCTGGCTGACAGTAAAGTTTCCTTCCGGTTTGGGTTTGTACTGGGTAGTGTCCAATATTGTAAGCGCCATCCAGCAGTATTTTATTAACAGGATGCCCATCGGGGAACCTTTGAAGGAGGAAGCAGCCACAAATGAAGGAAATCGAAAAAAGCGGAAAAACAGTTGAGGAAGCTGTAGCCACCGCTCTCGCAGAACTGGGGTTAAAAGAAGACCAGGTAACCGTGGAAGTGCTTGAGGAGTCCAGTAAGGGTATCTTCGGGATTATCGGTTCAAAAGCGGCCAGAGTTAAAGTAACGGAGAAGGAGAGTCCGGTAAGCAAAGCCAAGAAGTTCCTGTCTGAAATTTTTGAGAAAATGGGTTTGAATGTTGATATTACCGCCAGGGAAGTGGAAGAATATACGGTATTGGACATTTCCGGTCCGGACTTAGGTATTCTCATAGGCCGGCGGGGTGATACCCTTGATGCAATACAATACCTGACTAATCTGGTTGCCAACAAAAATATTGAAAAAAGGGTAAAAATTATTGTGGATGTCGAAGGGTACCGTAAAAGGCGGGAAGAAACCCTGCACAAACTTGCTTTCCGCCTGGCTGAAAAAGCCATGCGCAAAGGGCAGGATGTAGTGCTGGAACCGATGAACCCGCATGAGAGAAGGGTAATTCATACCGCGCTGCAGGGTCACCGGGATGTTTTTACATACAGTGAGGGTGAAGAGCCTTACAGAAAAATTGTCATCGCACCAAAAAAATAATTTTCCAACAACCCAGTAATAGCTATGTTACTGGGTTTTATAACAATTTTTCTCTGTGTCCTCTGTGGTTTATATTTAAATATGAATTTTTACTTGTTGAAGGTGGATAATTATGCTTGAAGATACCATTGCCGCCATTTCTACCCCTATCGGTGAAGCCGGTATAGGCATTGTCAGGATGAGCGGTAAAAATGCAGTAGAGATTGGACAAAAACTCTTCCGTGGCAGAAAACCGGTGGATTTGGCGGCAGCCGAATCTCATAAACTGCTTTACGGCCATCTGATTGAACCCGAAACCGGCAACGTGGTGGATGAGGTGCTGGTTTCTGTGATGAGGGCGCCGCATAGCTTCACCGCCGAGGATGTGGTGGAAATAAACTGTCACGGCGGCGTAGTGGCGGTGCGGAAAGCTCTGGAATGCGTCATAAAAGCCGGCGCCAGGCTGGCGGAACCGGGGGAGTTTACTAAAAGAGCTTTTTTAAACGGCCGGCTTGACTTGGCCCAGGCCGAGTCGGTGATGGATTTAATCAATGCCAAAACTGAAAAAAGCCTTAAAGTGGCAGTGCGCCAACTAGCCGGGGGGTTATCTGCAAAAGTGCGCGATGTCAGGCAGGCCTTGCTTAAAACCATGGCCCATATAGAAGCAGGGATCGATTTTCCGGAGCATGATATTGAAGAACTGTCAAGAGAGCAGGTAACAACTGCCGCCCGTGAGGTGCTGGCAGAGATTGAACAGTTGATTGACACTGCCGAATCGGGAAAAATTTTACGTGAGGGCTTGCGGACGGTAATATTGGGAAAACCTAATGTCGGGAAATCCTCCCTCCTGAATGCCCTGCTCCATGAAAAAAGGGCTATTGTCACGGACATTCCCGGCACAACCAGGGATGTAATTGAGGAGTTTGTCAGTATAAAAGGGATCCCTTTAAAAATTATCGATACCGCGGGAATCAGGGAAACTGATGACCTGGTGGAAAAAATCGGGGTGGAAAAAACCAAAGAGATGCTGGAAGAGGCTGATTTGGTTTTGTTCATGCTCGATGCCGCCACAGGAATTGAGGAAGAAGACCGGCTGATTGCCGGTCTGGTCAGCGGTAAAACCGGTTTTATGCTGATTAATAAGACTGACCTGAGGCCGGAAATGGATTTAGGACCAATTGCCGGACTGACTGAGGGGCTGGGACCGGTTAAAATATCATTGAGGACCGGTGCGGGCCTGGAGGAACTTAAAGAAAGAATTGTTCAGAAGGTAATGGCCGGCCAGGTTGATGCCGGCGAAGGGGTAATGGTGACCAATGTCAGGCACCGCAATGCGCTGGCAGAGGCCAGGGACAGCCTCCAGGAAGTACTAAACACCCTTGCACTGGGCATGCCTACCGACTGTATGGCCATAGACCTTAGGAACGCCTGGGAGAAACTCGGGGAAATTTCCGGGGAAACCCTCGGCGAAGATGTCATTGACCGGATTTTCAGTGAATTCTGCATCGGAAAGTAGTGAATTATATGGAATACCATGCTGGCGAGTATGATGTGGTAGTCATCGGCACAGGCCACGCCGGCTGTGAAGCGGCGCTGGCTGCCGCCCGGATGGGCTGCAAAACGCTGGCCCTGACCCTGAACATGGATAATGTTGCATTTATGCCCTGCAACCCGGCGGTGGGCGGCCCGGCCAAGGGCCACCTGGTGCGGGAAGTCGATGCCCTGGGCGGAGAAATGGGCATTAACACGGATAAAACCCATATTCAGATGCGCATGCTGAATACCGGCAAAGGGCCGGCAGTGCATGCGCTGCGTGCCCAGGCTGATAAAAAGCGGTACCAGGCGGCGATGAAAGCGGTGCTGGAACGCCAGGAAAACCTTGACCTAAAACAGGCGCTGGTAGAAAGGATATTGGTTGAAGGAGACAATATATCGGGGGTCGTAACCAATACCGGTGCTGTATTTAAGGCCCGGTCCGTGGTGCTTACCACCGGGACTTTTTTAAAAGGGCGGATTATTATCGGGGATATTTCTTACAGCGGCGGGCCTAACGGCCAGTTTCCAGCCAT
>JBMOPI010000229.1:0-3465 GCA_049324975.1 Bacillota bacterium
TCGGATCGTCGCCTGAAATGTTAATCAGGCTAGAAGACGGGTTGGTCCAGACCTGTCCCATCGCCGGCACCCGTCAGCGGGGCAGGAACAAGCAGGAAGACCGGGAGTTGGAGACAGATCTCCTGCGGGATGAAAAAGAAAAAGCAGAACACCTGATGCTGGTGGACCTGGGCCGGAACGACCTGGGCCGGGTGTGTGATTATGGTAGTATAGAGGTAAAAGATTTTATGGATATCGAAAGATATTCCCATGTCATGCATATTGTCTCTACAGTACAGGGCAGGCTGGCCCCCGGCAGCACCGGTTTTGACGCCCTGAAGTCGTGCTTCCCGGCCGGAACCCTGTCCGGAGCCCCCAAAATCAGGGCCATGGAAATCATTGAAGAACTGGAGCCTACCCGCCGCGGGGTCTACGGCGGTACCATCGGTTACTTCGGATTTACCGGCAACCTGGATACCTGTATCACCATCAGGACCATCCTGGTCCACAAAAGCATGACTTATGTGCAGGCCGGCGCCGGTATTGTTGCGGATTCCGACCCGGAAAGGGAATATGACGAAACCATCAACAAAGCAGGAGCGCTAATGGAAACACTGTTGCTCAAGGAGGTCGGATAATGATTCTGATGATTGACAATTACGATTCCTTCACCTTTAATCTGGTCCAGTACCTGGGGGAGATGGGTGAGGAGATCAGGGTGTTCCGGAACAATAAAATTACCCTTGAGGAAATTGAGGAAATGCAGCCGGACCATATCGTAATCTCCCCGGGTCCCTGCACACCCAACGAGGCCGGGATTTCCATTCCGGTGATTGAAAAGTTTGCCGGGCGGATACCGATCCTGGGGGTCTGCCTGGGGCACCAGTCCATCGGCCAGGTATTCGGCGGCAACGTCATCAGGGCGGAGAACCTGATGCATGGGAAGACTTCTGAGATATACCACGACGGGAAGACAATCTTCCGGGATATCCCGTCTCCTTTTACGGCTACCCGTTATCATTCGCTGATTATTGAACGGGACAGCCTGCCGGACTGCCTGGAAATCACTGCAGAGACCGAAGTCGGTGAAATCATGGGCGTCCGTCACAAGGAATATGTGGTTGAAGGCGTCCAGTTCCACCCGGAATCTATCTTGACCGAACACGGTAAAAAGCTGTTACGCAACTTCTTGGAACTATAGTAAGCAAAAATTTATGGAAGGGGGATGGTATAAAATCCGAATGACATCGCGTAGTGAGCTTAGTCCTGCTGCACGGAGCGAGGAGAAAAAGAGTCTGGCCGGTTCCCCGAACCTCCACTGTAAAATACGGAACAGACCTTTTTCTCCGAGCGCAGTGTTAGCAGGACTGCGAACGAAGCGCCGGTTATGAGGATTTTAGAACATCCCCCAAGCTTAGAGGAGGAGAGCTTAGCATGTTGAGAGAAGCGATCAACAAAGTCGTTACCGGTCAGCACCTTTCTGAAGAAGAAGCCCATAACCTGATGGAAGAAATCATGAGCGGGCGCGCCACTGACGCCCAGATTGCGGCTTTGATTACGGCGCTGCGCATTAAAGGGGAAACAGAGGACGAAATTGCCGGATTTACCCGGGTCATGCGCCAGAAAGCCACCCGGGTACCCACAGCGGCGCCGCTGCTGCTGGATACCTGCGGCACCGGGGGTGACGGCGCGCAGACCTTTAACATCTCCACTACCGTGGCCTTTGTTGTGGCCGGAGCCGGTGTACCGGTGGCAAAGCACGGCAACCGGTCAGTTTCCAGTAAGAGCGGCAGTGCGGATGTGCTCGAAGCGCTGGGTGTGAATCTGGGGTTGACCCCGGAACAGGTGGGCATGTGTATAGATAAGGTGGGGATCGGTTTCCTTTTTGCCCCCGCCCTGCACGGCGCCATGAAGCATGCCATCGGCCCCCGCAAAGAAATCGGCATCAGGACAGTTTTCAATATCCTCGGTCCCCTGACCAACCCGGCAGGCGCCCAGGTACAAATATTGGGCGTATATGACCCTAATCTGACTGAAGTAATGGCCGGTGTATTAGCACGGCTGGGTACCAGGTCGGCTTTTGTTGTTCACGGTGATGGAGGCCTGGATGAGGTATCCCTTTCCGGCCCGGCAAAAATAAGTGAAGTAAAAGACGGCGCCGTCCGTACTTACTACCTTGACCCGGTGGAATACGGATTTGCGCGGACACCCGTAAGTGAACTGCAGGGTGGTGACGCATCCTTTAATGCGGCTGTGACCGATAAAATATTACGCGGGGAACCCGGTCCCAAAAGGGACGTGGTGGTAATTAACAGTGCACTGGCCCTGCTGGCAGCAGGAAAAGTCGATAATGTTGGAGAAGGTATTAATTTGGCCCAAAATGTCATTGATCAGGGCCTGGCGCACGATAAGCTGACTGAACTGATCAGATTCTCCAATGAACTGGCTGGCAATACCGCTAAAGTCGTGTAGCATTTACCGGAACGGGGGAGGTCCATGTCTATTCTTGATGAAATTATTGCCCACAAAAAACAGGAGGTTGCAGAGCGCAAAGCTGCGGTAAGTCAGGAGAGTCTGGAGAGCACTTTTATCCACCGCCTGATGGCTCAACCTTTTGGCCCGTCGCTCAAAAGACCGGGGGAAATTACACTTATTGCTGAAATCAAAAAGGCCTCACCTTCCAAGGGATTAATCAGGGAAGATTTTGATGTCAAAAATATTGCCCGCACATACACCAGGTCAGGAGCAACGGCAATTTCCGTGCTGACGGATGAAAAGTTTTTCGACGGCCACACAATGAACCTGGCCAAGGCCCGCCAGGTATCCCACCTGCCGCTGCTGCGGAAGGATTTCATTATTGACCCTTACCAGATCTATGAAGCCAGGTCGCTGGGCGCCGATGCCGTTTTACTCATCGCAGCAGTACTGACAGACCAGGAAATTAATCAATTTATACAAATCGCCAAAAATTTAGGTATGGATGCCCTGGTGGAAGTACATACCGAAGAAGAACTGGAACGGGTACTGAATACCCCGGCCAGGGTTATCGGGATTAACAACAGAAATTTACAGACCTTTAAAACTGATATTGAGACCACGTTCAGATTAAGGGAAAAAATCAAAGACCCCGGGATTGTGGTAGTCAGCGAGAGCGGCATCAATCACCGGGGAGACGTGGAAAAGCTGCTGGCCAACGATATTCACGCCATGCTGGTGGGCGAAGCCCTGATGCGGGAAGAGGATATCAACGGGAAGATAAAACAACTGCTGGGGCATGAGGTGGAAAAATAAAGTGGTAAAAATCAAAATCTGTGGGCTCAGGACTCCGGATATGGCCCTTGCAGTATCGACAATGGGGGCTGACGCCCTGGGGTTCGTGTTCGCCCCGAGCCCACGCCGGGTAGAACCGGAATTGGTCCGGGAAATTACCGCCCAGTTACCGCCTTTTATGTCTGCGGTTGGCGTTTTTGTCGATGAGGACCCCTT
>JBMOPI010000230.1:0-3357 GCA_049324975.1 Bacillota bacterium
AACAACCATTTTTAGGGGTGGATTAAGTGGAATTTTTCGCTGACTACCATACCCATACAACTTACAGCGACGGGCGCGGCACAGTCAGGGAAAACGTCGAGGCGGCCCTGGCCAGAGGGCTGGAGACCGTGGGTATCACCGACCACGGACCAAAAAACATCGGGGCCGGCGTAGATAAACCTGAGACATACCTGGTTATCAAAGATGAAGTGCGTACCCTGGCCAAAGAGTATAAAAAAATAAATATCCTGGTTGGGGCGGAAGCAGACATTACCGGGTTAGACGGCAGCATAGACATACCTAAAGAGGTTGTTAAGGAACTGGACCTGCTGATCGTCGGGCTGCACCCCTTTGTGATTCCCGACAGCCTTTCCGACGCCTGGAGGCTGGTGGTGGAAAACCAGCTCTGCAAACTTAGCCGCCGGTGCCGGGAACGGGTGCGCAGCACCAATACCAAGGCATTAACAGAGGCTATACACCGTTACAAAGTGGATATCATCAGCCATCCTGACCTTAAGATGCCGGTAGACGTGCCGGCCCTGGCCGCAGTGTGCGCCAGGCAGGGGGTGGCTTTTGAAATCAACACCGGCCACCGTTACGATAAAACAGACCTGATTAAAGAGGCAGCTGCCGCAGGGGTTACTTTTGTAGTCAACAGTGACGCCCATTTCCCGCAGACTGTGGGGGAACTTTCGGCGGCTGCCCTCTGGCTGGAAAAGCTCCATATTCCGCCTGACATGGTGATGAATGCCAGGAACTAATAAGGCAGGAGATTAAGCTTTTTTGGCGAAATATGAAGTATGGTATTAAGATATGGCGGGTGAGTTCATGAAAGACATGCGTTTTGTAATGGTTACAGGATTATCCGGAGCCGGTAAAACCCAGGCCATCAATGCCCTCGAAGATTTAGGGTTTTTTTGCGTGGATAATCTGCCGCCCGCGCTGATTCCCAAGTTTGCCGAGCTTTGTGCACAATCGGAAGGCCGGCTTAATAAAATAGCAGTAGTGGTGGATATTCGCGGCGGCGGTTTTTTTGACAGTATAAACGAGACTTTGGAAACCCTGAGGCACGCCGGGGTCAAGTGGGAAATCCTTTTTCTCGAGGCTTCGGATGAAACCCTGGTACGTCGTTTTAAAGAGTCCCGGCGACCTCACCCGTTACGGCCCCACGGGCCGCTGCTGGAGGGTATCCAGGAGGAACGCCGGCGCCTGCAGGACCTCAAAGGGTGGGCGCACAAAATTATTGATACCACCGACCGTACCAATAAGCAATTAAAAGAGGAGATTGCTGCGGCCTTCGGGGAAGAAGGCAAAGCCTCCATCCTGAACATTACAGTGCTTTCCTTTGGTTACAAGTACGGTATCCCCCTTGACGCCGACCTGCTGATGGATGTCCGTTTCCTGCCCAACCCCCACTATATTGATGAACTCCGGCCGCTCACCGGGAACGACAAGGAAATCCAGGACTTTGTGCTGGATTCGCCCGTAACGCGGACCTTTCTGCGCAAGTACTACAGCCTGATCAAATTCCTGATCCCCAATTATGTTAAAGAAGGTAAAACAGGACTGGTCATCGCTATCGGCTGCACCGGCGGCAGGCACCGTTCCGTGACCCTGGCCAACAAAATCGGGGAACTGCTGGGGAACCTGGACGCCAGTATCATCGTCAAACACAGGGATATTGACAAAGACCCTGCGGGAGTTGGCAAGCATGGATAGATTTAAGTGGCTTTACCCGGGAATGCGGGTGAAAAGGTGGATATTCACGGCCATCCTCGGCGCAGTTATCCTGGGTGCCGGCCTGGTGGCCGTAACTGACACCGGCCTTTTAACCGGCGCTGAAAGTGCGATATCTTTCTGGGATATTCACATGCAATGGCTGGCGCCCGCAACCCTCACCGGCTTAATTTTTATGTTTGTCGGCCTGGCAGCCGTTATTATCGGGTTCCGGAACACAATCAAATCTATTACGGAAGTATTGATTCCGGAAAAGGCCCAGAGGCTGGCCGATATCATTTACGAAAAACAGCACCTGAAAAAAGGGCCCAAAATTGTGGTGATCGGCGGCGGCACCGGCTTGTCCATGCTTTTGCGCGGACTCAAACATTATACCAGCAATATTACTGCTGTTGTGACCGTGGCCGATGACGGCGGCAGCTCCGGCCAACTACGGGGGGAATTGGGCATCCTGCCGCCCGGTGATATCCGCAGCTGCCTGGTGGCCCTGGCGGATACGGAAAGCCTGATGGAGGAGCTTTTTCAGCACCGTTTTGCCAGCTGCAACGGATTAAGCGGCCACAGCCTGGGTAACCTTTTTATTGCCGGCATGACCCAGATTGCCGGTGATTTTCAGACTGCCATCAAGGAAATGGGCCGGGTCCTGGCTATCCGTGGCCAGGTGCTGCCCGTTACCCTGAAGCATGTTACCCTTTGTGCCGAGTTGGAAGACGGTACTGTTATCGAAGGTGAATCCAACATACCCCGCACACCGCAAAAAATTAACCGGGTATTCCTGTGTCCGGGAGATTGCGAACCGGTCCCCGAGGCGCTTAAGGCCATCGCTGAAGCCGATGTGATCATCCTGGGGCCGGGCAGCCTGTATACCAGCGTTATCCCCAACCTTCTGGTGCGGGGCGTTGCCGATGCCGTTGCCGCGTCCCCGGCAGTAACTGTCTATGCCTGCAATATCATGACCCAGCCGGGGGAAACCGACGGGTATACCGCTTCCGCCCACATCCGGGCCATCCACCAGCACGCCGGTTCAGGGCTGATCGATTATGCCATTGTCAATACCGAAGACATACCCCGCAAGCTCCTGCGCAAATACCGCAATGACGGGGCCATCCCGGTCCGTGCGGATTTAAAGGACATCCTGCGGATGAACGTTATGCCTGTATGCCATAAACTGGTTTTTGAGTCCGACGTGGTCCGTCATGACCCGTGTAAACTTGCCGAAGCCATTGTGGAACTGATTGGGCAGATTAAAGGGAGAAACGAAAAATTTCATATCCCTGATTTGCACCTGGTAAAAGGTTTAAAAAGAGAGGTACAGGGTTAAGGAGTATAAAAGTCCCTCACCGTGGGACAATAAGTGTAAACCCACGGTGAGGAGGTGACAAGATTTTGCGCAGGAATAAGCTGTTAGTGACGTTTCTGATTTTGGGAGCGTTTTTTATTTCCCTTTTTGCAGGCTGCTCGGCCCAGAAAAAACCTGAACCGGAGCAGGTTACTCCCCGGGAAGAAAAGGCCCCGGTAGTGGATGAGAACCGCACCCAAGCCAGGGCCCGGGACGCCGCGGATGACATCTCCCGCAACGTGTTGAACATCCGCGGGGTAAAAAGCGCTTATGTCGTCGTG
>JBMOPI010000231.1:0-3317 GCA_049324975.1 Bacillota bacterium
TGATGACAGATGAGTAAGTTATGGCCTTACGGCACCCCCGGGATTCCCGACCGGCTGTTTGTGCGGGGGGAAGTACCCATGACCAAAGAAGAAGTGCGGGCAGTAACCCTGGCCAAAACCAGGGTGATGGCAGGACACGTTGTCTATGACATCGGCGCCGGCACCGGGTCAATTTCCGTCGAAGCAGCCCTGGCGGCGCCCGGAGGCCGGGTGTATGCCGTGGAACAGAATCCGGCAGGCGTAAAACTGATTGCCGAAAATACCCAACGGTTTGCCGCTGATAATGTGACCATCTGCCCAGGTACCGCACCCGGTGCGTTGGCGGACCTGCCGGCACCGGACCGGGTGATAGTCGGCGGCAGCGGCGGACGGCTGGGGGAAATCCTCCGGGCAGTGCATGACAAACTGCGGCCGCAGGGGCGGGTGGTGGTAAACGCCATTACTATTGATACCCTTAACTCAGCCCTGGAGTTTTTTGATGGCGGTGGTTACAGGGACATTGACGTGGTCCAGGTACAGGTCAACCGGCTGGAAAAGAAGGGCCGGTCCACCATGATGCTCGGGCAAAACCCCGTATTTATCATCAGCGCGGAGAAGGGATCGTAAACGGCGCGCGAAAAAGGAGAATCTACAGCATGAAGGGGAAATTTTACGGTATAGGCGTGGGTCCCGGGGACCCGGAGCTGCTGACCATCAAGGCATACCGCCTGCTGCAGCAGGTTGATGTGCTCTGTATACCCAAATCGCGGATGGAAAAAGAGAGCCTGGCTTTAAATGTTGTCCGCCAGGCGCTGGACCGGGATTTCCGGGTACTGGAACTCCTGTTTCCCATGTCCCATGACGAGGAGGTCCTGGCGGCCCATTGGGACCGGGCGGCGGAACAGGTGGCGGCCGAACTGGCAGCGGGGCACAATGTGGCTTTTATCACCATCGGGGACCCGATGTTTTACAGCACTTATGCATATTTACTGCAGCGGGTCAGAAAAGACCCGGAGGTTGAAGTGCTCACAGTGCCGGGGATAACGGCCTTTGCAGCCTGTACAGGCATGATTAACGAACCGTTGACGGAAAAAGACGAGCGGGTGGCAGTGATCCCGGCGGCCTATAACCTGGATGACCTGCGGGAAGTGCTGAAGAGTTTTGATAACCTGGTGTTGATGAAAGTGAACAGGAATTATGACGCGGTGGTGGACCTGCTGGAAGAGACCGGGCTTTTGGACCGGGCAGTCTATGTAAGCAGGTGCGGCTATCCGGACCAGTTTTACACTACCGATATAAAAAGCCTGGTGGGCAAGGAAAAGGATTACATGTCGGTCTTAATTGTCCGTAAAGCGGGCTGGAGGGGGTTACAATGAAGGTTTATTTCATCGGGGCCGGCCCCGGCGATCCGGAACTGATTACTGTTAAAGGACTAAAAGCCATTGAGAACAGCGATGTGGTGATATATGCCGGTTCGCTGGTGAACAGGGAAGTCCTCCGTTACGCCAAAGAAGGCGCCGCTGTTTACAACAGTGCGTCCATGACCCTGGACGAGGTGCTGGCGGTGATGGAAGAGGCTTTTGCCCAGGGGAAGCAGGTGGCCCGGGTACATACCGGTGACCCCAGTATTTACGGCGCCATCCAGGAGCAGATGGACGCCCTGGAGGAGAGGGGTATCCCCTATGAGGTGATCCCCGGGGTGAGCTCTTTCCTGGCTGCGGCGGCTGCCCTGCGTCAGGAATACACTCTGCCGGATGTTACCCAGACGGTAATCCTGACCCGGATGGAAGGCCGCACCCCGGTCCCGGAGAAGGAGCGCCTTAAGGAACTGGCCCGGCACCGGGCCACTATGTGCATTTTTCTGAGTGTCCATGCCATTGCGGAAGTGGCGGCGGAACTCCTGACGGCTTACGACCCGGATACGCCGGTGGCGGTAGTGCAGAAAGCCTCCTGGCCCGATGAGAAGAAGGTGCTGGGGACGCTGGCCGATATTGCCGACAAGGTGGCGGCAGCCGGTATCACCAAGACCGCGCTGATAATAGTCGGGGAAGTGTTTAAGGGACAGTACGCCAAATCCAAATTATACGACGCTGCTTTTACCCACGGCTTCCGCAGCGGGAAAAACGCAGCCGGCGCCGCTGCCGGCAGGGGTGACAGCAGTCCCGGGGGAACCGGCGGGAATAACTGCGCAGCGGAGAGACAACGATGAAAGCTGCCGTAGTGGCGGTGACGAGGCAGGGGGCGCTGCTGGCGGAACAGGTGGCCGGGGCGCTGGCCGCTGAGGGGAAGGAAGTTACCATGTACGTTCCAGGCAAGTTCACACTGCTCAAGGTGCCTGACCGGCGGGTGCCTTACCGGAAGCCGCTGAAGGAACTGATGGAGGAAATTTTCCCTGAATATGATGCGATAATCTGTATTATGGCCCTGGGCATCGTGGTGCGTTTGATTGGACCACACCTGCAGGATAAGCGGACGGACCCGGCGGTACTGGCCCTTGATGAAGGCGGCAAATACGTGATCAGTGTCCTGTCAGGCCACTGGGGAGGGGCGAATGCACTGGCCGAAGAACTGGCCGCCGGCCTGCGAGCCGTGCCGGTAATCACCACAGCTACGGATGTCCACCGGCTTCCAGCCATCGAAATGCTGGCCAAAGAGCGCCGCTGGCAGGTCGAACCCTTTAACCTGGTGCGCCGGATAAACGCCGCCATGGTAAACGGCGACCGGATATATATTTTCAGTGACCGGCCGCTACCGGCGGGCCTGCCTGAAAACGTTACAGTTAAAAAGCTCACTGAGTTTAACAGGTACGAGGACTTGGACGGCGAAGTTGTATTTGTCACCAACCGGTTGGTGACCGGCGCCCCGGTAAGGGCATTGTATCTGCGGCCGGGCCATCTGGTGCTGGGCATCGGATGTAAGAGGGGAACAACCAGGGAAACGGTAACGGATGCCGTAACGAGTGTACTGACAGGAGCGGGGCTTAATCCTGACGATGTCAGGTTAATAGCAACGGTGGATATAAAGAAGGATGAACCGGGGCTTCTGGCGGCCGCAGCGGAATGGCAGCTGCCGGTTAGGTTTTTTACGGCTGATGAACTGGCCGCGGCAATGCAGGAAGATAAGATTACACAGGAAAATAAAATGACAGTATCAGAATTTGTAGAGCAGCAGATAGGAGTTGGTGGTGTATGCGAACCGGCGGCAATACTGGGAGCGGGCCGGCAGGCGAAACTGGTTGTACCCAAGCAGGTAATAAACGGAGTAACGGTGGCTGTCGCCGGGGATACCTCGGCATCATAGGCATCGGCCCGGGCAACCCGGACCAGATGAGCGTGAAA
>JBMOPI010000232.1:0-3262 GCA_049324975.1 Bacillota bacterium
GAGGTCAGGTAACCCGGTTCGAGTACGATAAATTCAATCGGTTACTGGCCGTTATCGACCCCCTAAACCAGCGGAGGGAGTACGCCTACGACGATTTAGGCAACACCCGTTTCTATACTGATACCGGGGGGGCGGTCACCGAATACCGGTATGACGCCCTGTCCCGGGTAGTGGAAACCATCGACACCATGGGCCAGAGCACCGGGACCACCTACGACCCCTCCGGCAACCGGCGGACAGTGACCAATGCCTTAGGCCAGACCTACACCTACTTTTACGATGAGAACAACAACCTGGAGAGAGTGACAGACCCGGCCGGCAATGCCACCGAATTCCAATATGACGCCAACAACAACCGGGTGGCGGTCGAGGACGCCTTAGGCAACGTCACCAGGTTCGAATTCGACAGCCTAAACCGCCTGGTGCGGGTGAGCGACCCCTTAAACCGCGCCAACCGCATCGGGCTGGACAAAAACGGCAACCGCATCTCGGTCACCGACGGCAACGGCCATACCACCAACTTCAGGTATGACCCCGCCGGCCGCCTGCGTTTGGTTATTGACGCCAAAGGCAATACCACCGAATACCGGTATGACGAAGTGGGCAACCTAAGGTTCTTCGTTGATGCCAATAAACACATGACCGAGTACCGGTATAACAGCAAGAACCTGCTCACCGAAAGCATCAACCCCTTGGGCCAGGCCACGGCTTTCGAGTATGACCAGAACGGCAATATCACTGCCAAAACTGACCCCAACGGCAGCCGGGTGGAGTATGACTATGACCCAATGAACCGCCTGCTGGGCGCCTACTACCCGGACGGCAGCTACGTCGAGTACGGCTACAACCAGCAGGGCAAGCGCGAATGGATGGAAGATCCGTACGGCACCACCTGGTACGATTACGATGATTTGGGTCGGCTTCTGGCCGTCACCAACCAGGACGACCTGACCACCGAATACGGGTACAACGAAGTCGGCCGGAAAACCATGGTCAGATACCCGGACGGCAAAGAAGTGCGCTACGGCTATGACAGCCTGAACCGGCTGAATAAAGTGACGGACCGCCTCGGCAAAACCACGGCCTACGACTATGACGCCGTAGGCCGCAGAACGAAAACTACCTTACCTAACGGGGTGGTGACCTCCTACGATTACAATGTCGCCAACCAGTTGACCGGCATTGCCAGTATCAACGCCAATCAAAAACTGCTGGCCAAGTACGGATACCAATATGACGGGGCCGGCAACCGGACAAGCTTCGCCGAAACCATAGGCGAGTCAGTTTACACCACCGAGTATTTCTACGACCCGTTGAACCAACTGGAAAAGGTCATCAACCCCGACGGCAGCCGGGTAGGGTATGCCTATGACCCGGCAGGCAACCGCCTGCAGATGACCCGGGTGGCAGGAGATTCCATCAATACCACGAAATATTACTATAACGCTGCCAACGAACTGACAAAATTCAATGTGGACGACGGACCTTTCACCGAGTTCCGGTATGACAGCAACGGCAACCGGACTGCCAGGATCGAACCGGGTAACCGGGTAACTTCTTATGCTTGGGACTACGAGAACCGCCTGACCAAGGTGCAGCTGCACCAGGACAAGTGGGTGGGCTTCGAGTACGACGGGGACGGCAACCGTATCACCAAACTGTCCGCCATGACCATGCCCGGGCATGACAATGGTATCGACAACGACCCCGGCTTTGTTCCGCCCGGCCAGGAAAAAGCCAAAAAGCAGCAGACAGATTTAATCTATATGCTGGCTAAAGGCGGCGGGGGCGGCTCATCAGGCGGCGGTAGCGGCGGGGGCGGGAACTCCGGTGGCAACGGCGGTGGCGGTGGTAATAACGGGAACGGGAACAGTAAGGATAAGTCCAACAACGGCAGCGGGCCGAACAAGGATAAGGCGAACGGCAAAGCCGACGATAAACCAAAGAACAAAGACATCCCCAAAGAAGAACGGGAAAAGAAGAAAGAACAGGCCAAAACCAAAAACGGTTACCGCCAGAAAGGCAAATACACCAATAAGGGTAAACATAAAGGCTGGTACAAGAACGGCAAATTGCCCGGTGATAAAGTAGAAGTCACATACTACCTGAACGATGTCTCCGACCCGCTGACCCAGGTGCTGATGACCTACGGCGAGGACGGTAAGTTTGATGCCGCCTATACCTATGGCCTGGAGCGCATCGAAGTGGAAGCCCTGGACGAGACCCGGCCGGAGGCTCAGGACCCGCTGTATTACCTGTATGACGGGCTGGGCAGCGTCACCTTTATGGTCAAGCCGGACGGGAATATGCGGGACCATTACCGCTATGATGAGTTCGGCAAACCTGCACCGGGCAATACCAAGCTCTCCGAGGACGGGCGGAACGTTAACCACAACACCTTTGGTTATACCGGCGAGATGTGGGATGAGGAGAACAGCCTGCTCTATCTGCGGGCCAGGTATTATGAGCCGGAGACAGGAAGGTTTTTAAGCAGGGATAGTTATAATGGGGAAATGAATAACCCATTAAGTAAGCATTTATACATTTATGTTGAAAACAATCCTATAACTAAATATGATCCTTCAGGTCAATGGAGTTCCGACTATAGTGATTATGAAATTGAAGACAGTACACATCAGTGGATAACAGTGAAAGCGTTAGATAAATTAAATACTGACAAATATACTAAATACTATAATGCATTAAAAGAATATGCTAATAAATATCTCTATGCAGGTGTGAATGATGCTGATAATAGACAAGAGGATAAAGACCTTCCCATAAAGAAAAAATTTAAAGGGCATTTTTATGACCCAACTACTGGAAAGAATTACGTTGGTGAAACTACTGATACTGTATTAACAAATTTAAAATCGTATTATCAACAAGCAATTAATGAATATAGAGAAGGTAGAAAAGAAAATGCGATTTATCAGTTGGGGTTTGCTCTTCACTTTTTACAGGATATGGGTAATCCATTACATTCATCTAATTTAACGTTTTGGAATTCACCACATAAAAGATTTGAAGACTATGCAGATGACTTTAAAGATGATGAGAACAATGTTAGTAATTTATCAATCGCAGGTCAAAAAATAAACTACAGCGAATATAAAGATGTTGAAGCACTTGGTAATATAATGTACCCAGGGGGTTAGACACGGAACTGAAAAAATAAGATAATAAAGGTATGAGTAAAAAGAGAAAAACCTACACACCAGAAGAAAAGGCCATGATTGTTTTGGAAGTTCTCAGAGAGGAT
>JBMOPI010000233.1:0-3259 GCA_049324975.1 Bacillota bacterium
GCACGGTAGTAGCGCCAAAGGATGGCAGCAGCAGGGGAAGGCTGTAATCAGGCTGACGGAAGGGCTATTGAACCAATGTCCCTAAGGCTTCCCACGGCGGTTACCAACAGGCTGGCCGGATACGGTAGCCCGGTAATATAATGTAACGCTTGAGAACGCATAACGTTTTGTGTAAATGGTTAAACTCAACTAAAAGGAGTTGGCCATTTATGGAAAACATGCAAGACAAGACCATCAGAGAGCTTGCCAAAAGTTGCCAGACAGTAGAAGACGTGCAAAATCTTCTAAAGTCCCTCTTCAAGGACACACTACAGACTATTTTCGAGGCTGAGATGGTTGGCCCTGAAGGTTGCCGGAAGCTTGGGGTATACCCAAAGCGAGATGATCGAGGCCATTTGCAAGGTGAATGATAAGTTTTGCCAATATCCGCCCACTAAAAACCGAATTGCCTGGTTTCAGAAAGTTTTTGCGGAAAAATTGTGTGAGGCCAGGGGAGATATTCTGACCCATAGGTCCAAAATGAAGTAAGTCATAATTTAACAGCTAAACGCTAAGAGCCGGTACCCCAAGGTAGCCGACTCTTTTTTTTCACATGCCATTTGGAAAATGGACGGGCTGACAGACTGACGGACACAGTCCAGATTAATTTGCCTGTGCCAGTCCAGAATAAAGTGATTGCAAACAGAATAGTAAAAACAGAGTTATGGCCTTGGCGATAACTTTTTTATTGTTTAGTCTTTTTTTGCCTGCCGGATGCGGCCGGCAGCAGCCCCCCGGCCAGGAAGCGGGTGCCGCCTCTATACCGGTAAGCACGGTAAAAGCCAAGAAAGATATGCTTCAATCCGGTGGCTTCCTTAAATGTGACCACCGGCCAGCAGGAAATCAACCGGGAAAACCGCACCCGCCTGGTGACCGTCAGCGCCCAGCTGGCCGGACGGGATCTCAACAGTGTAACCAGGGAAATAAGGGCAAAACTTTCCTCTTTGAAACTGCCCCCGGTTACTGGGCGGACTTCGGAGGGGAGCAGGAAATAAGTTAAATATTAACTCAATTAATCATCCAATTCAACTAGAGAAAATAGACAACTACTAAATTAAGATCCCATAAAAGTTTTTGACTTTTCCGGCAGAGGGAATTTATAATATGTACAAACCAAACATTTGGTAGGCGATCGGTTTGAATAAGTACCAGGAAATAATCAAGGTTGCAGCCAGGGTTTTCAAGGAGAAAGGATATCATGCCGCCACTGTCCAGGATATAGCCAGCGAGGTGGGCATGTTGAAAGGAAGCCTGTATTACCATATACAGGGCAAAGAGCAGTTGCTGGCGGAAGTGCTGATGTGTGCGGTTAAAGTTTTGCGGGACGGACTGTCAAAGGTTTTGCAAACCGGCTGCCCGCCGGAAGACAAGCTGAAGCAGGCAATATCCTTTCACCTGCAGGCATACCTCGGACATGAGGAACTTCCGGTCTTTTACATGGAGGTGTCCAACCTGCCTCCCGGTTTGCGCGAAAAACTCAATGCGGCAATAAAAGAATACGAGGACATGTGGATGAAAATACTGCAGGACGGGACGAACTCGTCGGCCTTCCGGGACGACCTGCCGGCGCGCATCATTCTGCATTCGGTTTTCGGCATGTGCAACTGGGCCCACAAGTGGTTCAGGCAGGACGGACAGCTCTCTCCGCCTGAGGTGGGAGAAATATTTTATGAAATTGTCCTGGACGGAATTAAAAAACGGGTTTGAAATTTTTAAACCAAACAAACAGTAGGTTGTTACCATCAAACCTTCGTCATGACTAAAAATAGAGCGCACACGGTCAGTATTTCTGATACGGAATGCTGTGAGCAATTGCAAGAGAGAGTGAAATATGGAGAAAGTAATCAAAAAATTCAACCACAGGCCAGGTTGCCACTGCGGATCCACCGCCCTGGCCAATCTAGCAGGATTTCACGGCCATAAATTGAGCGAGGCCATGTGCTTCGGGCTTGGGTCGGGACTGGGGTTCTTTTTTTACAAAGATGAAAGGATTAGTCCCAGCCGTATGTTAAACGGGCGCACCATTTTTTTGGAGCCGGCGTTCTTCAAAAATATCGGGGTTGAATTTCAGTGGCGCGAGGGAGATATCTTCCCATGGAAGGAAATGAAGGAATGGGTTGACCGGGACATACCGGTAATTATTTTAACAGACCTCTACCACCTTGATTATTACGATACAAACACCCACTTTACCGGCCACGCCGTTGTTCTGGCCGGCTACAGGGAACGGGAGGGCGGGGCGCTGCTGGCCGACACCGAGCGGGAGGGGCTGCAGCGGACGTCGCTGGAATCGTTGGCCCTGGCCATGAGTTCCGGCGCCCAGCCCTATCCCTTAAGGAATTACTGGCGTGAGATACCGTACTTTGAAATATCGGAACTGCCGTCGGCTATATGGATTGCCTTGGTTGAGAACGGCCGGGCGATGTTGAATCCGTTCTCTGATTGGGTGGGATTGCCGGCCATGGAACTTTTCAGCCGGGACCTGGCCACGTGGGTAGACGCCGGGGACTGGCAGTGGTGCGCCAGGTTCGCCTACCAGGTCATCGAAAAACGGGGCACCGGTGGAAGCGGGTTTAGGAATCTCTATGCCGCCTACCTTAAAGAGGCCGAAAAGCTTCTCCCGGCCCTGGGTGAAATGTGTGCCGGGCAAAGGATGGAGGAGGTTGCCCGAAAATGGACGCAGTTGGCCGCGCTTTTCTATGAAATCAGCGTCAACGGTCCGGGAAACTTCCCCCGGGCGGCGAAGTTGGCCGCGGAAATAGCCGCCCTGGAAAAATCCTTTTTTATTGATATTTCACAACTGCCGCCCCCGGTTGCCCGATAACGGATGACGGGTCCGGGTGAACACGGGGCACCGATTCAAATCCGGGACGGCGAAAAAGAATGAACAGTAAGAGGTGTTAGCATGACTGAAAAAACAGCAGATCGGGGATGGGAGGCCCTTTTTTACCCTTCCGCCATAGCGGTTGTCGGGGCCTCCCCGGACAGATTCAAGCCGGGCGGCAGCGTGCTGGCCAACATACGGGCCGGCGGGTTCACCGGGGAGGTCTACCCGGTCAACCCCAAACATGGAGAGTTAAATGGTTGGCGCTGCTTTCCGGACATTTCCTCGGTCCCGGGGCAGGTGGACCTGGCGGTGATATCGGTAAAGTCGCCCCAGGTAATGGCCGCCCTGGAAGAATGCGCCGTAAGGGGGGTCCGGGCGGCGGTTGTCTTTAGT
>JBMOPI010000234.1:0-3178 GCA_049324975.1 Bacillota bacterium
AGCGGATGTGACCATATCCCGCCTGCTTGGCTTTTAGAGCATTCTTCCTGGCTTCAAGGTAGCGTTCCTGTACTGATTGGATACTCTGGCTGTGCAGGTGATACCGGCCTTTGGTCAAAGCCTGTAACTCCTTTTTGTCAATCCACTTGCCTGTTTGTTTATGGTGCTCTTTGGCATGACTCAGGCAATCGTTCCATACCCTGGCAGATTCACGGTTACAGGCAAATAACCTATCAAGGTCAGTCTTAGATGTCCGGAAAGGGGTCTTTATTACGCGGATCATCCTGTTTTCACCACCTTATCGCGTATTTGACCACTTCTATTATACCATTTAATGGCAAACCGAACAAGTGTTTTGTGTTGGTTGGAAGAATTATTTACGAAAGCGGGAAATGGCATTCATCCCCCACTTTGGAAGTGGGGGTCTGCCGAGGAAGAATAAAAAAATAAATCCGAAGGAGGCGAAGCGTATGGCACAGCTTAACCAGATGGAACTGCAGAGCCTGAGGCACCTGCTGGGGGATGAAACTTTGGCGGCAGCCAAGTATAAAACATATACCCAGAACTGCACCGACCCCCAATTAAAAAGCCACTTTCAGAAAATGGCCCAGGAAGCGGATCAGAGCTGCCAGAAACTCATTCAATTTTTAAGCTAAAGGAGGTTGAAATTTATGTTGCAGGATAAGCAGATGGCCATTGACTGTCTGGAGATGAAAAAGCATGGCGCTGTAGAACTGACCAAAGCAGCTGCCGAGTGCTCAAATACGCAGTTGAGACAAACCCTGATGCAGATGCGCAACTCCTGTGAGCAGGCCCAGCAGGAAATCGCCCAGATTGCCACAACCAAAGGATGGTATCTGCCTGCCGGAAATGCAGACCAGCAGGAGATTTCCAGGGTGAAGGGTTTCTATCAAAATGAAGTGGCCGGTGTGGCCGGCGCCGGTGCTCCCGGCGGCATGATGAGATAGTTTGGAAGCTGCTGTCCAATGCGGGACAGCAGCTTTTTTCTGCGGGCACATATATATAATTTGCCCTGACCAGCGCCTTCTGCATATAATAAAGGTAACTTCATTGAATGAGGAGGCGCAGCCTTGTTGATAAGAGTCGGGGTTTCCGGGCGCCATGTGCATCTTTCGCCGGAAGATATGGCAAAGATGTTCGGGGAAGGCTTTACTTTAACATGGGATAAAGAATTGTCTCTGGCCGGCGCTTACATAGCCAAAGAAAGGGTGACTTTAAAGGGCCCAAAAGGTGAAATACCCGATGTGGCGCTGGTAAGTTCGCTGCGGGAACGTACTCAGGTAGAGATCTCCCGTACGGATTGTCATACCCTAGGTATCGATGCGCCGGTGCGTTTATCCGGAGACTTCTCCGGGGCTCCGGGAATCATCATGGTCACGAACGGGAAAGAGTATTTTATACCGGAATGTGTCATTGTCCCCAACCGGCATATTCACATGAGCGTGGAGGATGCCAAAAACCTTGGTTTTCAATACCGGGATTCGGCAATAGTGGTTGTTGGTGGAGAACGCAGCCTGGTTTTTGATTATGTCCTGGTCCGGGTGGCGGAAATTAACGACCATACGGAAATCCATATTGATTTTGACGAAGCCAATGCCGCCGGTCTGAAGAACGGCGATATGGTACAGATTTTCCGGATTAATGACAAAAAGGTCCGTCTGGAGCAGATCATCAATACCTTTGACGAAGACCAGATGGAAGCGCTGACAAAATGTATTTGGCAGGTAGTTGGGAATGAGAAAAACGCCGCCAGGAAAAACTTTCTCAGTGAACTGGTGAATGCTATAGAGAGACATCACAATGAGTAAAAAAGGAGCCACAGGATTTTAGTCCTGTGGCTCTGTTACTTTAGTATCCTTTGTGGTCATCACACTGGGCTGCATCCGAACCGCAGCTGCTCTTCTGATACGTGCCGCTGGCCGGGTGTGTAAAGTTAGTCAATACGTTTCCGGCGGAATTAGATTCAGTCTTAGTCACAATCAGGTGTGCTTTGTTGGTGGAATGCGGCTTTGGAGACATTGTTGATCTTATGATCGCCGATATTATGCAGGTTCTTAGTATCTTTACTAAAGCCGGTCTTACCGCTGGTATCGGAGCCTCCACCGTAAGTGCTGCGGTCGTGGCACAGGTAACAGAGCATGTCGGCCTGACCTGAGTTGCTGGTATAGGTGTAAGGACGTTTCAGGATTTTAGCAACCTGGGCCTTGCCGTCGTTATTGTCCCCGTGGCAGCCCTGGCAGGTGACGATACTGGTGTAAGTCCAGGGGCTGATGTAGGTGCCGTAACCGCTGGCTTTGCTGGCCAGATCGTTCACTACATGGAACGAACCCATGGTAGATACGAATTCACCGGCCTGGGTGGTATGGCACTTCAGGCAGTCGCCATCGGACGCCGTCGGGAAGATGGCGGTCAGGTGCGGTGTACGGATGTCGCTGTGCACCTTCTCCACTCCGTCGGACGTACCGGTATGACAGGCGTCACAGTTGAGGTTGCTCTTGTCTGTCACCGTACTGTCGATGGCCGACTTGACCTTGGCCAGGCTGCTCTTATGGCAGGTATCGCAGTTGAGGGCGGCATTTTGTTCCAATGTGGCATCGGCGCTGTGCTCAACGCTCAGCACATTGGTATGACAGCCGCTGCACTGCCATGGAGTGGTGGGCAGGGCATTGCCGGTATGGATAGTGGCGATATCGCCGTGCAGGTCGTGGCACGCGCTGCAGTTGGCGTTCTTAGCCGCTACCGCATCCATAACCCTCCTTTTCGGGCCATGGTAGCCGGTAATATTGGTTCGGGTCCTGGTAACAATAAAGTGAGACGAAGCGGGAACAACATAAATATTGGCTCTGTAAGCAGGTTATTAAATTATAATAAAAAGGACATGTATTTCTGGACTATACTTAATTCGACACTAGTAGACATATTTCCTGCCATATATTTAATATCTAAATATAACAAAGTTTTTTTAAAAAATATTCTCTTATTTTAAAATAGATTTCGCTATAACATTCGACATAAGCAGATGTTTCCCTACTAATTTTATCTTTTTTACTTTTAAATTTTCTTTTGCCAAGCATACCCCGTGTTGGTATAATTAATCGTGACAAACAGTTCTTCGACCGGAGGTGAATTCGATGCAAACAAGATACAAGGTATTACT
>JBMOPI010000235.1:0-3178 GCA_049324975.1 Bacillota bacterium
GGTAAAGGGGATAAACCAGCGCCCCTTTCGTAATTATCCCTTAAACATTTCATATTCCTGGGAAATAATTTATAAATTGCGGGGAGGATAAAGTGCGGTCTTCCCGAATAGTATAATTTACATGTGAAAAATTGGCGGTGATATGATTGCCATATATGCTGACAAAAGATATTTTTATTTTTCAGAGCAGTATCTGGCAGACCAACAGTGTGGTTATGCTTAACAAAGCGGCCAACGTGACGGTGGACCCGGCTTACTTTCCGGCGGAAATCCAGGTAATCGCCGATTTTGCCGCCCGCAAGCGGAGTTTTTCCAAATACGTGGCTTTTACCCATACTGATTTCGACCATATCGTTGGCCACCAGCCCTTCCGGGACGCCCGGAAAATAGCCCATGAAAACATCATGCACTGTGACCGGGAAGGCCAGCTGCTGCAGCTGAAGGAAATTGACGATACATACTACGTGCGGCGCCAGGTGCCATTTGAGTTTCCGGAAGCCGATATTACCTTCAAAGATGAGTTTACGCTGCCGCTAAAAGAAGATACCCTGTTATTTTATCATGCCCCCGGGCATACTGCCGATTCAATTTTTATTGTCAGTCCCGCAAAGAAGGTTCTGATTGCCGGAGATTACCTGTCTGATTTGGAGTTCCCCTTTATTTATCATAACAGTTCGGAATATATGGATACTCTGGATCTGGCTGCCAGGTTAACGGAAACCTACGACCTTGAATTTATAGTGCCGGGTCACGGGGAACCGGGCGGAACAAAGGCCGAGCTCCTGGGTCGGATCGGCCGGGACAAGGATTATGTCGGTGAATTGATGGAGCGGGTCCGGGAGTATCTGCTCCAGGGCCTGCAGGAGCATGAAATCCTGGAAGTGATGAAGGAAATGGATTACGGTAATGAACGCATTACCGGGATGATGATAAAAATGCACCTGGAAAACGTCAGACTGGTAGTAAGGGAATTATTCGGGTAAGGAGGATAAGGGTCAATGCCCATGATACAATTACGCGGTGTTGAATATAAAAAAAGGAGGCCCTGGGGGTGGATACTCCTGGCCGCCGTGCCGGTGCTGGTATTGCTTGTCCTGGCCGGGATTTCCGTGAAAGCCGGCTGGTCTCTCACCCACCCGGAAAAACTCAGGGTTACGCTGCCGGCTATGGCACAGGGCATGAAAATAGAAAACGTGACATTCCCCAGCCGGGAGGACAAACTGCAGTTAAAAGGGTGGTTCTTGCCGTCGCCGGGAAGTCAGAAGACTGTTATATTTGTTCACGGCTACCGGAATAACCGGCTGCAGGAAAATGTCCCGGCCCTGGCCGTGGCCCGGGAGATAGTCCGCAAAGGTTTCAATGTGCTGCTCTTTGACCTTAGGAATTCCGGGGAGTCCCAGGGGGACTTGACATCAGTGGGCCAGTTTGAAAAAAGGGACGTGCTGGGAGCTGTTGATTACGTCAAATCCCGCGGCGTACAGGGAAAGCATATCGGCCTGCTGGGCTTTTCCATGGGCGGCGCCACAGCTGCCCTGGCTGCGGCGGAAGCCACGGAAGTGGAGGCCGCGGTGGTTGATGCGGCTTTTGCCGACCTGACCGCATACATCAGGGAGAAAATGCCCCTTTGGTCCGAGCTACCGGATTTTCCTTTCACCTCTATGATCCTTGCCTTGATCCCCCCGGTCACGGGGACAGACCCGGGAGAGGTGAGCCCGATACAGGCCATGGGTAAAACCGTAACGCCCATGCTTTTCATCCATGGCAAGGCAGACACTACTACTCCGTATAAAAACAGCGAACAGTTGTATCAGGCCGCCGCTGCCCCGGGCAAGGAACTCTGGCTGGTGGAAGGCGCGGAACACGTAAAGAGCTACCAGGTCCAGTCAAAGGAATATATCAGGCGGGTTACAGACTTTTTTAACAAACACATGGGCAAATAAGGGCAGGATGGATGTCCGAACATCCATCCTGCTACGATGTTTGCACCGGGTGCCGGATACCCCTGACCCAGCCGAATTGTTCATCCACTACCCGTAGGTCCCGGTCCAGAAAAACAGTGGCCGTAAAAGGCGTCTTGTCGCCGAAAAGGAACCTCAGGTCACTAAAGTGGACTTTATAGCCGTCGGGCGTTTCCTCCTTGGCCACCCACATGTGCCGGGCGAATTCAACGAATACCCTGGCGCCGGGGGCTTCCCAGGCGGCGGCGATAACCTGGTCCTCCGGCACCTTGGGAAAGGATTTTTCCACCTCGACCCTGTTGGGCCAGGAAACCACCCCGGCCAGGAACCGGTCTCCGGTTTCCGCCACGAAGTTCCAGTTTAACAGGTGCAGGGTGGGGATTACGCTCAGCGCCAGGGCCTGAGGGCCGAACTTCCTCCGCACGATATTTTTCATCCGGTAATAGACAACCCCCCGGAGTGCCAGATACAGGGCGGTTAAAGACCAGATTACCCGGAAGATGTCCGCCGGCCCGGATCTGCCCATGTACCACAAAACGGCCCCGGTACCGAACAGGACAATGATGACCAGGTCTACAATAAGCAGTATGTCCAGGGCGTACATTTTGTTTGACAAAGGCCACAGCGCCTTGGTCCCGTATGCTGTCAGCACATCCATAAACACGTGTGCCAGGGTGGCCAGGTAGGACCACAGCCAAACTGTTAGCCAGGATACACCGGGGAAAAACAGCATTACCACCAGGGTAGTAAGTGACGGAATCAGCAGCTGAGCGGGGATGGAATGGGAAAATCCCCGGTGATGTTTTAAATATGTGGAATTCCCTTTTAGCCGCAGGACTATGTCCAGGTCCGGCGCCTGGGAGGCCAGGGCTGTACCCCAGAACACGGCCTGGGCCAATTTTGGTTCACCGGACACGGCCGCTGTCCCGTAGGCCATGGCCGCAACACCGGCGCCGGTCAGCGCATGGGTCAGATTATCCAAATGCAGCACCTCATGTTAAAATTAGTTTGTGTTATAATATTTACTGAGTTAAGTGAATCTCATACGGTGCAATTTATCCTTGCTAGGCAGAAGACCCCCACTTCCAAAGTTGGGGATGAATGCCATTTCCTGCTTTCGTAAAAAATTCTTCCAACCAACACAAAACACTTGTTCGGTTTGCCATTAAATGGTATAATAGAAGTGGTCAAATACGCGTTAAGGTGGTGAAAACAGATTG
>JBMOPI010000236.1:0-3175 GCA_049324975.1 Bacillota bacterium
GGCTGCCGGTGCCAAAAGACTGGCTGAGATTACCGCAATGAAAGTAAAAAAGGAGGGTGAAGTCCTAGAGGCTGTTAAAATTATTAAAGACTGCGGAGCTGTGGATTTTTCATTTGCAGTGTCCAGCAGGTATTTAACCAAGGCCAAGCAGCAGTTGCAGTTCCTTCCTGACGGCAAAACCAAAAAGAGTCTGGACCTAATAGCTAATTTTATCAATGTACGACGTTATTAATTAAAATTCGTTAAAAAGAGGGTTTTCACGGTCGGTGTAGAATTATTTACCGGTGAAAAAAGACGGGCATCGATGTGAACAAAAGCACTTATAAAAATTAAGGGTGAGGAGGCAGAACTAACCAAATGGGTATAAAGGATAAACTTAAATTTGACTTGTCCAAAACGGAAGATAAACTGAAATTATTTATTTTAATCAGCGGTACTCTGTTGTTTGTGCTGGTGGCCACGGTCGGCGGCATTTCCATGACCATGTCCCCGGAATTCTGCAAGCTTTGCCACCAGACTATGACTCCTGAATATGTAACCTGGAAATATTCCTCCCACAGTCAGATCCGGTGCGTTGACTGTCATATGGAACCGGGTGTTATAAACATCCTGAAAGAAAAGATTGTTGCTACCGGGCACTTATACGATTATGTTACCAAAAGTTACCACAAGCCCATCAAAATGAAACATGAACTGCCCAGCCATCTCTGTGAGCAGTGCCATTCCGTGAAAACCCGGACCTTTACCGTATCCGGTGACCTGATTGTACCCCACGAAAAACACGGTGAAAAAGGCGTCGGTTGTGTCAAATGCCATTCCGGGGTAGCCCATGGCAATATCGCCGGCCGGAAGGTAGCTACCGGCGACCTCAGCGCCTGGACCATGGAAGACGGCAAGAAACATATGGATCTGCAGTATGTCCGGCCTGATATGGATGTCTGTGTGGATTGCCACCTGAATCCTCCCAAGTACGGGGTCAAAAATGTTGAAAAAGTTACCTGGGCCTGTGAAGCCTGCCATAAAGAGATCAACACCCCGAAAAACCACAGAGAAAAGGCCTGGGGCTCCAACCACGGCCTTGATGCGGCCAAAGACCTGAAGAGCTGCGTGATGTGCCACAACGTTGGGATTAAACCCAACCTGGCAGCAGACGGCGTCAAGCTGAACAAACTTGCAGCCGGCCAGAAGGTCAAAGAGTTTGCCTGGTCCAACGGCTTCTGCTCAGACTGTCATGCCAAGCTGCCGCCTAACCATAAGGACAGGAACAGCTGGATGCCGAACCACAAAGACGTTGCCAAAGCTAAAACCCTCAGCAATTGCACCGCCTGCCATAACATCAAGAAAGACGAGCCTGTTAAGGCTCCGGCCGCAAACGTATACTGCAACAAGTGCCACTGGTTCTAATATAATTACCGGTTATCTTTAACCAGGCTTACCTTAGTTCCACAGGAGGAACCGTTGATGAAGCTGCCGCAGTGGGGGATATTCAGGAAATTTGATTTATCCCGGACGGAAGACAAGTTAAAACTGGGCATCCTGACCACAGGGATATTTATCTTTGTGCTCATCGGTGCCGCCGGAGCGATCAAGCTCACCATGTCGCCGTCCTTTTGCGTCAAATGCCATGTCATGACACCTGAATATGTTACCTGGCAGGCTTCATCCCATGTCCAGTTCCCCTGTACCGCCTGTCATATCAAACCCGGTTTGGGGAATCTGATAGTCCACAAGATTTCCGCCAGCAGGGAACTTCTTCTTTACTACACGGGAACCTACAGCCGGCCCATCAAGATGAGCCATAAACTCCCCGACGTGGTTTGTACCCAGTGCCATTCCACCTTCCGCAGTTTCACCCCTTCAGGAGACCTGATTATTCCCCATGACAAGCACGCGGATAAAAAGGTATTATGTGTGGAATGTCATAGAGGTGTGGCCCACGGGAATATAGTGGCCAGGGGCATGACCAAGGACGACAACTACGCCGCCTGGACTGCCGAAGCCGGCAAAAAACAGATGGCCAAAGACTATTCTGAGCCCAAGATGAATGACTGTCTTGATTGTCACATCAAGCGCAATGTGACCCAGGCCTGTGAAGCGTGCCACACTTCGATTTCCCTGCCGGCCGATCATAAGGTTAAGACCTGGGACAAAAACCACGGCGCCGTGGCCAAGACCGATTTGGGCTACTGCAACAAGTGCCATTCATACTCCCTTGAAGCCAAGGACGTTCCTGTGAGTGATAAGGTTGCCCGGTACGCCAGGGGCAATGTCTTCTGTTACGACTGCCACCAGAAACGGCCCAAGGGACATGCCGCGGACTGGAAGATTACCCACCCGGTTGACGCCAGACCGGATATCCCGGGCTGCCTGGTCTGCCATAATAAGGCTAAACCCAAACCGGCAGAAAAGGCCACACCCACATATTGTGACAAGTGCCACAGCAGCGGCGGTGATGCATCAACCCCAGGTGTGACCAGATCTGAAACACCAACCGTTAACAACGGCGGCAGTTCCTTTAAATTTGAAAAGGCCCATGAGCCAGGCTGGCGGAAGCAGCATCCCGAATTTATCAAAACCCAGGGGATTGTGCGGGGGAAATGCTTCTCCTGTCACGATACTTCCAACTGTTCATATTGTCATACCAAGACCAGTGCCTCTAAAGAAAGTGCCGGGAAACAGACTGTTGCCGGTGCAGGTTATAATCCGTAATGAATATCCTTAATGTTATAAACGAGAAAAGCAGGAGAAAATTTAATTCTCCTGCTTTTCTCGGCCCTGTTGTCCTGGATGAATAAGGGTTCGGTGCCATATTTAAACTGGCTCTTTTTTTGTAGAAACATGTCACATTTTTTTATTATGAATATCGACTTTTAAAGCAGGATTCTGGTCATATTTGCCGAATACTATAATCTGTAAAAAAATCTACAAATTGAAGAAATATTTACCCGGCCCCTAAAAAATTTAGCAAATATGACGATATATATAATAGTGAAGGAAATTACAATTACAGCATAATCCTCACCAATTATTTGAGCCGAGTCTGACGAAAGGTGGCGAAAGGAGCCGGTCAGCATGGGGCGTAACAAGATACTGGTATTCGGCCTTCTTCTTGTCGCAGTGGTAGGCATTTTGCTCTCGCTGCCGGCAGTCAGGGAAGAAATCAACCGGATTGTTG
>JBMOPI010000237.1:0-3164 GCA_049324975.1 Bacillota bacterium
GGCCGCTTATCAGCTTCGCCTGGCGGCGTCACCCGGTCCTGCCGGCTCCTCAACGTACATTAGTACGCCTCGTCGCCGTCATGCCCGGCTTCCTTGCCATGCTCGCTGCTAAGCGCCCTCGTTTTGTTCCGTTCAGCTCTTCGCGTCACGGAACTCTATCTTACCACGCTGACTCCTTCGGAGTCAACCGGTAATTACTGGTTATTTATTTTCCCTTCCGCTTTGCGGCGGTCGGGCCAAGCCGCTCTCGCGACCCGGAACCTCATCTTACCACATCAACCCTCGCGGGTCAACCGGTAATTTTTGGTTCATTTCGTCCGGCGCTCTCGCGACCGGAATTTCATCTTACCATACCCCTCGCCTCATTGGCAAGTTGTATTTTTTGGCATTCCTGCCACCGCGTTACCGCGGCGACCGACATTGACTAATATAGCATAATCCCAGAACAATTGTCAAGAGGGGATATAACACTTTTTTTACTATTTCAATATTCATTCTAAACGTGAACCTCTCCCGCCTACACATACGTTAAAAGGCGGGAGCTTCAAGGAACATATCTTCAAACCAATCAGGACGGATGCTCTTTTGAGCCTCCCCATGCACCAGACATGCCTGCCGGCTTGTTGACGATCCCGACAACACCGGAGTTCTGTTCTCCGGTGAACGCTGATAATATACAGAGCCTGCTGACAGTAATCCGTCAACAAGCCCTGCGCTATTATTTCTTTGAGAAGAATCCCAATGCTTCGCCCAGGTTTAAATTAACATACTCCGTCGGCACCTCACCGATTATAATGGTTTCTGCGATAGGAATTTGCGAAGCCACCTCAACGGTTTCGCTCACCAGCGGAATCACGATCTTGACCCGGCTGAAAACATGCAGGTAAAGCCGGTGCCTGGTCTGGTTGATGCCGGCCTGCTGGAAATCGTCCTCAACCTTGACCTTGACGGTGCCCATAGGTACCAGTGTAACTTTAATTTTGGGCCCGTAAGAAGCCAGAAGTTTACTGTTCAGCGCCTGGCCAAGGGGTATGGGAACGGTTGTGCCCTCAAGTTTGGCCAGTGATTGCTGAATTTCCAGTGTGGTATCGGCAGCCAGATTATTAATTTTTATTGTGTTGGCCTGCATCAGGACTACCCGACCGTTGTTATCGGTCCTGATAAAAATCAGGTCCTTATACTCAACAGCTCTGGCTATCTTTTCATTAACGGCCTCCTGGATGGCCTTGATGGCTGCCTGTTCGGCCCGCACCCGGGCCATGGCCAGAATAGTGTCTTTCAGGTTCATTTCCACTACTGTAAAAGGTAAAGTTAAAAGGGCTGCCAGAACCAGTAGAATCACCAGTGGTTTAAAACTCCGCCGGCGACCGTACATAAGGCGTTCACCTCCACATACCACTGTATGTAGGCATGGTGTGAAAGGTGCACTCTTGTTTCGGAAATGTGTTTCAAAGTATAATTATTTCACGGAGGTGGTAACGGTGACTACCACGCGGGAATACGAAAAGAGGATAAACCGGGTGATTGATTATATTAATGAGAACATCGGTCAGGATTTGTCATTGAACATTCTTGCCCGGGTGGCTTTATTTTCACCGTTCCACTTTCACAGGATTTTCAAAGCTATGGTCAATGAACCGCTGAATGATTATATAAGAAGGCTGCGGTTGGAGAAAGGGGCTAATGTCCTCATCAACAACCCTTATAAGTCAATTACAGAGCTGGCCCTTGATTGCGGTTTTGCGTCTCCGGCCACCTTCGCCCGGGCTTTTAAGGGCTATTTCAGCTGCACCCCCAGTGAATGGCGGAATGGCAAGCACAGAGAATATAGCAAGAATGGCAAAATAGACAGCAAGAACGGCAATGATTTTTCCTCCGGTACAGGGTACAATGGTCCTGCAGGGTGGCCACCCGAAACTACCAACAAACGGAGGGAAGATTTTATGAAGGTTGAAATCAAGGAAATGCCCGCTCTGCGGGTTATCTATGTTCGGCACTTTGGCGGATATGACGGTGTCGGCGAGGCATGGGCCAAGCTTTTCCGCCGGGCCGGTCCGCGCGGTCTTATCGGCCCTAAAACTAAAATGCTTGGTGTTTCCTACGACAACCCTGATATCACCCCTAATGACAAATGCCGGTATGACGCGTGTATGACCATCCCGGAAAACACTGCCGTGGACGGGGAGATAGGTTTAATGGACATCCCCGGCGGGAAGTACGCTGTTTATCACTATGAAGGTACTATTGGCGGGCTTGGGGAGGCCTACGACCGGTTGTACGGGGAATGGCTGCCGCAAAGCGGTTACCAGCCGGAGAACCGCCCTTGTTATGAGTTGTACTACAGCAATCCCGATGGACACCCGGAGAGAAAATTTGCATGCGACATTTGTATTCCGGTTCTCCCATTATAAAAACTTAGGCAAAAAAGAATGGAGGCGATTAAAATAGGCAGCCCATCTAAAATGGATTTTAAAAAACAGTTTAAAGAATTATATCATCCCCCGGTCGATGAAGCTGTGGTTATTGACGTTCCGGCTATAAATTTCCTGATGATCGACGGCCAGGGAGACCCTAACATAGCACAGGAGTATAAAGATGCCGTAGAAGCGTTGTACAGCGTTTCATATACCCTGAAATTCAATTTAAAAAAGCAGGGTGGCTTCACCGACTATGTTGTCCCGCCGCTGGAAGGCCTCTGGTGGGTGGATGATATGAATGAATTCAGCACGAAAAGAAAAGATGACTGGAAATGGACTATGATGATCAGGCAGCCTGAGTTTGGGTCAGACGAACTGGCCGCCAGGGCCATTGAAGAGGTCAGAAAAAAGAAGAACCTGCCGGGGCTTGATAAACTACGCTTTGAAAACTGGTGTGAAGGGTTGGCGGCACAGATAATGCATATCGGCCCTTACTCGGAAGAAGGTCCCACGGTGGAGAAATTACATAATTTTATTAAGGAAAACGGGTACGAACTCAGGGCAAAACACCACGAAATCTACCTTGGCGATCCCCGCAAAACACCTCCGGAGAAGTTGAAAACGGTGGTCAGACAGCCGATGGCATGGATTAAAGATTAATAATAAAGAACCGCCTAATATCGGCGGTTCAGATTATTGTAGTTCTACTTAGCGCTTTGTGCGTCAATAACAATCTTTCTAAGTCCA
>JBMOPI010000238.1:0-38947 GCA_049324975.1 Bacillota bacterium
TGGGGCTGGAAAAGGTCCTGGATGCGGATAAAGTGGTGAATGTACCGGGGTGCCCTGCCCATCCCGACTGGATTGTCGCCACCCTGCTGCATGCGGCGCTGTACGGGAAGCCGGAAATAGACGATTTTGGCAGGCCGCGGGTTTTTTTCGGTGGGTTGATCCATAATAATTGTCCCCGCCGGCAGTATTTTGACAACAGTATTTTTGCCGAAAATTTTGGTGAAGAGGGCTGCCTTTTGGAGCTCGGCTGTAAAGGACCGCTGACCCACGGCGATTGCCCCACCAGGTTATGGAACCGGGGCCGGAACTGGTGTGTGGGCGGGGAAGGCCCGTGTACCGGTTGCACAGAACCGAGTTTCCCCCAGCTGATGATGCCTTTTTACAGCCGGATGCCGGATATCTCGGGACCGGGTATCCGCTCTTCGGCAGATACTGTCGGCATTGCCCTCGGGGCCGCCACCGGTGTGGGACTGGCCGCCCACCTGGTTGGGAACATACTGACCGGGCGGGTAGGGTCCCGTCGTGGGAGGTATTCGCTTAAGTCGAATACCGGTACGCCGGCAGGTGTTCCGGACAAGACCCTGGCCGTCGCGCCGGATAAGGACGGTGAAGCCTGATGGGCCAATGGGTTACAATTCATCCCATTCTCCGGGAAAACATCCCCTACTCCCTGGAGGTGGAAATTGACGGGGGCAGGGTAATCAATGCCAGGTGTGGAGCTGCCGCCTTCTGGGGGTTGGAAACGGCTTTGGCCGGGAAGCATCCTTTTGATGCGCTGCAGGTGGTCCAGCGGTTCAATGCCAACGCCGGGGTATCCCATGCCATTGCGGCGGCAGCAGGTTTTGAAAGGCTGCTACAGGTAGCCCCTGCCGGCAACAGCCGGCTGCTGCGGAATATTTTGCAGGGCCTCGAGTTTATCCACTCCCATATTACGCATTTTTATCAGGGGGTGCTGCCGGATTTCCTGGACATTGCCGGTGCTCCCGCGGCGGGGGAAAACCTACCGCCGGCGGTTGGCAAAGACTTAAGGGAGCATTACTGGCAGTCCTTTGAAACACTGGCTGTTATACACCGGGCCATGGCCGTATTCGGCGGCAGGATGCCCTGCCTGACGAGCATCGTCCCCGGCGGGGTGGCGGTGCGGCCGGATTACCAGAAGGTTTTTGAAATACAGTCACACAGAAAGGCCGTTTTGCGATTTATCCGGGATACATACATAAAAGATGTGGAAAACCTGTTTGTTATTTTCCGCGAATATACAGGGGTCGGGGCCGGATCCCGGCGGATGCTGGCTATGGGAGCTTTTCCGTTGAGGGACGGGAAGGATGGCCGGCAGATGTTTTTCCCGCCCGGGACATCCCCCGGTGCCAGTGCGCCGCCGGATATTAATAAGCTGTCCGAAGACACGGCTTATACCTGGTTTAAGGGCGTTTCCGGCAGTCCGGGGGCGCTGCCCGAACCGGAGTTGAAGGACCGGGCCTATTCGTGGCTGCCTGTGCTAAAATTTGAAGAACAGCGCTGGGAAACAGGGCCCCTGGCCAGAATGACCATGGCCGGGGAAGAGAGGACGGCCCGGTTGGGTGTTCAGGCATACTCAGCGGCGGGCCGGCACTTGGCCAGAGCCTACGAAAGCTTATGGCTGGCAGAAAAAATGGAAGAATGGATAGACGGGCTCAAGCCCGGAAAGCCTGCGCTAACCGGAGAATTTAAGGTGCCGGAGGAAGGGGAAGGCTGGGCGGTGGCGGAAAGTCCCGCCGGATCAGTAGTCCACCGTTTCCGCCTGCAGGCCGGAAGGATAGAATTTTACCGGGTTTTTGGCGCCGCGGCCTGGAACCTTTCCCCGCGGGACAGCGGTGAGCGTATGGGCCCGCTGGAAGAAGCCCTCATCGGTACACCGGTGGCCAATCCGCAGGACCCTGCGGAGGTGCTGAGGGTATTCAGGGCGTTTACTTAAGGAGGGTGCCTGATGGGTCAGGGGATACTTTACCATACCGCCACAGCGCGGATTCTGCATTGGATAAATACGCTTTCTGTAGTTATGCTGACACTGACCGGTTTTTATATCCACTGGCCGTTGAAGTTTTCCCTGTTTTCCGGGATGGATTCGGCACGCAAGCTGCATTTCATTTTTATGTATGTCGTTGTTTACGGTATAGTGATACGTGTATACTATGCCTGGGTGTCCGGGGATTATAGGGATATTATGTTTCGCCCGGCCGATATCAGGGGTCTGCCTGCGCTGGCCAGGTACTACTTTTTTATGACAAAAAGCCTGCCTGATTTCGGCAAGTATAACCCGGGCCAAAAACTGACTTATACCGGCTGGACGCTGTTGATTATAGTGCAGGCTGTAACCGGCTTTATTCTCTATTGGCCTACACGGCTGGCCTGGTTGGCTGAGCCCCTGGGTGGCATGATGATGATGCGTCAGGTCCACTACCTGGTTACCTGGATTTTCGTTGCTACCGTGGGTTTACATGTCTACCTGGGTTTCCTTGGCGGGCCGGCGGTGCTTAAATCAATAATCACCGGTTATATGTCTGCAGGGGCACATATGCAGCCTGATTCCGGGGAGGCCGGTACCGACCGGCTGATGACTTTGAGGAGCTGAAATAAATGCACGAGATGTCCCTTATGGCCAGTATTTTTGACATTATCGGCCGCAACCTGGAAGCATACCCGGGGGCCAGGGTGAAAAAAGTGAAGCTGGTGGTGGGCGCCATGACTAACGTGGTGCCCGATGCCATGCAGATGGCCTTTGAAGCTATGGTCAGGGGCACGCCGGCTGAAGGGGCCGAATTGACCATTGAGGAAGTTCCGCTGACTGCCCGCTGTCACGAATGTAAGTGGCAGGGAGAGATCGAAGAGTACAGGTTTTTTTGCCCCGCCTGTTCGTCACCGCAGCTGGAGCTTCTGACCGGCCGGGAACTATACATTGAAAGTCTGGAGGTTGAGTAATGGAAATAAAAATTGGCGCAGGCATTCTGGATGTAAATCAGGCAACTGCGGAGAGCAACCGGCAGGTTTTTGACCGGCACGGCGCCGTGGCGGTCAATTTGATGGGCTCACCGGGAGCGGGTAAAACAACCCTGTTGGAAAAAACCATCGACACATTGAAAGACCGGCTAAAGATGGCGGTAATTGAAGGAGATATTTATACTTCCAAAGACGCTGTGCGCATTGAAAAACACGGCATCCCCGTCAGGCAGATCAACACCGGCGGGGCCTGTCACCTGGATGCCCGCATGGTGGAGAAGACTCTGCCCCACTTTGACCTGGCCGGCATCGATTTAATGGTTATTGAAAACGTCGGGAACCTGGTTTGCCCGGTGGAATTCAACCTTGGCGAACATTATAAAATTGCGGTGCTCAGCATTACCGAGGGAGACGATAAGCCGCTGAAATACCCCCTGATCTTTAAAGAGTCGGCGGCGGTGGTATTGAACAAAGTTGACCTGCTCGACTTTACCGATGTGAATATGGATAACCTGCAAAAGGATATTTTAAGCATTAATCCGCAAATCAGGATTTTCCAGGTTTCCGCCCGAACCGGGGCCGGTATCGGTGAATGGGCCGGCTGGCTGGAGGAAATTGCGGGGCAGCCCGGAGGGGAGTAAGGCGATGAATATCGTTGACCTGATTATTTTGGCGGTGCTTGGTTACGCGTTTTACAAAGGGTACAAAAAAGGGTTGGCGGCGAGTATCGCCGGCTTAGTAGGACACCTTGTCGGCCTTGTTACGGCTTATATATTAAGCACACCGGTGGCCCGCGTGCTGGACCGTTCTTTTAACCTGGTGAAAGGGCTTATACCATGGTTTAATGAACAGTTAGCCCTGCCGGTTGGGGCAAGACCGGTTAAGATTTCACGTATTCCTTTTGATCAGGCGGAAAAAATGATTAATGACTACGATCTGCCGGCAATATTTAAGAATATTATGCTGAGTTACATAGATGAAGTGGAACAAATGCCCGTCACCCACGGCATCAACACCTTGGGAGAGGCCGTAGCTTACCTTGTAGGTAACTTTATTTTGACGTCAATCGTTTTTCTTTTGGTTTTTGGTATAACCTCCTGGATTATCGGCAGGGTTATCCCCCGTTTTTTGAAGAAGGCCAGTCCTGCCCCGGTTAACCTGTTTGACCATCTTGCCGGCGCGGGATTAAGAACGGTAGGTGCGGCTGTAAGCATAGCGGTTTCCCTTGGCGTGGTCCTGCCCATTTTTTCCGTTGGTTTGCTTAAGGACCGCGGTTCGATATTATCCGCCTTCGCCGTGCTTATCCAAAACTCGAAAATTGCCAATATGTTCACACAGGCCGTTATACAGGTAATATCCTGATTTATTGCTTTAAAAAACGGTCTGCAGGGTCATACTAAGGCATATTATAATTTGGAGGTTACCATGGATAAAGAAGGCAAAAAAAAGGTTAATAAAATTAAAGAACAATTGAGTTTTGACCAGCAACTGGTATGGGACCGCCTTTCCCCCGCCGAGCGGGAGGAGGTCCTGCGGTTTTCGGAGGACTATAAAAAGTTTTTGGATACCGGGAAAACTGAGCGGGAATCGGTCCGGGAAATCATCCGCCGGGCAGAAGAAGCCGGCTTTGTATCCCTTGAAGAAATATTGTCCAAGGGCAAGAAAATCCGTCCGGGTAACAAGGTTTACACCCAAAACCGGGAAAAGAACGTGGCCCTGGCAGTTATCGGCAGTGAACCCTTATGGCACGGGATGAATATTATTGGATCGCATGTGGATGCGCCGCGGCTGGACTTAAAACCCAACCCCCTTTATGAGGACCAGAACCTGGCCTTAATGAAAACCCATTATTACGGCGGCATCAAAAAGTACCAGTGGCCGGGTGTGCCGCTGGCCCTGCATGGTGTGGTGATCAGGGAAAACGGTGAAAAGATAACCATTATCCTGGGAGAAGACGGTACAGACCCGGTATTTACCATTACTGACCTGCTGCCGCACCTGGCCAAAGAACAGATGGAGAAAAAACTGAGTGAAGCTATACCGGGTGAGGGTTTGAATATTATCGTGGGCGGCCTGCCGCTGGAGGACAAGGAGGCCAAGGAACGCATCAAAATGGCCGTGCTGCAGGCGCTGAACAAAAAATACGGTATTGTGGAAGAGGATTTCATCAGCGCCGAACTGGAACTGGTTCCGGCGGGACCGGCCAGGGATATCGGCTTTGACCGCAGCCTGCTGGGCGGGTACGGTCAGGATGACCGGGTATGTGCCTATACTTCCCTGCGGGCGGTACTGGACCTGACGAACCCGGCGTATACTGCCGTGGCACTGTTTGTCGACAAGGAGGAGATCGGCAGTACCGGCAACACCGGGATGCGGTCCCGTTTCTTTGAAAATACCGTGGCCGAACTCCTGTACCTGGCTGCCGGGGATTACAACGAAATATACTGCCGGCGGGCGCTGGCCGATTCCCGCGCTTTATCTGCTGACGTAAGTGTGGCAGTGGACCCTAACTACGAGGGTGTACTGGATAAATACAACGCCGCCAGGATGGGCGCCGGGGTGGTTATGACCAAGTATACCGGGGCTGGCGGCAAAGTCTCCACCAGTGACGCCAATGCCGAGTTTGTGGCTGCCGTGCGCCGGGTATTCAACGGGAACAAAGTAGTCTGGCAGTCCGGTGAACTGGGTAAAGTGGACGCCGGCGGCGGGGGCACTATCGCCCAGTTTATTGCCCGCTACGGCATGGATGTGCTGGACTGCGGCGTGGCGCTGCTGGGCATGCATTCTCCCTTCGAGGTGGCGCATAAGGCTGATATTTACATGTGTTATAAAGCATACCTGGCTTTTTATGAGGATATGAAAAGAAATCCAGTCTGACCGGCTGGATTTTCTTATGGCTGCCCCCGCGCTTCGCTCCGGCGAAGCCATCGGCAGGATTTGGCCCGGTAACGTCGAAGATAGACTTAAATTCGTGGTAACGTCAGTCGGGGGAGGAAACGGTTTTGTGGTATTTTGCGGTGTTGGTCCTGGCGGCCGGAGCCTTCTTTTGGTGGTTCCGCCGTAAAAAAAGTTCAGCTGGGGCCGGTGGTCAGAACACTGCCGGCCAAAAGGTCTTATCCGATCTGGAGCGGGGCGTGCCGGAAAAATTTTTGGCCGCAGTAAGGAAATCAGATATGGAAACCGTTGGCCTGGTAGTGGATAATCTTGACAAATACGAACCGGCCGTCCGCAGCCGGGTTATCCTTCAGCTAGAGCAGGAAGGCGTGGTTGAAAGTTATATCGACTGGCTCCGAGGTAAAGATATTGAACAGAAGAAGGTTGCCGCCCGCAGACTTGCGTATATCGGTTCTCCCCGGGCGGTAATGCCACTGGTAGAGGCCGTCGCTGACAAAAACGAAGAGGTCCGTCTTACGGCAGCCGGTGCACTCAAGCGCATAAAAGATCCGGCCGGTATCGAGCCCCTTATCAGGGCGCTCAAGGAACCCATGAAATGGCTGCCGGCCAGAATTGCGGAGGTGTTGGTGGAACTGGGGCCGTTGGCTTTGCCGGCTCTGCTTGCCGGCTTGGATGACCCGGACCCGGAATTCAAATGCTATATTATTGAAATTCTCGGGGAGACAGGTAATCCGGAGAGTTTAAGCAAACTGGCCGGGGTCTTGCGGGACCAAAACCCCGTAATCCGGGCAAAGACAGCTGCAGCTATGGGCAATATCGGCAGCAGCGGGGCCGTACAAGCGCTCCTCGGGGCGCTTTTGGATACTGATAAAAATGTGCGGAACCAGGCGGTGCTGGCTCTGCGGCGGATTGGCAGCCCGGCGGCGGTGGCCGGCTTGGCCGGTGTGACAACCGACCCGGATAAATTTGTGCGTACCAATGCGGTGGAGGCGCTGGGCAAACTCGGTGATACCGGCCGGGCAGTATTGCGGCAGATTGCCGGCGATCCCGGGCATCCCGAAAAAGACCGTGCCATAGCCATCTTGCAGAAACAGGGTAGCAAAAATGAAGCAAAGGTTAATATTTTATACCATAGGAAAGTATAAACGCGCCAGCGAAGCCTTTTTAATATAAATAGAATAGGTACGGTAAAGTAGTTTTACACAGGAGGGGACAATGAAAATAGCTGTCTTGGAATTATGGCACAACCAGGTTTTCAGGGAGTATTTACTGCCTATCGCGGGCTACCTGGTGGCGGCTTTCATAGGCATTAAGATCGGTGACTTCATTATCAACAAAATCTTCCGGCCACGGGAAAAACTATATTTCGACGAGCGCCGGGTCAACACCATGCGTACTCTGCTGCGCAGCGTGCTCAGGTACGCCGTTTATTTTATTTTGATTTTTATGATACTTGAGACGACCGTTAAAGACATCAAAGGGTTTCTGGCCGGCGCCGGGATTATCGGGGTGGCCCTCGGTTTTGGCGCCCAGAGCCTGGTCCGGGATGTGATTACAGGATTCTTTATTTTATTTGAAAACCAGTATGCTGTGGGGGAATATGTCACCATCGGCAACCTCTCCGGTTTTGTAGAGGAGATGGAACTTAGGGTGACCAAGCTCCGGGACTGGGGCGGCGAGATGCATTTCATCCCCAACGGCCAGGTGACCACAGTGACAAACTTCAGCCGGGGCAGTATGCGGGCGTTGGTGGAAATAAGCATTGCTTACGAGGAGGAAATTGACCGGGCCCTGTCGGTATTAAAAAGGGAAGCAGCCGAAATTGCCGGTGAACTTAAAGAAGTTGTCGAAGAAGGTCCGGAGGTATTGGGAGTAGTGGCTTTAGGCCCTTCGGAAGTGGTGATCAGGGTCGTGGCCAAAACCAAGCCCATGGAGCAATGGGCGGTGGAGCGGGAAATGCGGAAGCGGTTCAAAGCGGCCTTTGACCGGGAAGGCATTGAAATTCCTTATCCTAAACGGGTGATGATAACACCGCTCGGCAACAATGCGCCGGGCCCGGGCAGGGCCCCGGAAAAACTGAAGGCGCCCGAGTAAGGGGGAAAACGGATATGACTCATAAGTATTTAGTTGGCGATATAGTAAAAATGCGTAAACAGCATCCCTGCGGCAGCGACGAGTGGGAAGTCATGCGCACAGGGATGGATTTCCGGATTAAATGCCTGGGCTGTGGGAGACAGGTCATGCTGCCCCGGCCGAAATTTGAAAAAGGTGTGAAGAAGGTGCTGGCGGCTGCTGCCGGGGATGCTACCGGCGGGGAATAACAGCTGCAGCGAAGAGATGTTATTTGATACCTTGTTCTTTGTCATAGGTTGACCAACCTAACATGTCCAATACGATTCAGTAGCCGGAAACTGCTTCGACCAATAGGAATCCGGCGATGATATACAATACTGCGGCCGTGAACGGCCTGATGTTGATGATTCCGAAGTAGGTCAGGCCGGCAAGGGCCAAGGCTGCCAGCAGCCTGACGGTTCTGTCTATGGGGCCGATATTGTGTTTAAAACCTAGTTCCATGCGAATCACCTCAAACATAGTATCTGTTTGCGGTGTTTTTTACATGCACTGTAATAGAAAGTTACGGGAGGTCAAATGTTGTTTTTTGCCGTTATCACCATGTTTGGAGCCTTAATATTCTATTCCTACGCCGTTTTGAACGGGCGCAAAGAGGGTCTCCGCCTAAAGCACCTCTTTGCTTTTGGAACGGGACTGCTGCTTGACTACCTGGGCACCGCCCAGATGAATATTTTTGAGCAGACATACGGCAAAGCGCCGGACTGGCATAATTATTCCGGGGCCATTTCTTTTTGGGGTATGGCCTTCCACTTTTTCCTTGCCCTGCTGGCCACTGCATTTGGCCGGGCACGTCAGGCCAACCGGGTTTTCCACAAGGTTAGTGTGATTATTTACTCAATATGGCTATTTGCGTTTATCAGCGGTGCTATTGCCGGGATTGGTAAAATAACGGATTAAAAAAATATAATACTGACTAGCGCGGGATTACGAGAAGGTCGTCATTAAGACGGCAGCGCGTAATGCGTGGGATCCTTCTTCCCGGGGTCTGTATTATATTAACCCACCCTTTAAAGAGTGGGTTTTTTGTTGCACAAAATGGTCGAATTCGGTATAATTTTTTAAGTGATATAAAACCGAAAGGATGAAGTATTAATGCAACTAGGTATAGTCGGACTGCCTAACGTGGGCAAGTCCACTTTATTTAACGCCATCACCCAGGCCGGCGCGGAAGCCGCCAACTACCCCTTCTGTACCATTGATCCCAACGTAGGGGTGGTGGAGGTGCCTGACCCCAGGCTGGATAAGCTGGCCGAAATGGTTAAGCCGGAACGGGTGGTGCCCACGGTTACCGAATTCGTAGATATTGCCGGGCTGGTCCGGGGCGCCAGTAAAGGAGAGGGTTTGGGCAACAAGTTCCTCTCCCATATTAGGGAAGTGGACGCTATCGTGCATGTGGTGCGCTGCTTCCGGGATGAAAACGTAACTCACGTGGAGGGTGATGTCGGTCCGCTCAGGGACATCGAAACCATCAACATGGAACTGGTGCTGGCGGATATGGAAACCATGGAGCGTAGGATAGACCGCACCAGAAAAATGCTGAAGACCCACGATAAAAAATATGAAGTGGAACTGCAGCTTCAGGAGCGCATCCAGGCTTCTCTTGACGCCGGGCATCCGGTGCGGGGGATGGACTTCTCTGAAGAAGAAAAAGAAATGCTTAAAGAATACAACCTGCTTACTGCCAAGCCGGTATTATATGCCGCCAATGTAGGCGAGGAGGACCTGCCTGATGCCGCCGGCAACCCCCTGGTGGCGGAAGTACGGGCACTGGCCGCTAAAGAGAAAGCGGAGGTAATTGTGGTCTGTGCCAAGATCGAAGCTGAGATTGCTGAGCTGGCCGATGATGAGAAAGAGGCCTTTCTGGCTGACTTAGGGCTTACAGAGTCAGGCCTTGACAGGTTAGTCAGGGCCGGTTACAAACTGCTGGGACTGATGACCTTCTTTACCGCCGGGCCGCAGGAGGTACGGGCCTGGACCATCAAAAAAGGGACTAAGGCGCCCCAGGCCGCCGGCAAGATTCATACAGACATTGAACGGGGTTTTATCCGGGCGGAAACAGTGTCTTACGATGACCTGACGGCCTCCGGCTCCCAGCTGGCTGCCAAGGAAAAGGGCCTGGTGCGGTTGGAAGGCAAGGAATATGTAATGCAGGACGGAGATGTGGTGTATTTCCGGTTTAATGTGTAAACAATATGCTGAGGGGGCTGGTGACCGGCGCCCTCTTTTAATTTACACTAATTAAGTATAAAATTCCTGACAGTATTAGTAAGGCTAACTCGGCGCTTCGCGCCAGCGAAGCCTTTTTAAGAGGAACATTCCCCTCAACTGAAAAATTGATGAATGAACTATTGACAAAACCAATTTTAGCTAATACAATAAAATTTAACAAAAAATACCCAAGTAAACAGACAAAAATACTAGGAAATAAAGGTGTCTATAGCTGCAGAAAATCTTTTAATAATAAGAACGAAAAATAAAGGAGGCGTTATACAATGACTGAGGAAAAAGTTTACCAGCCGGAAACCCTGGCTCTGCATGCCGGACAGAAGCCTGACCCAACAACCAATTCAAGGGCAGTGCCGATTTATCAGACCACTTCCTATGTGTTTAACGACACCGACCATGCTGCCCGGCTTTTTGGCCTGCAGGAGTTCGGCAACATTTACACCCGGCTTATGAACCCCACCACCGATGTCTTTGAGCAGCGGGTAGCGGCCCTGGAAGGAGGCGTGGGCGCCCTGGCGGTTTCTTCCGGCCAGTCGGCGATTACCCTGGCATTGCTGACATTGGCCCACTCCGGGGATGAAATTGTTGCTTCGGCAAGTCTTTATGGCGGTACATACACCCTTTTCCATTACACCTTCCCTACTTTAGGGGTGACCGTTAAATTTGTGGACCCGGCTGACCCGGAAAATTTCCGGGCAGCGATTACCTCCAAGACCAAGGCTGTTTTTGCCGAAACCCTGGGCAACCCGAAACTGGATACCCTGGACATTGAAGCGGTGGCCAAAATCGCCCATGAAAACGATATTCCGCTGGTTATTGACAACACCATGCCCTCGCCATATTTGGTAAACCCGATAGCCCACGGAGCCGATATTGTGGTTCATTCTGCCACAAAGTTTATCGGTGGCCATGGTACATCTCTGGGGGGCGTAATTGTAGATTCCGGCAATTTCAACTGGGGGAACGGCAAATTCCCGCAGCTCAGCGAACCTGACCCGAGTTACCACGGTGTGAACTTCTGGGAAGCTCTGGGTAAAATTGCTTACATCATTAAAGTTCGCGTACAGTTATTGCGGGATGTCGGACCGGCCTTAAGCCCCTTTAACTCCTTCCTGTTCCTGCAGGGGCTGGAGACCTTGCACCTGCGGATGGAGCGGCACAGTGAGAATGCATTGAAGGTTGCGGAATTCTTATCCGGTCACCCGAAAGTCAACTGGGTGAACTACCCCGGACTGCCCGGTCATCCATCATATGAGATAGCGAAGAAATACCATAAAAAAGGCCTTTTCGGCGCCATTCTCGGCTTTGGCATCAAGGGCGGCGTCCCAGAAGGCAAAAAGTTCATCGACAACCTGGAACTCCATTCCCTGCTGGCCAATATCGGTGACGCCAAGTCGCTGGTGATCCATCCGGCCTCCACCACCCACCAGCAGCTGACCCCGGAAGAACAGCTGGCAACCGGGGTTACCCCGGATTTCATCCGGCTGTCTGTCGGCCTGGAGAATGTCAATGACATTATCGCTGACCTAGACCAGGCGCTGGCGAAGATTTAAGTGATGCAGATGAAAACAATTTACCTGGACCATAATGCCACTACCCCGGTGGATGAGCAGGTTTTTGGGGCTATGGTGCCGTTTTTGCGGGATAACTTCGGGAACCCCTCGAGTAACCATATTTTCGGTAAGGTGAACAAAGCAGCCATTGCCAAAGCCCGGAATCAGGTGGCGCAGTTACTGGGGTGCGACCCGGGGGAAGTCGTCTTCACCAGCGGCGGAAGTGAGTCCAATAATCATGCGATAAAAGGCGTGGCCTGGGCCAACCGGCATAAAGGGAAACACATTATTACCAGTATTGTGGAACACCCGGCAGTGCTTAACCCCTGCCGTTACCTGGAACAACAGGGTTACCCGTCACTTATCTTCCCGTAGATGAATACGGCCGGGTTAACCCGGCTCAGGTTGAAGCGGCGGTTACTAATGAAACCATACTCATCACGATCATGCACGCCAATAATGAGGTTGGGACCATCCAGCCTATAGCCGCTGTAGGTGAAATTGCCCGGCGTAAAGGCATTGTTTTCCATACCGATGCTGCCCAATCCGTAGGTAAGATTCCCACCAAAGTGGACGAACTAAAGGTTGACCTGTTGACGGTGGCCGGCCATAAATTTTACGGACCTAAGGGCGTAGGTGCGTTGTATATCCGTAAAGGTACGAACATAGAGTCATTTATCCACGGTGCCGGCCACGAGCAGGGCCGCAGGGCCGGTACGTAGAATGTAGCATACATTGTAGCCCTGGGTACGGCCAGCGAACTGGCTTATATTGAACTGCAAAAGAATATGGAGCGGCTGGTGACTTTGCGGGACAAGCTCCATCAACTGATTGTGGAAAACGTCGATGATGTTGATTTAAACGGACATCCTGTTGAACGGCTGCCTAATACCTTAAATTTAAGCTTCAAAGGCGTATTTGGAGCAGCGGTGCTGGCAGAGCTGCCGGAAATTGCAGCTTCACGGGTGCAGGAAACAAAAATGCCCCTATTACGGGGGCTAAAGTTATTTATAGTTTCTTTCCAGATTAAGCAGTTTTTGTTTTAAATCCAAGCCGCACCCAAAGCCTACCAAAGCGCCGTTGCTGCCGATTACCCGGTGACAGGGCACCAGCAGCAGGACCGGGTTGGCGTGGTTTGCCATGCCAACGGCCCTGGCCCCTTTGGGGGTGCCGGCCGCCCTGGCAATTTCACCGTAGCTGGCTGTTTCCCCATAGGGAATTGTCCGTAACTGGTCCCATACCCTTAACTGAAAAGGGGTCCCCCGCAGGTCAAGGGGCAGGTCAAACTGTTTTCGATGCCCCAGCAAATATTCCGTTAGTTCCCCGGCGGCGTCCCGCAGTACCCGCAGGTTGAGGATTCCGCGGGAACCAAGGTTTTTTTTCAGCCAGGCAAAAAAACTTTCGGCATCATTACGCAGAAAGTGAACCTGGCATATTCCTTTTTCCGTAGATGCTATCATGAAGGTGCCCCAGGTTGTTTCCACCGGGGCATAATATACCTTTTCGGGCACAGAGTAACACCTCCCATACTGTAAATATTCTATGGCCAAAACCAATTACCCTTTGACATAGGGGGGTAAACTGTAATATAATATCCCTAAAATCTTATAAGAATACTCTCTTATCAAGAGCGGCGGAGGGACTGGCCCTGTGAAGCCCGGCAACCATCTCGTTATTTTGAGAAAGGTGCTAATTCCTGTAGGAGTAATCCTAACAGATGAGAGGATTAAAGTGAAATAAAATCTCTTCATCTGAAGAGATTTTATTTTTAAATGAACTAGCCCGTTTCGACGGGCGGCGAGATGAAAGGAAGGACAAAAATGGGAAAGAACACGGAGTTAGTAAGGATTGGTCTGGCCACAGACAGACGGACAGGAGCCCTCAGCACGCCCATTTACCAGTGTGCCACCTTTGCCCACCCGGCCCTGGGTGAAAGCACGGGTTACGACTACTCCCGGACCTGCAACCCCACCCGGGAGGTACTGGAAGAGGGCATCGCCCGGCTGGAGGGAGGGTGCCGCGGCTTTGCTTTTTCGACAGGCATGGCGGCTATTACCACCCTGCTCCTGCTCTTTAAACAGAGTGATCACCTTGTGGTTACGGAGGACTTATACGGGGGAACTTACCGACTGCTGGACAAAATATTTACAAATTTCGGGTTATCTGTTTCATATGTTGATACCAGTGACCTGCGGCAGGTTCAAGATGCTATACAGGACAATACAAAAGCCATTTTTATCGAAACACCGACCAACCCCCTGCTCAAGATTGCCGATATCGCCGCCATCGCAGATACAGCTAAACAAAAGGGGCTGCTGACCATTGTTGACAACACCTTTATGACCCCGGTATTACAGCGTCCCCTGGAACTGGGCGCCGACATCGTGGTGCACAGCGGCACCAAATACCTGGGCGGCCATAACGACCTGCTGGCCGGTCTTGTGGTGGCCAAAGACGCGGCCCTGGCCGAAAAAATCGGTTTTCTCCAGAACGGCGCCGGCGCAGTATTAGCCCCCTTTGATTCCTGGCTGCTTATCCGCGGTCTGAAAACCCTGGGCCTCCGGGTAGAGCGGCAGGAACAAAACGCCCGGCAGCTGGCCGAATGGCTTGATGAACACCCCTCTGTAACCAAAGTGTATTATCCCGGCTTAAGTACACACCCGGGCCATTTTACTGCCCGGAAACAGGCTTCCGGTTACGGGGCAATGGTTTCTTTCTTAGTAAAGGAGCAACTGCTTGTAGAGCAGGTTTTAAAACGGGTGCAGGTATTTTCTTTTGCTGAGAGCCTGGGGGGCGTTGAGAGTCTGGTTACTTTTCCGGCTGTCCAGACCCATGCCGATATCCCGCCGGAAACCAGGGCCAGGCTGGGTATTGACGACTGCCTGCTGCGGATTTCCGTCGGGGTGGAGGATATTGACGACCTTATCGCAGATTTGGTCCAGGCCCTATCATAATATGAAAGTGAGGATACTCCCATGAAATTTGGAACTAAGGTGCTGCACACCGGCAACGAAATAGATCCCGCCACCGGGGCGGTAAGCATCCCCATTTTCCAGGCTTCCACCTTCAAACAGCCTTCCGTCGAAAATTTCGGACCCTACGATTACGCCCGTTCCGGCAACCCCACCAGGGATGCCCTGGAAGGAATAATCGCTGAACTTGAGGGTGGGGTCAGCGGGTTTGCCTTCGCCTCCGGGATGGCGGCTATATCAAGTGTATTCCTGCTGTTTTCACCCGGCGATCACCTGATAGTTTGCGAGGACGTTTACGGCGGGACTTATCGCGCGCTGACCAAACTGTTCAGCAGGCTGGGCATCCGGACAACTTTTGTGGACACTACCGACCCGGAAAAAGTCCGGACGGCCATCACCCCGGGAACTAAGGCCATTTACCTGGAGTCGCCGTCTAATCCCCTGCTGAAAATAACCGACTTGGATGCCATGGTAGCTATCGCCAAAGAAAAAGAACTCCTCACCATCATCGATAACACCTTTATGACGCCATATTTTCAAAAACCCCTTGACCTCGGCATTGACATCGTCATCCACAGCGCCACCAAATACATCGGGGGCCACAGCGATGTGCTTGCCGGTTTGGTGGTGGTAAAAGACCGCAGGCTGGCCGGGGAAATTAAGTTCATCCAGAACTCCATCGGGGCCGTTTTGGGTCCGCAGGATTGCTGGCTCCTGATGCGGGGCATCAAAACCCTGAAGGTGAGGATGGACCAGCACCAGGCCGGGGCGTTGGCCATCGCGCAGTGGCTCAGGGAACAGCCGGAAATCACCGAGGTTTTTTACCCCGGCCTGCCCGGCCACACCGGCTACGAAATCAACAAAAAACAGGCCACCGGCTTTGGCGGTATTGTTTCTTTCAAAACGGAAACAGAAGAACTGGCCAGGCAGATCATGAACAATGTAAAGCTGCCGGCCCTGGCGGTAAGCCTTGGGGCGGTGGAAAGCATTATCTCCTTCCCGCCGAAGATGTCTCACGCCGCCATGCCGCCGGAAGTAAGGCATGCTCAGGGGATAACGGATAACCTGATCCGCTTCTCGGTTGGACTGGAAGAGCCGGCCGACCTTATCGAAGACCTGCGGCAGGCGATAAAAGGGTAATCCGGCGTCAGAGAATTATTTTTCTTAAAAAGTATTGACATGGATTTTTTGTTAAAATATAATATAACCATAAATACCAATCAAAATACTAGGAAATAAAAAATGCGGGGTGGGCAAGAGTGGAATATGCCTGTCCCACCGATGTTGATGATTGGCGTTAGTTGGCCAGAAAAACTGGAGGCTAAGCTAGTCACCTTAATTAAGATTATTTTAGGTGATTACTTGGCTTCTTTATTTTGATATGAGTTTTTATACTGGGAGAGGTGAACGTTAATGTATAGAAAAATAATTGCGCTGTTGGCGATACTTGGTTTGCTGGCAGGCGCCCTGGTTTATGCCGGCTGCGGCGGTAAAGACGCACAAAAAGCCGGTAGGGCAAGTAATGGAAAAACAGTTATCAGAGTAGGCCATTTTCCCAATATCACCCATTCCCAGGCCCTGGTTGGGCTGGCGGACGGATCCTTCCAGAAGGCGCTGGGTGACAATGTTGTTATCGACAGGAAGCTTTTTAATGCCGGGCCTTCGGAAATCGAAGCCCTGCTGGCCGGGGAAATCGACCTCGGGTATATCGGTCCGGTGCCGGCCATCAACGGTTTTGTAAAATCCCGGGGCGGGCTTCAGATTATTGCCGGTGCCACCAATGCCGGTGCAGTGCTGGTGGTGCGGGAAGATGCCGGGATTAAGAGCATTAAGGATTTAGCCGGCAAGAAAGTCGCTGTGCCGCAGTATGGCAACACCCAGGATATCTCCCTGCGGAAAATACTTGCCGATGCCGGCCTTAAGGCCGTTACCAAGGGCGGCAGTGTAAACGTGCTGCAGGTGGATAACCCGGATATATTAACCGGTTTTGCCAATAAGGAACTGGATGCCGCCATCGTCCCGGAACCATGGGGTTCCCGGCTGGTGAAAAAAGCCGGCGGCAGCATACTGCTAGACTGGAACCAGGTTTGGCGGGATGGCAGCTATACCACCGCAGTAGTCATCGTAAGCAAAAAGTTCCTGCAGGAACACCCTGACTTAGTGGAAAAATGGCTGCAGGCCCACTTGGAAATCACCGAGAATATTATACAGGACCCTGAAAAGAACAAAACCCTGGTTAATGCCCAGCTTAAGGCATTAACCAAGAAAGAATTGTCCAAAGACATTCTTGACAGCTCCTTTGTCCGGTTAACAGCGACTTATGACCCGGTAGCCGATTCCATCAAAGAATTTGTCGGGTTGTCCGTTGCAAACGGTTACCTTAAAAAAACCCCGGATATCGAGGGTCTGATTAACCTGGAACCGTTAAACAAAGTCTTAAAAGAAAAGGGTTTAAGCGAGATCAAATAAACGACCGAACAGACCGGAGTTGAAGACAATGATTAACCGTATCCAGACAATGTTGTTTTATATTGCCCTGCTGGCAGTCTGGCAGCTTATTTACAAACTTGGTGTCTGGCCGCCTTATGTTTTTCCTTCCCCTTTTGAGGTAATGGAAACATTGAGGCAGGGTATCGCTGACAGATCATTACCTATCGCGATTTATACGAGTATGCTCCGCATTTCAAAAGGTTATCTTATCGCTTTAACGCTGGGGCTACCCCTGGGGATACTGATTGCCCGGGTCAAATTATTGAAAAACACCGTGGGTTCCTTAATAGCCGGCCTCCAGCCCCTGCCCAGCATCTGCTGGCTGCCGCTGGCAGTGCTCTGGATCGGTTTGAATGAAAACGCCATTATTTTCATCATCCTGATCGGGGCAACTTTTTCTATTACCACGGCCACCGAAGCCGGCGTCCGGAATGTGCCGCCGCTTTTTGTCCGGGCAGCCCGCACCATGGGGGCCAAGGGGTGGCGGATTTATAGCGATGTCCTGCTGCCGGCCGCCCTGCCTACCGTTATCACCGGCATGAAACTGGCCTGGGCTTTTGCCTGGCGGGCGCTGATGGCCGGGGAACTGCTTTCGTCCGGTGTCGGCCTGGGCCAGGTATTGATGTATGGCAGGGATCTGGCCGATATGAGCATGGTTATTTCTGTAATGATTATCATCGCGGTTTTGGGGCAGCTCATCGACCGGTTTATCTTCAGCAACATGGAAATAAAAGTGCGTAGAAAATGGGGCCTGGAGCGCGCGTAGCGCACAGGCCTTTTCGCGCCCCGCCAGCCTTTTCCAACATTTCCTTGCATGAGCATGTCATTCATGTTATAATAATAAACCGAGACTACAGAGTCTCATACATCCCTGCTCTATCCTGGAGATAGGGCCGTTAGTCCGAGGGGAGGAGGTGAACAGTTGTGCGAGCATACGAAGTTATGTACATCATTAATCCTGAACTGGACGAAGAACAGACCACTGCCGTAACTGAGAAGTTTAAGGGCATCATAGAGAACAACGGCGGTGAACTCGTCAAACTGGACAAGTGGGGTAAGCGGCGGTTGGCCTATGAAATCAACCGTAAGCGCGAAGGCTTTTATATCCTGATGCATTATAAAGGGAAGCCGGAAATTGCCCATGAACTTGACCGGGTTTTCAAGATTACTGACGAAGTCCTGAAGCACATGATTCTCAGGGAAGAAGAATAACTGTTGTCTGGGAGAGATAAAACGCTAGGTGGTGTTTAGATGTTAAACCGGATTGTTCTTATCGGCCGGCTGACCAAGGACCCCGAGCTGCGCTATACGCCGAACGGCAAAGCTGTTGCCAGCTTTACCCTGGCTGTGGACCGGCCTTTTAAAAACCAGCAGGGTGAACGGGAAGCGGATTTTATCAATATCGTAGTCTGGGGTACGCAGGCCGAAAACTGCGCCAACTACCTGTCTAAGGGTAAACTGGCCGCTGCGGACGGCCGCCTGCAGATCCGCTCTTTTGAAGGGCAGGACGGGCAGCGCCGCTGGATTACCGAAGTGGTAGCCGATACCGTAAGATTTTTAAGTCCCAAAAGCTCCGGCGAACAGGGCTCCGGTTACATGAATCCCGACAGCATAGGCAGCGAAATTGAGTTTTCCGATGACGATATTCCGTTCTAGACAGGAGGGGTAACATGAAACGCGAGCGTGGGCGGCGCCCCCGGAAACGGGTGTGCTCTTACTGCATAGACAAGGTCGAGTCCATCGATTACAAAGACGCCAACAAACTCCGGAAGTACATAACCGAGCGGGGCAAGATTCTTCCCCGGCGGATTTCCGGTAACTGTGCCAAACACCAGCGCCAGCTGACTATAGCTATCAAACGGGCGCGCCATATGGCTTTACTGCCGTTTACGGCGGAATAAGCGGAAAAGATGAGAAGGGAGCACTTGTGCTCCCTTTTATGGTATCCAGGGAGTATAACGCTCCTACGGCATTAAAAAATTGGATTGGAGTTACAGGAGGAAAACGGGTTTTATCTGCAGAATACTATTAGGATACTATGTTACCGGGAGGTTTTATGATGGCTTCGTCTAATCAGGAAGTAGACATAGCCAAGAATATCCGTGTCATTGAGTGGCTTAAAACGGAACTGCTGGGTACGGTTTCGACCCTTTTCAGGGCCATGTTGAAGGGCAGTGAAGAGGTGATCCTGGAGGCGCTGGCCGGGATTGTGATCATGACTTATGTACTGGCCAGGCGTTTGGGGATCAATTTTGCCCGGCTGGACATCAAGATTGAGAGCAAGCTTCGCAGCACGATCAAGGATAACCACGAGGTAGAGCAGTGGTACGGTGATCTGACGGCAATGCTGAAATACGTCAGCGACAAGAAGAGGTGAACTTTTTGGTCCAGCAGCAAAGGCTCCGGCCCCTGATTGAAGGTGCGCTTCTGGCGGCAATCACGGCTTTATTCGGAATGCTGTCCCTTAACCTGCCACTGGTCAGTTTTTTTACTGATTTTTTATGGGGTGTCCCCATTGTTATAGTTTTTATCCGGCATGGCTGGCGGATTGGGCTGATGGCCCTTACAGTCGCCGGGATGCTTACATTGATGTTTACAGAACCTGTAATGGCCGGGCTGCTTTTTCTCCAGTTGGCGCCGGTGGCGGTGGTATACGGGGTGATGTTCAGGAACAGGTTCCCCGCCGGACCGGTCCTGCTTTCCGGAATAGTGATGACTGTAATCGCGGAAGCTGTTGTTTTGGTGTTATATTTTTACACCCAAAGAAGTGTTTTTAACCTTAACCAGGAAATCGGCCGCATGACCGGTTACGTTATAGAAATTTACAGAACCGCCGGCGTTTTGGAGCATTTTGCCAGACAGGGCATGGATGAGCCGGAAGTAAGAAAACTTATAGGCAGTGTAATCATCCTGCTGCCCGGCTTTTTTGTTGTTGCCGCGATGATCAAAGCGCTGCTGAGTTACCTGGTTTCCGTCCGGGTATTGGACCGCCTGGGGCTCGGCCGTTTCCGCCTGCCGGCCTTCGGTGAATGGCACTTGCCCTGGTATTCCGTATGGGTTTTTATGTCCGGCCTCTTGCTTACACTGGCCGGGGACCTTTACAAGATGCCAGTTCTTGCGGCCATTGGAAAAAATATTGTCTTTATTTGTTTCCCGATTTTCTTTATTATTGGATTAGCGGTAGGCGTCCACTTTTTCCGGCGGTGGCTGCTGCCGGGCTGGGTTAAAATCCTGTTAGTGGTCATTGCCGTTCTGAATTTGACAGGTACGGTGCTGCTTTTGACCGGACTGGGAGTATTTGACCCCCTGGTCACTTTCCGCAGCCGCGGAAAGAAGCAGGATCAGTAAGGAGGTTTGATAAATGAAAGTCATTTTGCTTGAAGATGTCAAGAAGCTTGGCCGGAAGGGCGCGGTGCTTGAGGTGGCTGAAGGCTATGCCCGCAATTTCCTTTTTCCCAGGAAACTGGCAGCGGAGGCCAGCACCGGCAACCTTAAAAACCTTGAACATATAAAAGAGGCCGAAAACCGGAAAAAAGAAGCCGTCCTTCAGGAAGCCCGGGAAATGGCCAAAAAAGTGGAAAGCATTGTATTGCAGGTGGCTACTAAAGTAGGCGAGGGAGGCAAACTTTTCGGTTCCGTCACCAGTAAGGATGTGGCCGAGGCGCTGGCCCGGGTGCATAAAATCGACGTGGACAAGAAAAAGGTGGAAATCGAAGGTGCCGTCAAAGCCCTTGGCACTTACAACGTTACAGTAAAGCTTCACCCTGAGGTCCAGGCTCAGTTCAGGCTCCAAGTTGTGCAGGAATAAGAAAGGGGAACAAGATGAAAAGCTTTTTGGATAAGTTCATTAGCCGGAGCGAGAAGCCGGACCTGGTGGAAAAATTCAATGAACTTGAACAGATGAAGCGCCAGGTGGCAGCGATTTTCGGGTTGTTGACCAACCTTTTCGGTTCAGACAAAATCGTGCTCAAGGCCAGTAAACTGGAGGCCCTCAACCTGATGCGGTCCGAAGTGCTGGAAGAGAGGGTGCTGGCTTTACAGCGGATTGTTTTTGAAGACCCGACTATCGACAAGGTGCCGGCTATTGAAGAAATACCGGGCATTATCAACGACGTGGAAGATGAAATCGCGGACATTATCGCCCGCAAATCTGTTGAGGACAAGCTGGAAAAAAAGATTGCCGAACGCATGCAGCAGCGTCATGATGACTATGTAAAAGAAATCAAGATGCAGATTATGAAGGAAACGGCCGGCCCGGAAAATGCGCAGACATTGAAGAAACTGGCCATCCTGGAAAAACTGGAACAGAAGAAGCTGGCCCGTTCAGCCATGGAGGCCCTGCGGCCGCAGACTTTTGAGGAAGTGGTGGGCCAGGAGCGGGCTATCAAATCCCTGGTAGCCAAAATCGCCTCTCCCTTCCCACAGCATATCATCCTTTACGGCCCGCCCGGAGTAGGTAAAACCACGGCGGCCCGGATTGCCCTGGAAGCGGTGAGGGAAATTTCCGGCTCACCTTTTGCCGAGGATGCTCCTTTTGTGGAAGTGGACGGCACGACCCTGCGCTGGGACCCGCGGGATGTGACTAACCCCCTGCTCGGCTCGGTTCATGACCCTATTTACCAGGGGGCCCGCCGGGACCTGGCGGACACCGGTGTGCCGGAGCCCAAACTGGGCCTGGTCACCGATGCCCATGGCGGAGTGCTGTTTATCGACGAAATCGGCGAACTCGACCCGATGTTGCAGAACAAGCTGCTCAAAGTGCTGGAAGACAAGCGGGTCTCCTTTGATTCCGCTTATTATGAACCGCATGACCCGAACATTCCCCAGTATATTAAAAAGATCTTTGAGGAAGGCGCTCCTGCCGACTTTATCCTTATTGGCGCCACCACCAGGGAACCCCATGACATTAACCCCGCTATCCGCTCCCGGTGCGCGGAAGTCTATTTTGAACCCCTCACCCCCGGGAGTATCCGGAAGATAGTCACTAAAGCGGCGCAAAAACTGGATATTGTGCTGGATGAAAAAGTCCCGGAAATGATCAGCGAGTATACCATTGAAGGCCGGAAGGCTATCAATATCCTGGCTGATGCTTACGGCATAGCCCTTTACAAGCGGCATCACGGCGAACCTGGCCCGGAGGAGAAGGTAAGGGTAGGGGTTGAAGAAGTCCTGGAAGTGGTGCAGGTTAGCCGGCTGTCCCCGCATATAACCCTGAAAGGTTCGCCCACCGCTGAGGTCGGCAGGGTCTTTGGCCTGGGGGTCCTCGGTTTTGTCGGCTCAGTGCTCGAGATTGAGGCCGTAGCCTTCCCGGCCCGGGCCGAAGGCAAAGGGACTATCAGGTTTAACGATACCGCCGGGAGTATGGCCAAAGATTCGGTTTTCAATGCCGCTTCGGTAATCAGGAAACTTACCGGCGAAGATATCAGCAACTATGACATCCATGTCAACATTGTCGGCGGCGGCCGGATTGACGGGCCTTCTGCCGGTACCGCCATCCTTACGGCCGTCATCAGCGCCCTGGAGAAGCGGCCTTTGCGGCAGGACGTGGCCCTGACCGGTGAAATCTCCATTCAGGGCAAGGTCAAAGCCGTGGGCGGTGTTTTTGAAAAAATATACGGCGCTAAACAGGCCGGCATGAAGGCCGTGGTTGTGCCCAAAGAGAATGAAAAGGACGTGCCGGTGGACCTGAAGGGGATTGAAGTCAGGCTGGCGGCCACTATTGAAGAAGTGCTGGAAGTAATCCTGGAATTGCCGGAAGAGCAGGTCAGGGTAAGTTAAGCAGGATTTTGGAGGTACCGGAATGAGTCTCCCGCTGGAAAAAATCCCCCCCCAAAACCTGGACGCGGAGCAATCTGTCCTGGGGGCCATGCTAATTGACAAAGAGGCTGTCCTGCGGGCCATGGAGTTCGTGCGCCCGCAGGATTTTTACCGTGATGCCCATAAACATGTCTTTGAGGCCATGCTTGATCTGACTGAGCGCGGTGAGGCCATCGACCTGATTACAGTGACAGAGGAGCTGCGGCAAAAAGGCGTCCTTGACCAGGTGGGCGGCGCCGCATACGTCGCCGGGCTTGCCAACCTGGTGCCTACGGCGGCCAATGTGGAGTACTACGCCCGGATTGTCGAGGAAAAAGCCCTGCTGCGGACGCTGATTAGCGTGTCCAGCCGCATTGCCGCCATGGGTTATGAAGGAAATGAAGAGATCGATACCCTTCTGGACCGGGCCGAGCAGATGATTTTTGAACTCACTCAGCGCAAGGCCAGTACGGGGTTTGCAGCCATAAAAGCCATCCTGATGGATACCTTTGAACGCATCGAATACCTGCATAACAACAAGGGTCAAATTACCGGCGTAACCAGCGGCTTTGTTGACCTGGACCGGTATACGTCAGGTTTTCAGCCTTCAGACCTGATCATCGTGGCAGCCAGGCCCAGTATGGGTAAAACGGCCCTTTGCACTAATTTCTGTCAAAATGCTGCTGTCAGAAATAATCTGCCGGTAGCTATCTTCAGCCTGGAAATGTCCAAAGACCAGCTGGTGCAGCGCATGCTGTGCGGCGAGGCGATGGTAGACCAGCAAAAAGTCCGTACCGGCCAACTGGAAGAGGCCGACTGGAACAAACTCACCCAGGCCGCCGGGCCGCTGTCCAAAGCGCCCATTTTTATTGACGACACCCCCGGCATTTCTGTGATGGAAATGCGGGCCAAAGCCCGCCGCCTGAAAGCCGAAAAGGGTTTAAGCATGATTGTTATCGACTACCTGCAGCTGATGACCGGCAGCCGGAAAACGGAGAACCGGCAGCAGGAGATATCCGAGATATCCCGGTCTTTAAAAGGCCTGGCCAGGGAGCTGGATGTGCCTGTAATTGCCCTCTCCCAGCTCAGCCGGGCAGTGGAACAACGCAGCGACAAAAAGCCGATGATGTCCGACCTCAGGGAAAGCGGCAGCTTGGAGCAGGACGCAGACCTGGTCATGTTTATTTACCGTGATGAGTATTATAACCCCGAATCCGAAAAGCGGGGCATCGCCGAAGTTATCATCGCCAAGCAGCGGAACGGCCCCGTAGGCTCAGTGGAATTGGGATTCCTGAAGGAGTTTACCCGGTTTGTCAACCTGGAAAGACGGCATGATTAAGGGGCGCTAAAGGCGCCCCTTTACAATACCCAACCACTCTGATAAAATAATACTGTTTGGGTTATTTTTATGCCCTTCTGCACATAGTAAAATTAACCGGAAACTGAGGGGGGACGTTCGTGAACCGCCAGCATTATGACGTGATTATTATCGGCGCCGGTCCGGCCGGGATTTTTACCGCCCTGGAACTGGTCGCTGCCCGAACAGACCTGCGCATACTGATCCTGGAAAAGGGCCGGGACATTGACCGGCGCACCTGCCCGGCCAACGAAAGAAGCGCCTCCTGTGTCAACTGCGCCCCGTGTTCAGTCCTGTGCGGCTGGGGTGGCGCGGGGGCATTCAGTGACGGCAAAATCACCCTCTCCACTGAAGTTGGCGGAATGCTGGAACAGTATATTGGGGAGCAAAAGCTTCAGGAACTGATTGACCATGTGGATAAGATCTATCTGCAGTACGGCGCTCCTGATAAAGTTTACGGAGTAGACCAGGAGGACAGCATCCGGCAGATTCAGCGCAAAGCTGCTTTTGCCGAATTAAAACTGATCCCCGCGCCCATCAGGCACCTGGGAACCGGCCGCTGTCAGCAGATCCTGGAAAGAATGAAGGATTACCTGCTCTCCCAGGGCGTGGAAGTACGCCACTGTATGGGAGTAAAAGACATAGTAGTGGAGAATAAGGTTGTTAAGGGAATAGAAACGGCCGACGGTCAGCTTATCTACAGTAAATACGTTGTGGCCTCCCCCGGCCGGGAAGGCTCCGAATGGCTGACCAACCAGGCCCAGCGGCTGGGACTGAACACGGCTATCAATCCCGTGGACATCGGAGTCCGGGTGGAACTGCCAGCAGCTATAATGGAACATCTGACAAGTGTGATTTATGAATCAAAATTCATTTATTATTCGAAATCCTTTGACGATAAAGTCCGCACCTTCTGTATGAACCCATACGGCGAGGTAGTGGCGGAAAACAACGACGGGCTGATCACGGTCAACGGCCACAGTCATGCCCATAAGAAGACGGATAACACCAATTTCGCCATTTTGGTCAGCAAGACTTTTACCGAGCCGTTTAAGGAGCCTATCGCTTACGGAAAATATGTATCCAGACTGGCCAACCTGTTAGGCGGCGGAGTTATCGTCCAACGGCTGGGTGACCTGGTGGCAGGACAGCGCACGGACAGTGAGCGCCTTAAAAAATGCCTGGTCCGGCCCACTCTGGCGGATGCCACTCCGGGGGACTTAAGCCTTGTTTTCCCCTACCGGCACCTGATGAGTATTGTTGAGATGCTGAAGTCCCTGGATGTGATTGCGCCGGGTGTATATTCAAAACATACGCTTTTATACGGAGTCGAGGTTAAATTCTACTCCTCACGCCTGGAACTTACTCCGGACCTGGAAACCATGATCACCAACCTTTTTGCCGCCGGTGACGGCGCCGGGGTAACCCGGGGACTGGCCCAGGCCTCGGTGGCGGGGGTCCTTGCCGCCAGGGGCATCCTTAACCGGGTAGGATAATACATGGTAAACCTGTCGGGGTATACGCCCGGCAGTGAAATATGGAGGTGCTGTTAAATGCCGTCAGTTGTTTTAATAGGGGCTCAGTGGGGTGACGAGGGAAAAGGCAAAGTTACCGATTTCCTGGCCGAAAAAGCTGATATCGTCGTTCGTTACCAGGGGGGTAACAATGCCGGCCACACCGTGGTGGTAGGTGACGAGGAGTTTAAGCTCCACCTGATTCCTTCGGGGATTCTTTATCCTGATAAAATTTGCATTATCGGCAATGGCGTGGTTATTGACCCGGCTGTTTTACTCGAGGAGTTGAAGTACCTGACCGGGCGCGGGGTTAAAACAGACAACCTGCGCATCAGCCCCCGGGCCCATGTGATTATGCCCTACCACAAAAAACTGGACGAAGTCATTGAAGAGAGCAGAGGGGCCAACAAAATAGGCACCACCAGGCGCGGCATCGGTCCTGCTTATATGGACAAAGCTGCCCGGGTGGGGATCCGAATTGTTGATTTAATGGATAAAGAGGAATTTGAGCGTATCCTGGAACAGAACCTGGAGGAAAAGAACCTCCTCCTGTCCAAGGTTTACGAGGCCGACGGTTTCGAAAAGGATGCCATTATGCAGGAGTATCTGGAATATGCGGACGCGCTGCGTAAATATGTGGCTGATACTTCCGTAATTATCCACGATGCTCTGGAACAAGGCAAAAACGTGCTTTTTGAAGGGGCGCAGGGTACCCTGCTGGACTTGGACCACGGGACCTATCCCTTTGTTACTTCATCCCATCCCATTGCCGGGGCGGCCTGTATCGGCGCCGGGCTGGGGCCGACACAGATTACCAAAGCCTTAGGCATCCTTAAGGCTTATACCACCCGGGTCGGTGAGGGGCCTTTCCCCACCGAGCTTAACGACGCTATTGGCAGGCACCTGCAGGATGTGGGCCACGAGTTTGGCACTACCACCGGGCGGCCGCGCCGCTGCGGCTGGTTTGACGCCGTCATTGCCCGCTATGCCGCCCGCATGAGCGGCCTGACCGGCTTTGCCGTAACCAAGCTGGATGTGCTGACCGGCATTGAGACGCTGAAAATCTGTACCGGTTACAAATACAACGGGGAAATCATCACCGAGTTTCCGGCTAGCCTCAAGGTGCTGCAGCAGTGTGAGCCGGTATACGAAGAACTGCCCGGCTGGCAGGAAGACATCACCGGCGCCAGGAGTTTCGCCGAACTGCCCAAAGCCGCCCAGGATTACCTGAACAGGATTGTTGAGCTGACCAAAGTGCCCATTGCCATCATCGGCGTAGGCACCCGCCGGTCGCAGACAATTATTCAGGAACAGCTGTTTTAAACTGTTCAACAAGATACGGAATCAAAAAATAACCGTTTTGGCAACGGTTATTTTTTTTTGACAAACCCATTTGTGTCATTATATAACCCGTTTATGTTTCACTACGACCCGTTTAGCCATTTCGGTACAAAAACCATGTTCAATATGATATAAAAGAATTACCATTTAAAAAATTTTTTTCAAATAATACAGCAACTGATTTTATTAAGAACGGTAAAAATGAAGTATTTAAACTTAATGCCGGTGAAAGTTATTTAGTGCAAACTACAGCTTATCTTAATTCAAACAATAGAGTAGTAGAGTTTGATATTGGTCTGAATACATATGTTCCGTGGGGAAATGGAGATCCATACCTATACGATGTACAAAATGCTTTTACTCACGAATTTGGGCATGCTTTATATGCTGGCGACGTACTATTTCCTAATGACGTGAGTAGCAAATACCCTAATTCGTATACCGAGGTTACGATGTATGTATGGATGGATGTGGGAGAAACGAAAAAACGTACTCTTCATGCGGACGATTCAGACGGTTTAATAGAGGCCTATAGATTTTATTAAAAAAGAGAGGTGATTACTTGTGAAAAAAACAATAATGATTTTTGCAATTTTGGCTGTTTTTTTAGCTGGGGTAAGTATCTTTGTATCCAACCATAAAGCTATTAGTGATAATAATGTTACTAAAATAATTCAATCGGCAAGTTATCCCAAGTTTGACTTGCCTGATTTGGTTTCCTATTCTCAACTTATTGTTACTGGGGTTGTAGAAAAAATAGGTCAACCAATGTGGAATAATCGGGATAACAAAAAACCGGATACTATCACAGGAAGCGACACCATTTACAGAGACATCATCATAAAGGTTTCTAATGTGGAAAAAGGTTCAATAAAAGGTGATAAAGTAATTGTTAGATTATTTGGAGGAACGATCGATGGATTTATTATTGATAACACTTCACAACCTGAATTAACTGAAGGAATGGAAATTGTAGCATTTTTGATACCAGACTCAACTCCTTATAATAAAGAAAAAAGTGCTGACCACTATATTTTTAAAGGAGCTGCTCAAGGTGTTTATAAACTGCAGTCAGATCAAGCCGAAAATGTTCATGGAAAAATTAAATTATCAGATTTTAGGAGTATTGAAAAAGAATATTTGGCGAAGCCCAAAGTTAAACAGCCTGTAGTATCGCAAGAATAAATCACAAAGGTCGGAACGCTTGACACCGGAAAACTCTTTTGCTAGACTAAATTTAACATTATACGCTTTATGTCGTTCGGTATGTTCTGGTCCGCCGGTTATACGCGGGCATCCCACCGGATAGGCTTTGCCTATCCGGTTTTATCTTGTCGCAGGAGGTTGGTCATGCATACGCCCACTCTGAACGAGTTCCTTAACCTTTTTGAACCGGGGATAAGAATTCCGGTGATGCTGGAGGTCCCTCTGGAAAATGAGAATCCGGTGTCCATTATTGAAAACCTGGAACTGGCCGGACAGCCCCTTGTTCTATTAGAAAGCGGCAAAGGCACGGAAAATCTGGCCCGTTACACGCTTCTGGGGTTCCGGCCATGTCTTACTTTCCGTTCCCGGGGTTACCGCTCTGAAATAACAGCAGAAGGCGAGACGGAAATTATTGAGGGAGATCCATACGAGACCTTGCAGGGAGTGCTGGCGCGTTGTCCGGTGCGGAAATACCCCGGCCTGCCTAAGTTTTACGGTGGGGCCATGGGCTATTTCAGTTACGATTTCGGTCGGTACTTCGAAGAACTGCCGGAACTGACGGAGGACGACCTGGCCCTGCCCGAGAGTTACTTTTTGTTCATGGACCGGGTAATCTGCCTTGATCATTTTGAAAAAAACATCAAAATCATTGTTAATAAAAAATGTACCGCCGGGCAAAACCCGGCGGAAATCTACCGGGCTGCTGCCGCCGAGACCGAGGCCATTGCCCGGGCCCTCAGGGCGAAACCACCGGCCGCCGCCCCTGACATCGAGGACCACCGGCTTCAGCACAGCCTGCAGCCGGTATGCAACATGACCAAAGAACAGTTTGAAGGCATGGTGGTAAAAGCCAAGGAATATATCCGGGCCGGCGACATCTTCCAGGCCAACCTCTCCATCCGGGTGGGCAACAGGATCAGCGCCCATCCCTTTGAACTGTATAAGGTTTTGCGGGAGGTCAATCCTTCCCCGTATATGAGTTTTATCGATTTCGGCGATATGCATATAGTCAGTTCCTCGCCTGAACTGCTGGTCCGGGTCAAGGGTGACCTGGCTGAGACCCGTCCTATTGCCGGTACCCGGCGGCGCGGCCTGGACCGGGAAGAAGACCTGGCCCTGGCCCGGGAACTGGTTTCCAATGAAAAGGAACGAGCTGAGCATATTATGCTGGTAGACCTGGAGCGCAACGACCTGGGCCGGGTCTGTCGCTACGGGACTGTAGAAGTTAATGAGCTGATGGTAATTGAAGAATACTCCCATGTCATGCACATTGTCTCCAATGTCCGGGGCCGGCTGGCTCCCGGCAGGGACTGTTTTGACCTCTTTAAGGCCTGTTTTCCCGGCGGGACCATCACCGGAGCGCCCAAAATCCGTTCCATGGAAATCATCGAAGAACTGGAACCCACCCGCCGCGGCCCGTATACCGGCTCCATCGGTTTTCTGGGCTATGATGATGAGATGGAAATGAATATTGTTATCCGCACCCTGGTGATCAAAGACGGTATGGCCTATGTTCAGGCCGGGGCCGGCATTGTGGCCGATTCCGTGCCGGAACGGGAATATTTTGAATCCATGAAAAAAGCGGAAGCGCTGCTCAGGGCTATTGAGATCACTGAAACCCTGGCGGCTGAAAAAAGGGCTTCTGCAGGCGAAAAGGAGGCCGCCGCCAGTGTCTGATTTTGTATACCTGAACGGGGACCTGGTGCCGGCTGAAATGGCCCGGATTTCGGTGTTTGACCACGGCTTCTTATACGGCGACGGGCTTTTTGAAACTATGCGGTCCTATAAGGGAAAGGTTTTTAAGCTTGGGGAACACCTGGACAGGCTGGAGAAATCGGCGCGGCTGCTGGAACTCAACCTGCCCTGGGAACGGGAAGAGTTAAACAGCGCGATTTATGCAGTGCTGGCCGAAAACAGGCTGGACAATGCCTATATCAGGCTTACCGTGACCCGCGGCGAAGGCCCGGTTGGCATCGACCCGACCCTCTGTGCCAGGCCGAACCTGGTGATCATGGCCAGGGAAATGCCTCCTTACAATGAACAGGTTTATACCAAAGGGGTCAAAATCATCATTGTCAGCACCCGGCGTAACCTTCCGGAAGCCTGCCCGCCGGAAATAAAGTCCCTTAATTTCCTGAACAATATTTTTGCCAAAATGGAACTGAACAAGGCCGGGATTACCGAAGGTATCATGCTGAATTACCGGGGGGAAGTTACGGAAGGTACGGTGAGCAACGTATTTATTTACAAAGCCGGGCGGCTCTTGACACCTGCCAGGGAATGCGGCATCCTGCCGGGGATAACAAGGGACACAGTGCTTGATATAGCCTCGGACACGGGGATTTCTGCGGCCGAAGCGGTTCTTGCGGCGGAAGACCTGCTTGATGCAGAGGAAGTTTTTCTGACCAATTCCGGTTCGGAAATCACACCTGTGGTGCAGATAGGGGACACTGTGATCCGCAATGGCCGGCCGGGTCCCGTCACCCGCCTGGTCCTTAACCGGTACCGTAAACTGGCCTGGGAAAAGAACTAAAACTTTCCTCTATAATTTTCTTTTGGCGGTGTTGACAGAACGAATTATCTATAGTAATATTTATATCTGTGAGACGACTTTGAGCCATTAGCTCAGTTGGTAGAGCACCTGACTTTTAATCAGGGTGTCGCTGGTTCGAGTCCAGCATGGCTCACCATTTTACGGCCCCTTGGTCAAGCGGTTTAAGACACCGCCCTTTCACGGCGGTAACACGGGTTCGAATCCCGTAGGGGTCACCATATCAGTAAACTAAAGGAAATGCTCCGGCATTTCCTTTACTTGTACCCCAGGAACGCATAGCGCTCCTGCGGCATAAAAAAGGCTAACGCGGCCCAAACCCCTTGCATAAAGTGCCGCTTTTGCATATAATATATATTAGACCAAAACGGGCGGAAGTAGTTCAGTGGTAGAATAACGGCTTCCCAAGCCGCAGGTCGCGGGTTCGAATCCCGTCTTCCGCTCCATTTTCATTTTCATCCATTGCTGAGAATCATATTTAGGGGAGGCGTTCCGATGTCCAAGCATATTCAAACCTTAAACAAGAAGAGTCTGCAGGATACCATTAAAAAAGGCGGCTGTGGTGAGTGCCAGACTTCCTGCCAGTCAGCCTGCAAGACATCCTGCACCGTGGGCAACCAGGTTTGCGCTAGCAAACAGTAAAATTAAACATATTGATTTAAAGCCAACCCGATCCATCCGGATTGGGTTTTTTAACTTACAAAAAAATTAGGGAGAGAGCAAGTTGATACATAAATTTACCATTGACGGGGTTAAAATCCTGCTGGATGTCAACAGCGGGGCGGTACATGTCCTGGACGACCTGGCCTGGGAAATCGTTGACCAGTATCAAACCGTTCCGGAAGAGGAACTGGTCGCCAGGTTTGCGGGGCAGTATCAGGCCGGGGAAGTCCGGGAAGTGCTGGCTGAGCTGCGCCGGCTGGAAGCGGAGGGCCTGCTTTTGGCAGCGGATAACCAGGAAGAACACTATGTACTGCCGGAAGAACCGGTGGTCAAATCCCTCTGCCTCCATGCGGCCCACGACTGCAATCTCCGCTGCCGCTACTGCTTTGCCGGCAAGGGCAAATTTGGCGGCGCCGGGGGGCTGATGCCTGCAGCCACCGGCCGGGCGGCCATCGATTTCCTGATGCGGGCGTCGGGGGCCAGAAGGCATTGTGAAATCGATTTTTTCGGTGGCGAGCCGCTGCTTAATTTGGATACAGTAAAAGAACTGCTCGCTTACGGGCGGGAACAGTCGGCCAAACATGGCAAAGAAATAAAATTTACCCTAACCACCAATGCCCTGCTGCTTGATGAAGACACCGCGGCATTCCTGGACCGGGAAGGTATCAGTGTGGTGCTCAGCCTGGACGGGCGGCCGGAGGTTCATGACCGGATGCGGCCTGCCCCCGGAGGGAAAGGCAGTTACCGTGAGGTGGCGGACCGCATCTGCAGTTTTACTGCCGGTCGCGGCCATGATAATTATTATGTGCGGGGGACATATACCCGCTTTAACCTTGATTTTGCCGCGGATGTTTTACATATGGCCGGCCTGGGTTTGCAGCACCTTTCTGTGGAGCCGGTGGTAGCCCTGCCCCGGGAGGAATGGGCTTTCCGGGAAGAGGACCTGCCGGCCATCGGCCGGGAGTATGAAAAACTGGCCCGGGAATATATCCTGCGGCACGAAGCCGGCGAGACTATTGACTTTTTTCATTTTAACCTGGACCTGGACCAGGGCCCCTGCCTGCCCAAGCGCCTTACCGGCTGCGGCGCCGGGCACGAATACCTGGCCGTGACGCCGGCCGGTGACCTGTACCCCTGCCACCAATTTGTCGGGCGGGGACAATACCGGATTGGCGATGTCTGGCGCGGCCTCAATAAACGGGATGTGATGAAGGAGTTTCAGCGGGCCCACATCTATAACAAGGAAAAATGCCGGTCCTGCTGGGCCAAATTCTACTGCAGCGGGGGCTGCCATGCCAACGCCGAGGCGGCTAACGGCACTATATATGAGCCTTACGAGCTTGGCTGCGCAATAACCCGGAAGCGGTTGGAATGTGCAATTTACGTGCAGGTTAAAAAGGCTGCGCTAGCCTAAGAAAATGAAACATAATTGACGAAAAACCATGAAAAAGGCGCTTATTTCGAGCGCCTTTGCCGTTTGTCGAAAATTCGGGGTTTACGGAAAAACCTTCCTATGCTATAATATATTTGGGTTTACCATAATTTAGAGAGATTCCGAAGTCGACATATTGTAGAAACATGTCTTTTTTTGCACCATTGGGAAAGTATAACGCGCTGCGGTATAAAAAAGGCTAACGCCGGTGCTTCGCGCCAGCGAAGCCTTTTTAATCAAAAAACTTAGTTTGTCGAAGAAAGGAGCGAATGATGAGGTCGAAAAAGGAAATAATCAGTGCGTTGTTGGAGAAACTTCGCAGCATTTTTACCAACATCCAATCCGCAAAAATTCCTTTGGTAAGACTAACGCAAAAAGAAAAGCATCAAATAAACCATAAGAAATCAAACAGAAAAAGCAAAAGAAAATTAAAATATGCACAGCAATTTTACGCAAAAAAGAAAGGGCATAATCCCAAATTCACGGTTCCAAAGGTAACCATCCCCAAAGTAACCATCCCCAAAGTAACTATTCCCAAAGTGACTATTCCTAAAATAACAATTCCCAAAATCGAAATCACCAGGTTGATACCTGCTAAATTTAATTTTGCTCAACTGCATTCCCGGACCGGGATTGTCGTTGCGGCAGCGCTGGCCCTGGTCGTGCTGGCCGGTGGTTTGGTGGTGGCCAATACCGAGAAAAAGGCTTTTGCGGTAATTCTGAACGGGAAGCAGATAGCGCTGGTGGAGAACCGCCAGGAAGCAGAAAAGGCGCTTGCCGACCTGAAGGCAGATAAAGCAAAAACCTGGAACCGCAGTGTGGAGATTAAAGAGAGCGTGACTTACCGGGAAACGGAAGCCCGCCTCTACAAAATCGACAGCGCATCGGATTTGACGGAAATTCTGGATGACAAGATTACCTTTGTGGCGGCAGCCACCGGCATCAGGGTTAACGGCAAGGTCAGCCTGTTGGTTAAAGATGTTGAGACCGCTGAAGATATCCTGAAAAGGCTGAAAGAATCCTTTGTTAAGGACGGCATGGACATCGGTTCTGTCAAGTTTGAGGAAACGGTGGAGATTGTTCAGGTCCCCGCCGATTTGAAAGAAATCCTGGAGCCAGACAAGGCGCTGGAAGTCATTAAAAACGGCCGGCAGAAAAAAGTTGTGCACGTAGTTTCAGAGGGGGATTCCCTGTGGATGATCGCCCGTAAAAATGATATGCGTGTAGCCGAACTGAAAGCGGCCAACCCGGATTTAAAGGGCGAAAAACTGTCTCTCGGCCAGGAACTTAACCTCGTTAAGCTGGAGCCGCTGATTAACGTATTAACTGAAGCCCGGGTCACGCTGAACGAAACCGTGCCCTACGATGTTGTGGTGGAAAAAAGCAGCAGCATGTGGCGGGGCAGGCAGAAAATCAAGCAAAAAGGGGAAAACGGTTCCCGTGAGGTCACCTATAAATTAGTACTGAAAAACGGTGCTGAAGTAAGCAAAGCGGTACTTGCGGAAAAGGTGCTGAAACAACCCAAGAACCAGGTTGTGGTCAAAGGTTCCCGGATGGTCGTCGCTTCCCGTGGCGGCGGCGGCCTGGTCGGCTGGCCGACAGGCGGCAAGATCACCTCAGGTTATGGCCGCCGCTGGGGCAGGATGCATACAGGCATCGATATTGACGGCCATACCGGCCAGGCTATCGGCGCTGCTGCCGACGGCCGGGTGATTTCCACCGGCTGGGACGGCGCATACGGAAAGGCAGTGGTTATCAGCCACGGCGGTGGTCTCGTCACCAAGTATGCGCACTTGTCCAAGATTGAGGTTGAAGTGGGTCAGAAAGTTTCCCGCGGCGACCTGATCGGTTTGATGGGCAACACGGGGCGCAGTACCGGTTCACACCTGCATTTTGAAGTTATCGTCAACGGTTCCTTCCAGAACCCCATGAGGTATTTGAGATAAAATTTTTAAGCAGCCCCGTGGTAGTTTGCCGCGGGGCTTTGTCGCGGCATATTGGAGAAAAATGCCCTGTTTTTGGGAATAATGCCGTACTTTTTGTCTTTCAAAGAAATTATGACTATGCTATAATTAGCGTTGGACGAAGGACCATGACAAAATTTATTCTGGGAGAGATGCTAAATGGCTTTCATGAATAAAAAAAAGAACAAGTATGTTTTCTGGGTGCTGGTAGGCATGATTTCCATCGGTCTGGTCGGCCCGGTTTCCATCGGTTACTGGACCAATTACTCCACATCGCAGTCCCAGGCCGGGACAGCGACTGTAGCCGGCGAGGCTAAGGGCCACGGCCTTTTTGAAGATGGCATAAAATTGCTTAACAATAAACCGGAAAAGGCTGCGGATAAATTCAAACTGGCCATTACCGAGTATGAGGCGGTACTCCGGACCAGTCCCAAGAATACCGCGGTATTGGGCAACCTGGCAACTTCTTATTTCTATACCGGCAATACCGACAAAGCCATTGAGACCGTAAAAAAAGCCCTGGAAATCGACCCTAACTTCAGCCAGGCCCGGATGAACTATGCCATTTACCTGGGCAATGGCAAAGGGCAAACCCAGGATGCTATTAAGGAACTGCAGAAAATAAAAGTGGGCGACCCGAATTACCAGCAGGCCCAGCAGCTGATGGCCAGCTTTTCCAAACCGGCGCCCTTTGCGCCGAAGAAATAACCTGACTGTTCTTTCTCATTTATTACCACTAGGTTACCCTATCCTGCCGTTGTATAATGTTGTTGGGAGAGTAGTTACACGGAGGGGAGGGGTAACCCGTGGCTTTAGTTACGCAATGGGTAACCGGGCCCCTTTTTGGCCTTCACAGGAGCGCCAAAATCGGCCTGGTTTTATTTTTGCTGGTCATTTTTGCGTTGTCGGTTGTGTTGACAAAAAGTCCTATGCTGCCCAAGTCCCGGGTCTACGAGGTTTTCCGTGAGCTGGCGAAAATCCAGATGCAGTGGAAGACCCGGCATTGGGAGCAGGCAGAAAGCGCACACTTTGTAGTCCGCTACCAGCCTGCTGACGCCGGCGTCGCCTCGCTGGTGCTGCAGACCGCCGAACAGAGCTACCGTCCGGTGGCTGATGCATATAAATTTGCAAAGACAGAAAAAAGCCTGGTAATCATTTACCCCACCCGGGAGGAACTCGGCCGGAGCTTTGGCTGGGCAGCCGACGAGAGCGCCATGGGCGTATACTGGGCAGGGGTAATCCGGGTGCTGTCGCCCCGGCAGTGGATCGATACCGATGATCCACAGGATATGGCGCGGGTATTTGCCGAAAACGGGCCGATGGCCCATGAATTCGCTCACATGGTGGTGGATTACCGGACAGATGGCAATTACACCCGGTGGTTTACCGAAGGGATTGCGCAGTATGAGGAATACCGGCTGACCGGTTTTAAGCTGGAAAACGAGCGGGAGTTAACCGCTGACCTGCTCTATCCTTTTGCTCAGATGGACAGGACCTTTGATGACCTGCCGGATCAGGGCAGGGCTTATCAGCAGTCCCTGGAGGCCGTCAACTACCTGGTGGAGGTGTACGGCCGGGCAAAACAGGATGAAATCCTGGATGCCCTGGCCGGCGGCAAAACCCTGAATGAGAGTTTCAGGTCTGCGCTAGGCGTTGACCTCCGGCAGTTTGAAGCGGATTTCCGTAATTGGGTAGCAGCGAAATAAGATGCATCTTTCCTACCAACCGGGCAAATACTAATGCCTGAAAAAGAAAGGAGAGGTGGCATGGAGACCAACGATACTATGCTTCAGCGGGAAGTGGAAGACGCCCTCAAAGATTCCCGGCTGTTGAGGACAACGGATATCCGGATTGATACCCATAACGGTGAAGTTACCCTTTACGGGTTGGTGGACGTGCTTGCCGAAAAATGGCGGGCGGCGGAGATCGTCAGCAAGGTGCCGGGGGTCCGGGCAGTGGATAACAGCCTTACGGTGGCTATGGACCGGCCGGTTGACGACAAAGAAATAGCCTCCATGGTCCGGGAGAGGTTGGCCGCCGATCCGCGGGTGGACCTGCAGCGGATAGCGGTAAGGGCGGAAGAGGGCGTAGTCTGGCTGGAAGGTGACGCCGGGACCGTCGCTGAAGCTGAGGCGGCCAAAGAACAGGCGGCCGGGGTAATGGGAGTAAAAGAAGTTATTGTCAATATAAAGATTGGCGCCGGGGAATTTGCCCGGGATGACGCTACCATTGCAAATGATGTGGAAACGGCATTTTCCCGGAGTCCGCGGGTGAGCCCGCGCAACATAAAGACACTGATTGACAACGGCGTCGTGACCCTTGAAGGGACGGTCGACACCACCGACCAGATTGAGGAGGCTGTAAGAATGGCTTCCCAGGTGCCCGGGGTAAGAAAAGTAATCGCCAGGTTAAATGCGAGGCATGGAGAAACATCTGAAGACGCCCACATGACCAATGCGTTAAGGAAACTGCTTGGGCAGCAGGGCCTGGGCAGCGTGCGCGGCTTTGTGGTGAACGGGAGCGCCTTTCTTGATGGAGTGGTGGGCACACCGGACAAGAAACACCGGGCGGAAGAGCTGGCCGGCCAGGTTCCGGGCATCAGGGGCATCAATAACGGTATCCAGATCCAGCAGCACTAAAAAGCTGCTGGGTTTTTTCTGTCCGGCAGGAATAAATCTACATACCTAGAATATACAATAAGTGTAATATTTCGACGGACGAGCTATGAGGAGGATAAGGGTTGAACAAAATGATTATTACAGGGGGCACTCCCCTGTTTGGCACAGTTAGGGTAAGCGGCGCCAAAAATGCCGCCCTGGCCATTATGGCGGGAGCGCTCCTGGCCACCGAGCCGGTGGTGCTGGAAAACATCCCTGATATCAGTGATGTCCATGTTTTTTTAAACATTTTAAAGGAACTGGGCGTGGAGGTCGGCACAAAAAGCGAAGGCCGCATAGAAATCTCCACCCCCGGTCAGGTGGAGACTTCCACACCATACCGGCAGGTTAAAAAACTCCGGGCGTCAAATTTACTTTTGGGTCCGCTGCTGGCCCGTTTTGGCAAAGCCGAAATCGCCCTGCCCGGGGGCTGCAACATCGGCAGCCGCCCCATGGACCTGCATATCAAGGGCATGCGGAGTATGGGCGCCGAAATAATTTTGGATCACGGCTTTATCAAGGGCAGCTGTAACCGGCTGAACGGGGCCAAGATATATTTGGACTTCCCCAGTGTAGGGGCCACAGAAAACATTATGATGGCCGCGGTGTTGGCCAAGGGCCAGACAATAATAGAAAACGTGGCCAAAGAACCGGAAATCGTTGACTTGGCCAACTTTTTGAACTCACTTGGGGCCAAAGTGCGCGGCGCCGGCACCGACGTAATCAAAATTGAAGGGGTGGAGCGGCTAAACGGGGGATTCTATTCCGTGATTCCCGACCGGATCGAAGCCGGTACTTTTATGGTTGCAGCGGCAGCCACCGGCGGCCGCCTTGTTTTGGAAAATGTCATTTCTACCCATTTAGAGCCGCTAATCGCCAAACTCAGGGAAGCCAATGCGGAAATAGTTGAAGAAGACGAGAATCTTACCGTATCCGCCGCCGGGCCGTTAAAGCCGATCGATATCAAAACCCTTCCCTACCCTGGCTTTCCGACTGATATGCAGTCTCAGATGATGGCTTTACTCACTGTAGTTAACGGAACCAGTGTGATTACGGAAAATGTTTTTGAAAACCGGCTGCAGGTAGCTGACGAGTTCAAACGCATGGGGGCCAAAATCAAAGTTGAGGGCCGCAGCGCTGTCGTTCAGGGCGTTAAAAAACTGCAGGGGGCGCAGGTTAAGGCTTCCGACCTGCGGGCCGGCGCAGCTTTGATTATCGCCG
>JBMOPI010000239.1:0-3124 GCA_049324975.1 Bacillota bacterium
GGGCATAGCTTTGTGTCTCCGTATTTATTGCCGGTTGACATGATTGTACGGCTGGCCGTGGAACTGCCCGAAACCGGCGTGGAACGGATGCTGGCCAGGGTTGTAAGGTCGGAACGGTTTTCCGGCGGATACCTTACCGGGGTGCAGTTTTTCAACCTGGCAAACACCAGGCAGGAGAGAATCAGGAATTTTGTGGTCAGTCAAGCTAAAAAACAGTATAATTTTTTAAGATATTTATAGCAAGCCCTGTATACAGGGCTTAAATATTTCGGAGGGAATAGCGCGATGTGCAATATAAATGCTTACACTGAGGCCATTAAGGTTTTTCTGGCCAGGGAGCCCGGGGAGATGGCGGGAAATGCCGGAGCCGGATTTGATGCTGCCGCAAACACACTGCTGCTGGATTATTGTAACCGAACTTACACGGTCAATTGTGAGGACGGTGCCATCACATGCCCGGGAAATGCCGGCTGTCTTTTGACCAAAAACAAAAAACATTAATCCTGCAGTAAATTCAGAGGGGTTGAGGGGCAGCAGTATGTGTAACGGCATTTTCGTATACGGGACTCTCATGAGCGGATTTGAAAACCATGAAATATACCTGGCCAAAAACATAATTACCATCCAAAAGGCTACAATAAGAGGGCGGCTGTTTCACCTGCCGGCAGGGTACCCGGCGGTGATTGACGGGCCTGTCCGGGTCAATGGGGAATTTGTCACGGTCAGGGATTTGCTGTCAGTACTGGAGCGGCTTGATGAACTGGAAGACTATCACGGCCCCTGCCGTGATAACGAGTATGAGCGGGTAGTCAGGGATGTCACCCTGGCCGGGGGTGAAGTTATCAGTGGATATGTATATCTCTATACGCCACATCGGCACGATTATCTGGTCTCCCGGGGGACAGAAGTCCTGTCAGGGGACTGGCGGGCTTATCTGGCCGGGGACATGAATTAGGAGGAACAGCAAGTGAAGGTGACAGTGGAATGTATGCCATGCTATCTGAACCAGTGCATTAATGCCATGGAAAAGGGCAAGGTTCCTAAGGAAGATCAGGCGGGAATACTGGCGGGACTTTTACCGGAAGTGGCAAAACTTGATCCGGCTTTAACACCCGCAGAGAATTCAACAGTTATTCTGCACAAACTTGTCAGCAGGCTTGGCGGCCGTGACCTTTTTGCTGAAGCCAAACGGGAATCCAACCGCCTGGCCGCTGAACAACTGCCAAGGCTTAAGCGCATGGTGCGGGAATCGTCCGACCCGCTGTTTACAGCACTGCAGTTCTCGGTAGCAGGCAACGTGATAGACCTGGGACTTTTTGAAGATTATGACCTGGCCGGCGCTATTGATGATGTACTGAAATATAACTTTGCGCGGTCAGACTACAAGGAATTCCGTCGGCTGCTTGAAACCGCCGGGACCGTATTTATTATCGGCGACAACAGCGGGGAAATTGTCTTTGACCGCCTGCTGGCAGAGGAATTGCTGGCCATGGGAAAACAGGTAGTTTACGGTGTTAAGGGCGGTTTTATCCTGAATGACGCCACAATGGAAGACGCCCGGCAGGTCGGACTGGACCAACTGGTCCGGGTGGTGGACAACGGCGCTGATTACCTTGGAACGGTAGCCGGCAAGTGCAGCAAGGAGTTCCTGGAACTACTGGGCCGGTCCGATATCATTATCAGCAAGGGCCAGGCCAATTATGAATCCCTTGAGGGCACCAGGCTGGCCGGAGGCAAAACCTTCTTCCTGCTGAAAGCAAAATGCCCGGTAGTGGCCGGACACTTAAAAGCAGAATATGGCGATCTCGTTTTTGTACAGAACCGTTCACCGGCAGTACCCGACAGGTAGCGGAAAACCCATTGCCGCCCCTGCTTACGGGTGATATAATATTTGTAGATAAAAAAGGGGGCGGAGCACATGAGCGGTGAAATAACGTTTACAGCCAAAGACGGCAGACAGGTTGTCCTGCGGGAAGCGGTTCCCGAAGATGCCGGAGGTCTCCTGGAAGCGGTCAGGTCGGCTGCTGACGAGCGCAGCTATGTAATGACGGAAAAACGGGCCCGGAGTGTCGAGGAAGAATATGAGTACATAGCTAATCTGGACCGGCAAAAGAACCTCTTGTTGGTGGCCGAGTGTGACGGGAAGGTTGTAGGCGGGCTGGCTGCCCTGCAGGCCGATGGAGGCCGGCGGTCCAACACGGCACATATATGTAATGTGGGTTTACATTTGGTCAAAGAGTGCCGGAACCTGGGTGTAGGCAGCAGGATGCTGGAATATGCCATTAACTGGTCAAAGGGAAAAGGCTACCTGAGAATCGAGTCCAACATTTTTACAGTCAATAAGAGGTCTTTGGGATTGTTTAAAAAGTTCGGTTTTATGGAAGGCATCTGTGAAAAACAATACCGGATAGGCAGCGGTCACATTGAAGAAGTCTGCGTAGCCTATCTCCACAGCCACTGAAAGATTTTCAGGAAGAATGCCGTCAGACCCGCGGCCATCAGCGGCCCTACCGGCTGGCCGCGGAAAAAGACGATACCGATAATGCCTCCTACAACCAGGCCGGCCATCAGTTCCGGGTCAATCTTCAGCAGGTTTAACCCCTGGCCGTTCATGTAAGTTGCCAGTGCGCCGCCCAGAATAGCCAGGATACCCGGCACGGTAGTAAAGCACTCCCGGATGTCACTGATGGTGACTTTTTCGGTGGCGAAGGGGACCAGCACCGATATCATCAGGAACAGCAAACCAAGCTCCAGGCCCCGGCGGTCAAGCAGAGGGAAAAGTGAGTAGGCGCGGGTAAGTTTCACAATCAGCAGTATACAGGCGGCAGTGGCCACGATGTGGGATTTGCCGAGGATGCCGATGAGGATAAGGGCTACCAGAACAGTTTCGGCCCACATTTGTATAACCTCCAGCAGAGTTCTATTTAACATAATATGATTCTTATTAACTTTATGCCAACGCCGCGCCGGATATAACACAAAAAAGACCAGGTCTGAAAATGACCCGGTCTTTTTATATACCCAACTGAACAGAGTTTTCTTTATAAACGGGTACGATGGAGTACCTGTTTTTTTTGAGGGAGTAATCAATGTCACCCTGTAATCCCAGGCTCTGCAGGTTAAT
>JBMOPI010000240.1:0-3123 GCA_049324975.1 Bacillota bacterium
GGCGCCGTCGCTGATATTGGAGACAATATTGCCGGGAGCGGCCACCCGGACATAGATCTTTGTCCGCCGCCAGTTGCCGCGGTTATCTTTTTGCATCAGGATCCGCACATCAAAAGGGCAGCCTTCGTACTCGGCAAGGTGCAGGCCCTGCTGGACAATGTAATCCCGCCGTCCCATAACGGGGCGGAGGACTATTTCCAGCAGTTCACAGTTTGGCGCAAAACCTTCTTTGCTTTCTTTGTCCTTGGTGCGGTATTTGTAACGGATCACTGCCGGCGAAAGTTTTTCAACCCTGATGATGCGCCGGCCCAGGCTGCCGGCGGTGGGTTTGAGGTAAACCATACCGAAGGTATCCAGGAGCGCCCGGATATCACCCGGGCCGGTGAGCAGCCTGGTCTCAGGCAGGAATTCAGTCAGGGCATCATCCTGGCGGAGCAGCTGGTGGGTTTCCCATTTATTCAGGAATTGCGGATTGAAGCAGTGGATATCGGATGAGACGAATTTTTCTTTCAACTCCCGGATTTCAGGCTTTGACTCTGCAGTCCGTGAGGGCAGCCGGTCGTAGACAACGTCCGGCAGGGGAAAGGAGGCGGTATGCCAGCCGGTCCCGCCCGTTTCCGGGTCTGTTACGGGCAGTCGGCCGTAAATGACCCCGGCCGACCAGTCAACATCCTCCGGGAAAAAAACATAACCAAAGGCCCTGATTTTCTGGCAGGAGTTAGTCAGTTCTTTCAGTATATCTATCTGGGTGGCAAGCCCCGGGGATTGGGGGTTTACGGTAAACAGTCCGATTACCGGGCCGATGGCCAGGGTTTTGCGCAGCCGGTCGATTTTTAAGATCAGTCTGGTTTCCACCGGGAACCGGCATTTTTCGGCCACCGGCGGCGACACAAAGAACAGGAGCTCGGGAAAGGCCATAGAAGTCTTGTATTCTTCCACCGATACCGGCATAACCAGGGAGCCGAACCTGACAACAGTGTGGTGGGCAGGGGGGAACCCCCATTTTTTAAGGGCCGGACCGGGGATAAAGACTTTATATGCAGTATCCCCGCCCAGGGTACCGCCCCATCGCACCGGCACCAATTCATTCATTTGCCCGGTCCCTGTCTTGTTGCTCCGCGGCAAACCCGGCCCAGTATACAGCGTACTCCATGGGGAGACGGATGGAACGTTCTTTGAGAATTTTGTCACCCTGCGGGAAAACCTTCCGGGACGGCCTGGAGTTAACTTCAATGAGCCAGAGCCTGCCTCTGGTGTCAAAGCCTATATCAAGCCCCATTTCCCCGAAATTGCCCAGGTATTTATCCAGGGTAACGGCCACCTGCCGGGCCAACTCTTCCATCTCGCCCCTGACGGGACTGGTCTGCCAGTCCCGGGCAAACAGCGCCTGCCAAACCTCTTCCATGGCCAGGGCGGCGCCGCCGGCCGCAATATTGGGGAAGGGGCTTCCTTCCTTGCCGACCCTGGCTACAGTGGCAGATACTTCCCACAGGCCGGCCCGGTTTTTCTGGACCAGCACCCGGATGTCAAAGACCCGGCCGAAATATGTCACCAGGTCCAGGCCCTGCTGCATCAGGTAGGGCCGCCGGCCGATGTGTTTTTCCAGGGCCGCCGCCATTTCGGCAGTGCCGGCCCAGTTTCCTGAAACAGTGTTTTTTCCCTGGCGGTAAAGATAAGAGTAAAAACCGTGTTCCCTTTTGACCCGCAGGATATCTTTGCCCAAACTGCCGTGCCATGGTTTCAGGTACACCAAAGGGTGCTGTTTCATGAAGCGGACAAGTTTTTCGACGGATTGGTATTTCACCGTTTCCGGCAGAAACTTTCGGAGTTTCGGGTTTTGATACAGGATATCGTGGGTTTCCCATTTGTTCAGGAACTTAGGGTTAAAACATTTGATGCCATAGACATGGGTCATTTCCACGGCCTGGCGAACAGGTTGGGTTTTTTCCGTAGTCCGGGAAATGATCCGGTTATGTACAACGTCGGGGAAAGGGAAGTAGTTTTTTTTCCAGGTAATTTCCGCGGCGCCGTTTTTATAAGGGAAAAATCCTTCAATACGCCGGTTTTCCAGGTCGATCCCATCCGGGTTAAAAGCGTAAACCACCGCCCCGATGTTTTTGCCGGCGGCAATAAACCGCCGTAAGAGATGCTTCTGTCTGCTGAACGGAGGACGCCGCAGCCTTTTGTTCCTGCTGATCAGGATGCCGATGACCGGTCCTATGCCGGCCACCGGCTGTCCTTTGCAGAGCCTGAGATTGACAGCCTGGTCAATCGGCAGCAGCAGTTTATGCAAAATTCCGGTACTTATATAGTTTTGTGCTGCCGGGTCGGCGGTGGTGACGATAACATCAGCCGGCGCCTCCAGGGAACCGGCCTTTATGGTCAGCCTGTCGCCCGTATCAAGACCTGCCTTCATGGCCGCTGCGGCGTTGATTTCCAGTATGTCGGAACCGTCGTCTGATTTAGGGTTGATTTTTACCACGAACACTGAGATAGTCACGCTCCCTGTAATTTATTTAGTTGGCCCGGGGTCGGCGAAACCGGCCAGGAACCGGGCATATTCCAGCGGCCGGGATAAAGCCCTGTCGGCGATGGCCGTAGCGCCGATGCGGCGAAAAACCGTCCGGCCGGGTACGGCGTTCAATTCGATAAACCACACCTGGCCATCTGCAGAAACGGCGAGGTCCACGGCGATTTCGCCAAATTTCTGGCCGGTCCTTTCTTCAATCCAGGTGCAGGCTAAAATGGCCAGGCGCCGTAAACTGGCCCGGACGTATTCCTGCAGGTGACCGTTATATGAAAAGGCTTCACTGAGCACGGTGGAGATTTTTTCAGCCTTGCCGCCGGCGTGGACATTGGTGATAAAAGCGCCGGGTCCGGCAACCCGGGCCGCCATGCCGGTGAGGACCCACCTGCCGGAGCCGTCTTTTTGCACCAGGGCCCTGACGTCGAAAACCCGGTCCCGGTATTGTGCCAGCCTGATCCCCTGCTGGGCGATATGTTTCCGTTTGACCAGGGCCGGACGCAGGCCGGCCAGCATTTCTGTAATGTTTAGGAGCGGACTGCGCTGCAGCCGGCCACTGACCCGGCCTTCATAAAAGCAGGCACCTTCCTTCACCCGGG
>JBMOPI010000241.1:0-3092 GCA_049324975.1 Bacillota bacterium
GCGACCACAGCAGGTTTGTTTATAACAGCCTCTCTCCGCAGGAAATAGAATTGATTCCCATCGCCAAGTTTTTTATTAACAGGTTCGATCAACTGCTCGAACGTGCACGTTCAGAGATGGATGCCGGCGGCTGGCAGGGTTTGGCCCGGGAAGTTCTGCCCGCAGTGGAGGAACTGCGAAAGTTTAAGCTGGATATACTCAGCCGTCACCTGCAGAAAAAAGTTCAGATCGGGCTGTCGCCAACCTTTTTCAATCACATGCTTAACGAACTGGATGAGTATCGCAAAAACCTGGGATACCTGGTTCAGGGACAGGTTGTCCCGGTCAAATCCCCGGTCCATCACCACCTGTTATGGATTAAGGATGCCGAAGGCCATGCCCGGGCGGTTCACTGCGACCTCGACTTTTCCCAGACCAAGCTGATTTTGGCAGCCAGGGAATATATGGAGCTTTTCTGTAAAAGATACAGCGAAACCGTTGAATATGCCGGTTTCTTAAGGACCGGGAAGCCCATGTTCCCAAGCCTGGGTAAATTCGACCGGGACGTGGCCGGGGAAATAGCGGAATTCAAGGAATTTTTAGAGTTCTTAAAACTGATGATCGGTAAAGCCGAAGTGATTGGCCCAGTCAACGCTCTGGTCCCGGACCACATGGCCAGGGAAGAATGTTATTACTTACACCGGCTGCACCGGAGCGACCCACAAAATGTACCCAGGCCGGAATGTGACCCAACCCGGCCCAGGGTAACGGATTAACGCAAAAAGCCGCACGAAACCTTTTTGGTTAAGTGCGGCTTTTGTTATCTTATCAGGTGCAATAAATCCTCGAAACGGTTGATAAAGTATCCAGGTCTAGTTAAAGTCCTCAACAAATCGGTGATAGGACAGTCATTATCCGGAATAAATTTAATTATAATTAATCTTTTCGGGAGGGACTATATGTTGTTTACGCACAGGCTTGGTCTAGCAGGATTTTTCTGTGCCCTCGTTACAGTGATATGGCACCTGCTGCACTGCGGGCTGCCGCTGATTATGCCGCTCCTGCTCTTCTTCGGGCTTCCGGCGCCTCCCCACCTGCATCATTTCAAAATCCCCTTTGTTTTTACCCTGCTTTCAGTCTTTTGGATTGCCTACTATTTGTTAAGAAAAAGGCTGATTATTTTCTGGCCCGGACTACAGTGCAGAAAGCGCTGCTAGCATAATTTATCAAGGGCCTGGCCAAAGTCTTCCACCAGGTCTTTGATATCCTCGATACCCGCACTGACTCTGATCATGTCTTCCGTCACACCCATTATGGCCTTCTCCTCCGGGGAATTGGCAGTGTAAATAGTTGAAGCGGGATGGATGACCAGAGTGCGAATATCACCGATATTGGCCAGATTGTAAGCATATTTCAGGTTATTAATGACTTTAAAAGCCCGTTCCTTTGACCCCACGCCAAAGGTTAACAGGATACCGTACTTGCCGCCGAACTGTTCGGCGGCAATTTGATGATAAGGGTTGTCCTTCAGACCGGGATAGTTGACCCAGGCCACTTCCGGGTGTCGAGACAGGAATCCGGCAAGTTCCATGGCATTGCTGCAGATCCTTTCCATGCGCAGGCCCAGGGTTTCCAGCCCAATGCAGTTTAAATAGGCGTTAAAGGGAGCCATACAAGCGCCCATGTCCCGGTGCAGGCCTTTCCTCAGCTTAGCTAAGTAAGCTAAAAAAGCGTAGGTTTTTCTTAACTCATGGAGTTTCGGGAACTTTTCAGCCGACCAGGGCAGCCGGCCTTTATCGACAATGATTCCTCCGATGGAGTTACCGCTGCCGTTAATAAGCTTGGAGGTAGAGTGGACAACGATGTCGGCGCCGTGCTCGATGGGCCTGATTGAATATGGGGTGGTAACGGTATTGTCTACAATCAGCGGGATTTGGTGCGCATGAGCCAGGTCCGCGAGAGCGCAGATATTGGGGACGTCCATTTTGGGATTGCCGATGGTTTCAATGAAAATAAGTTTGGTTTTATCATTAATCTGTCCGGCAAAACTTTCTACCGCCGCGTTCCCGGCAAAACGGGCGGTAATGCCGTAGTCGGCCAGGCTTTTAAACAGGGAGTAGGTACCACCGAATATACCGGCGGATGAAACCAGCTCATCCCCCTGTTCCACCAGGTTGAAAACAGCCAGGGTTATCGCTGACATACCTGACGCGCAGGCGACGGCGCCGACCCCTTTCTCCAACAGGGCCATCCGTTTTTCGAAGGCATCAACGGTAGGGTTATTAATCCTGCTATAAATATAGCCGTAATCGGTCCCGCTAAAAATGCTCTCCAGTTCCTCGGCAGACTTGTGCCTGAAGGAAGTGGACTGGTAAATGGGAACGGTGGTGGCCCCGGTTTTTTCATCAGGCTGATGGTTGCCGTGCAAAAGTCTGGTGTTGAATTCCATGCTGCCGTGCTCCTTCATTCTTCTATTTCCAAAAGTATTTCCGCATATTCGCCGTTTTGGATGCGGAACGCCCGTAATACGGGGATTTCTTCCTGTAAAGACAGGATCATATAAACCGCTTCCGGGTCGTAAGCCAGGCGGATATCTTCCTGTGACGGCCGGGCCGGGGAAGCAGGGTGGCTGTGATAATTTCCGAGCAATTTGAGGCCCTTTTCCCTTATTACGTAGTAAACCTTAAACTGCTCCTCGGGATCCAGGGAAAAGTGTTCCGGGCTTTGGTCCACATTGGTCATAGAGTAGACATCCACCACTTCTATTGATTCGCCCTCAACTCTGCCGGCCAGGATGCCGCAGCACTCGACAGGCAAATGTTCTCTGGCCTGTTGGATTATGCATTCCACGTGACCCCTGGAGATTTTAATCATTGACATGCCCCCCGGATAAAGTATATCAATAATTTTACCATAAATCCCGTAAATGTCTATATGAATTAGGGTATTTAATGTTCTTTTTGCGTGTTATGGAATGATTTTATTGAATCGGATAGGAGGCCACTCATTATTTGAGTGGCCGACCTTCCACACCACCGTGCGTACCGTCCGGTACACGGCGGTTCCAAGAGTTTACACTTTTCCTTGCAGATAACATTCCATAAAACTGAAAT
>JBMOPI010000242.1:0-3087 GCA_049324975.1 Bacillota bacterium
CAGGCGGGCAGCGCCCCGGCAAAGTGCTCGATAAGGATGCCGATAAACCGCTCGATACTGCCGAAAACCACCCGGTGGATCATTACCGGCCGGTGTTTCTGGCCGTCTTCACCGATGTAAACCAGGTCAAACTTCTCCGGCATCTGGAAATCCAGCTGGATGGTACCGCACTGCCAGGTCCGGCCCAGGCAGTCCCGCAGGTGGAAATCAATCTTCGGGCCGTAGAAGGCGCCGTCGCCTTCGTTGACTTTATAATCCATCCCCTTTGCCTCCAGGGCATCCCGCAGGGCGCCGGTGGCCAGGTCCCAGATCTCCTCGGAACCCATGGCCTTCTCCGGCTTGGTGCTGAGTTCCACATGGTACTCGAAGCCGAAAACCTTGTAGAATTTATCGATCAGCTCAATGACCCCGATAATTTCATCCTTAATTTGGGTGGGCAGCATAAAGATGTGAGCGTCATCTTGGGTAAAACACCGCACCCGCATCAACCCGTGCAGGGCGCCGGACAGCTCGTGGCGGTGTACCAGGCCGAGTTCTCCCATCCGTACCGGCAGGTCCCGGTAGCTGTGCAGTTTACGTTTGTATACCAGGATACTGCCCGGACAGTTCATGGGTTTGACGGCAAAATCCAGGTCGTCAATCCGGGTGAAATACATGTTTTCCTGGTAATGGTCCCAGTGACCGGACTGCTCCCACAATACCCGGTTAAGGATGACCGGGGTGCGGATTTCGTCATACCCCGCCTTCCGGTGCTGTTCCCGCCAAAAGTTTTCCAGCTCGTTGCGTACAATCATGCCCTTGGGATGAAAAAACGGGAACCCCGGCCCCTCTTCCTGGATGGAAAACAGGTCTAATTCCTGGCCCAGCTTACGGTGGTCCCTTTTTTTGGCCTCTTCAATCCTGTAAAGGTAATCATCGAGCTCACTTTTTTTAGGAAAAGCGGTGCCATACACCCGCTGCAGCATCTTATTCTTCTCGTTCCCCCGCCAGTAGGCCCCTGCCAGGCTCATCAGCTTTAAGGCCTTCAGCCGGCCGGTGCTGGGCACATGCGGGCCGGCGCACAAATCAATGAAATCACCCTGCCGGTAGCAGGTGATTTCCGCGTCTTCCGGCAGGTCTTGGATAAGTTCTACCTTATATTTTTCGCCCCGCTCCCGGAACATCTTCAAGGCTTCTTCCCGGGAGACCACATAACGTTCAAAAGGCTGGTCGGCCTTAACGATATTCTCCATCTCTTTTTCGATTTTTTCCATGTCCTCCGGGGCAAAGTTTTCCGGCACGTCAAAGTCATAGTAATACCCCTCGGCAATGGCCGGCCCGATGCCGAATTTGACCCCCGGGAACAGGTGCTGGACCGCCTGGGCCAGTACGTGGGAAGAGCTGTGCCGGAAGATATCCCGGCCCTCTTCATCCTCAAAAGTAAGGATTTCCAGGGTGCTGTCCCGGTTTACAGGTGTAAAAAGGTCTACAGTTTTTCCGTCCAGCTTGGCAGCCAGGGCGTGTTTTGCCAAACCTCGGCCGATATCGGCGGTAATCTCCGCAATGCTTGTCCCGGCAGGGTATTCCCGGACGGAACCATCCTTTAATGTCACCTTAACGTTTGCCATTTGTGAATCCTCCCTTTATTAATAAAAAAACTCCCGTCCCAAATATATAGGGACGAGAGTGTTGTTCCCGTGGTTCCACCCTGTTTCCGGGCTTTACGCCCGGCACTTAAGTCCGGATAACGGCCGGCGACCGGTCCGGCTTACTGAAAGTTCGGCCGGACGGCTCGGAGGCGGTTTTCAACCGGACCGGCCCGGGGATGCTTTCAGCCACGGCATTCCCTCTCTTGCGGGGGTTAACGGTTTACTCTTCCTCTTCAACGCCTGTCGAACTTAATTATAATTCCAACGCCATATGCTGTCAAGCTTGGGCAAGATAAGCGATCAGCAACTGGACACAACCGAGAAGAAACCCGAGTACCCCGCCTAATATTTCCACAAACCGCAGTTCCTTTTCTGCAAAACCCATAATCAGGCGTTCCAGTTCGGCTATTTCCAAACTGTTAACCTTGCACTCCACAATTTCCGCCACCTGTAGTTCTTCCCCCAGTGTTTCATGCAATTTGCTGACCAGGCGGTCTGTCAGCCGGGGAATTTCCCTGGCCAGTATTTCATCGGCGATATTTCCCACTCCGCGCCGGATGGAAATAGGAAAAAACTTAGGTATTTTTTCCACAATCCGGCCTTTTATAATTTCTTTAGCGGATATACTCAAGTTATCTATAACGCCCTGGGAACTGACATGACAGACCACATCTTCCGCACAGAGCAGCTGTTCCTCAACAACCCGGCCAAGGTTTTTGGCCAGTTCCGGCTGACGCTTGGGGAACACACCCTGCAGGGCATAATTAATAAAGGGTATTTTAACGGGCCGGTACGGGCGGAACAGCATGCGGATAGCTACTATGTTGGTGAGCCACCCGATGAGCGCGCTGATAACCGGGATTAATAACAACGAATAACCCATTGCTTCCCCCTCCGGGTTGGTACATGTATTCGACATTAACTATACCAACTCCCGGCTGATTAGGCAATGGGTTTAAATGGCACTATATTTTTTTCCCCTGGGGAGGTTTTTCTTTTTTAGTATTCAGGCACAGTTCACAACCTGAACAATACCTGACCCGGTTGCCAAAAACACTTTTGATGGTGTCAATCGTCTTAAGCGCCTTGGCATTTTCCGTAAAATGCAAAAGTATCTCGTTTGGTGCAATGGTAATCAATGCGCTGATGAGCAGGTCCTCGTAATTTATCTCACTGTCGCCCATTTCCACGATAAAACCGTCCAGGTAATCGCTGCTGATATTTTTCCCCTGTTGGTCCAGGAGTTTAAAAATACCTGACGACTGAACAATTACCTGGACTTTTTCCATTCTGGGCTCCTGAATTTCCACAAAATATTTCAGCAGCCTGATAAACTCCTTGTATTCCCGTTCCAGCATGAAATCATCTACGGCTTTTTCGGCTGCCGCCCTTAATTCCTGGATGTAGTCCTGAAGTCGGAACCGGATAAAACCCTCAATGGTAATATGACTGCTGCCGT
>JBMOPI010000243.1:0-3085 GCA_049324975.1 Bacillota bacterium
AATGGTGGAGGAACTGCGCGCCGAAGGCGACCGCTGCCTGATTTTCACCCAATTTGCGGAGATGGGGAGCCTGCTGCAGGAGATTTTGCAAAAAGAACTGCGGGAACCGGTGCAGTTCCTGTATGGCGGTTCTTCCAAAACCCAGCGTGACGCCATGGTTGCCCGTTTTCAGGATATGTCTCTGCCCCCTGAAAAGGGCTGCGGTATTTTCATCCTGTCATTGAAAGCCGGGGGCACCGGATTAAACCTCACTGCCGCCAACCATGTCTTTCATTTCGACCGGTGGTGGAACCCGGCCGTGGAAAACCAGGCTACCGACCGGGCCTACCGCATCGGGCAGAACCGGCATGTCCAGGTCCGTAAATTTGTCACCCTGGGTACCCTGGAAGAGCGGATTGATGAGATGATTGAGTATAAACAGGGAATTAACGAACTGATTGTCGGGAGCGGGGAAAACTGGGTCACCGAGCTTTCCACCGGTGAACTGCGGGAAATCTTTGCCCTGCGCAGGGAATGGGTAGGCATTGACTAAAGAGGTGAAATAAAAGGATGGCCGGGAAAAAAGCGAAAAAGAGAAAGCTGAAAATATTAAGGCACCGGCGGAAAGCGGCTGCTCTCCCGGATAAACCCGCTCCGGAGGCGCCCGCCCGGGAAGCGCAGGATAACAGCAGCGGTGAACCGTTAATACATATGCTTAAAGATTTATCCCCCGCCTGGCAGCAGTTTTACCGGGCGGTTATAAGTGAACTGGATAAGCCGGTCTGAAAGATTGATATTTTTTTAATAAAAGAGCCTTCCGGGCTCTTTTTCTTTTGCGCCTCAAACATTTTAATCATAAATGCCTGCCCCGTCCCATATTTATATTAGGGAAAGGAGGACAAAGTATGGCCTCCAACCAAGGCATTGTGACCCGGGAAATATCCCCGGTCCTGCCGCCTAACCTACAGGCTCTTCTCGCCGCGGCGCCGGCGGAAATCCTGGCCTGCACCGAAGAGGTCCGCCTCCGCCAGGGCCGGCCGCTGCTGCTCACCGCTGCGGGAAGGGATATCATGCTGACCGCGGAAGGGCGGGTTACGGAGCAAGCCGGCACAGCCTGTTTTATCACAGCTTCAGATATCGCCAAAGCCGCTCAGTTGATCAGCGGCTCTTCCATTTACGCATTCGAAGATGAGATCCGCAGCGGGTTTATCACCATAAGGGGCGGTCACCGGGTAGGCATTACCGGCAGGGCTGTGCTGGAAAGCGGCCGGGTCAAAACCATCAAGAACATTTCGGGCTTCAACATCCGTGTGGCCAGAGAAATCAAAGGCGCTGCCGAAAAAGTTGTCCCGTATCTGTTTAATCGTCAGGCCGGCGTTTTTTTTCATACCCTGGTAATTTCACCGCCGGGATGCGGTAAAACCACCCTGCTCCGTGATATTATCAGGCAAATCAGCAACGGTCTGCCCGCACACAATATCACCGGCCAGACGGTGGGGTTGGTGGATGAACGGTCGGAAATAGCCGGCTGTTACCGGGGCGTGCCGCAAAAAGATATCGGTATCAGGACCGATGTTTTAGATGCCTGCCCTAAGGCCGAAGGTATGATGATGCTGCTCCGGGCTATGGCGCCAAAAGTGATTGCCGCAGATGAAATCGGGCGCCGGGAAGATGCTTTGGCAGTGGAAGAAGCTTTGAACGCCGGGGTAAAAGTACTAACCACCGCGCATGGCAAAGACCGGGATGACCTGCGTCAGCGGCCTGTTTTAAAAGAACTCCTGGCCGGCAATGTTTTTGAACGCCTGGTTATCCTGAGCCGGAGCAGGGGAGTAGGCACCGTTGAAGCTGTACTGGATTGTAAAACGGGCCGGAACCTGATAAATACGAGGTGATACCATGCTTAAAATAATCGGCGCCGCCCTGGCCCTTGCAGCTTCCACAGGCATCGGTTTTACCATGGCCCGGGATTATACGGAGCGCCCGCGCCAGCTGCGGGCAATAGAATCCGCCCTGCAGATGCTGGAGACGGAAATAGTGTACGGGGCTACCCCGCTTACAGAGGCGCTGGACCATATCGCCGCCGGCTGCGATCCGGGGGTAAATGTCCTGTTTCGTCAAACTGCCAGTGAACTGCGCCAGGCCGGCGGTTGTACCGCCGGTGAAGCCTGGCGGCAGGCGCTTGCTGCCCTGTATCAGGCCAGTGCCGTGAAGGATACGGACATTACTGTCTTGAAGAGGCTAGGCGCTTCCCTGGGGTTATCCGACCGCCGTGACCAGGAGAAGCACCTGAAACTGGCCCGTGAACAGCTTAAGCGGGAGATCAGGCTGGCCGAGGAACTGGCGGAAAAAAACGGGCGGCTCTGCAAATATCTGGGGGTTTTGGGCGGCCTGGCGCTGGTGCTGGTACTTTATTAGCGGCACTGTTTCATACCGATAAGTCGAAAGGGGTAATTTTAATGGATATTGACCTGATTTTTCAGCTGGCCGGCATCAGTATAGTAATTACAGTCATTTACACTGTCCTCAAACAGGCCGGGCGGGATGAATATGCTTTTTCCACGCTGCTGTTGGGGATAGTCATTGTTTTGGCCATGGTCATCCCCAAGATTTCGGAGCTTTTCGAAAATGTAAAAAGCGTTTTCAGACTCCATTAGGGGGTGCGCCCATGGAGATATTCAATATTGTAATCCTGGGCCTGGTGGTTACCATACTCATTGTCATTGTCCGCCAGCATCGCCCCGAATACGCTTTACAGCTAAGTATCATGACCGGGGTAATTATCCTGGCCATGATGCTGGGTAAAATCAATTCCATTGTCACCGTGATGAAACAACTGGCTAACAGGGCAAACATCAACCTGCTTTACATGGAAACAGTGATGAAAATCATCGGCATCGCTTATATAGCCGAATTTGGCGCGCAGATTTGCCGGGATGCCGGTGAAGGGGCGGTAGCCGGCAAAATTGAGTTTGCCGCCAAAGTCATCGTCATGGTGCTCGCTATCCCTATTCTCGTCGCCGTATTTGACACGCTGCTGAAAATAATGCCTTAGGGGGTATTAAACCGTGAAAAAAGCGCTGATTTTATTCCTCCTGGGGCTGTTTGT
>JBMOPI010000244.1:0-3071 GCA_049324975.1 Bacillota bacterium
AACGATTGTTCTAATTTACGACAAAGCAATAAGTGGAGGAAAAAACAAAAAAGTCCAAGGCGTTAAGCCTTGAACATAAAGGAATCTCGATTTTTCGAGAGGCTACATCATTATACGAGGAGGAAATGACATGACATCCGGTGAATTGAAGAATGACATCATGGAACAGGGCGCTATCGTCCAGCGGGACAGGGAAACCTATGCCATTGCCCCGCACCTGCCCGGGGGGATTACGGACACCGCCACCTTAAGGAAACTGGCCGATATCGGCGACAAATACGGGTGTAAGCTGGTCAAGGTGACATCGGCCCAACGCATCGCCCTGGTGGGCCTGAAAGAAGAAGACCTGGAACAGGTCTGGTCCGGGCTGGGGATGGATAAAGGGGCTGCCATCGGGCTGTGTGTGCGCAGTATAAAGATATGCCCGGGGTTGGATTTCTGCAAGCGGGCCAAACAGGATTCCGTAGGCCTGGGCCTGGAGCTTGACCGGAAATACCACGGGATGGAGCTGCCCAATAAATTTAAGATAGGGGTCAGCGGCTGCCCCAACTCCTGTGCTGAAAGTGCGGTGAAGGACCTCGGAATCACCGGCACAGCCAACGGTTATAAGATTATGGTCGGCGGGTGCGCGGGTGGACAGGCCAGGATTGCCGAGACCATTTACGAGGGCAAAACCCGGGAAGAGGTGTTAGAAATAGCGGAACAGATTATTACCCTGTATCAAAACGCGGCCCGCAAGGGGCAGCGGATGGGTAAGTTCATCGATAAAACTGGCCTTGATAATTTCGTCAGGTACATAGACGCGCCGGCCGCGGAAAAGGGGAAAATCCTTGAAGAAATTAAACGGGCCAACAGCCTCAATTAATTATCAAGAAGGGGGAAATTAAGATGGGTGAGAAAACTGTTAAAAACCTTCTGGCCGCTTTTGCCGGTGAGAGCCAGGCGAGGAACAAGTATACATTTTTTGCTTCCGTGGCCAGGAAGGAAGGGTGGCTGGAGCTTGCCGAATTCTTTGAGGAAGCGGCAAAGAACGAAAAGGAGCATGCGGAAATCATTTTAAAATTGCTGAAAGGCATCGGCGACTCCAAAGCCAACCTGAAAGCGGCTATTGAAGGGGAGTCTTACGAGTTTAAGGATATGTACCCGGCCTTCCTGAAGGATGCCCTTGAGGAAGGCGAAACAGAAGCGGCCAAGTATTTTGAAACGGTGGCAACTGTTGAAAAACGTCATGCCGAGAAGTTCGCTGAACTGTTGACTGCCCTGGAAAACGGGACGATTCTAAAACGGACGGGTGACGTTGCCTGGAAGTGCCGGGAATGCGGCTATGTCCACGAAGGGATGGAGCCCCCGGCCCAGTGTCCTCTCTGCGGTCACGACCGGACCTTCTATAAGCCCGGACACAGGAAAGGCTAGAGCGAATATATGATTACCAAGGGGGCGCTGGCCCTTAAAAGCCAGGGGCCCCTTCTTTATTTTACACTGCCCAAAGCCTCATTGACAAAATTTTCGCGACCGGACTCAGTTAATATGCTAAAATATTATTAAGTTATGGAACATTTTACCGCTGTATTCCGTCTGGAAGTTATAAGGAAACTGAAGGAGGGTGTTTATGAGAAAGAAGGTTGCGTTAACTCTGGTTTTTATCTTTATGGCCACGGTATTATTCCCTTTCCAGGCCCTGGCCGCCTATGACAGGGAACTGGAACAGGCCATCACCACCGCCAAGACCCTGTTTAAAATCTCCGACGGTTACGATAACTTCAGCTACAACATCAACAAGAACAATGACCGGACCGTTTTTGACCTGATGTGGAACGACAGCAAAAACAGGCTGGGGAATATCAATGTAACCGTAGATTCCGCAGGAAAAGTCCTTAATTATTACTCCTATAAGCCTTATGACGGGCGGAACAGGAAAAAGCTCCCCTCCGTCAGCAAAAGCGATGCCAGGAAAACTGCCGACAGCTTTATCCAAAGGGTGCACCCCGCCGCCTGGAAAAACCTGCAGTACCAGGAAAACAACTACCCCATGAACATCAATGAACGGAACTATTATTTTTATTACGTCAGGGTTGAAAACGGCGTCCCCTACCCGGAAAACGGCGTCAATATTTCGGTGGATGCCATGACCGGCGAGGTGCAGAGTTTTAACTACAACTGGCGCGAGGATGTGACCTTCCCGGATGCCGCCGGGGCCATGGGTCTGGCGGAAGCACAGCAGAATTATGCCGGTAAACTTGGTTTGAAGCTGCTCTATAAGCTGAGCTATGACCAGAACGAGCAGCAGCCTTACCTTGTTTATACGAGTGTTTATAATAACCGCTTCATCGATGCTAAGACCGGTGACGTTGTCACAGGCGGCGATTATTACGGTTTTGGTTATTACGGCGGCGCCATGGAAAAACAGATGGCCATGGGCGGAATGGGCAATCACAGTTACGCTGACCAAAAAGCCGAGCCCCTTACCCCGAAGGAACAGGAAGCGGTAAAAAACGCAGCCGACCTCATGGACCAGGACAAGGCGGAGGAAACCGCCAGGAAGGCCCTGAATATCGGCTCGGATTTTAAGCTGAATTATGTAAGCCTCTACGGCAGCTGGCGGAGCAGGGGCGATTATATCTGGAACATGGAGTTCGGCAGGGAGGAAAAGAGCGGCAGTGAAACCCGGTATTATAACATCAGCGCAGGGGTGGACGCCAGGACCGGTGATATCCTGCACTTCTACCGGTACGTGCCCCATGAACCCAATGCCCCCGTGAAGTACACCGGTGAACAGTCGCTGAAAATTGCCGAAGACTTCATTAAGGCCATCCAGCCGGATAAATTCAAAGAAGTTGAAAAAACAGCCTGGAACGAGCCGTATTTAGGGCCTGTGGAAGGGGACCGGCGGGAATCCTATTACACCTTTACCAGGAAAACAAACGGCATATATTTCATGGAAAACGGGTTCAACCTGACCGTGGACAACACTACCGGCACGGTGGTCAACTATAAATTTACATGGTATAACAAGCCCCTGCCGCCGGCCGACAAGGTAATCTCCCCCGACCAGGCCCACAAGGCGCTTTTTG
>JBMOPI010000245.1:0-3048 GCA_049324975.1 Bacillota bacterium
TTGGCCGCTTCGGTCTCCCCTTCTTCCTTGGCGTCGGCGAGGAAGCGCGGGTACATGTCCCTGTATTCGTAAGACTCCCCTTCCACCGCCCGCTGCAGGTTGGCCCGGCTGTCGTTGATAGATTTCAGCAGTTTCATGATTATTTCGGCATGCTCTTTTTCATTTTTGGCCGTTTCCTCAAAAATCTCCGCTACCTCAAGCCATCCTTCTTTCCTGGCCACCGCCGCCCAGAAAGTATATTTGTTCCGGGCCTCGCTTTCCCCGGAAAAAGCAGCCATCAGGTTTTTTTTGGTTTTTTCCTTCATGCAGCCATCCCCTCTTATGTAAGCTTATTTTATACAGCCTTTAGTATGTGCCCGGACGGTTAACTTAATACCGGGGACTTTACCGGCGGCTGTGCACAGTGATAAAATATCTTTAATTATGAAAGGAGCTTAACAGCCATGAATAAAAAGATAAAATGTCTCGGCATCGCCGGCAGCCCCAGGAAAGGAGGCAATACCGAGCTCCTGCTGAATGAGGCGCTGGCCGGTGCGGCGGAAGCCGGGGCGGATACAGAATTGATTAAACTGCGCTATTTCCGGTTCGCCGGGTGTATCGGCTGTGACGGCTGTTTTAAAGAGGGAAAGTGCGTGGTGCAGGACGACATGCAGCAGGTTTACCAAAAATTGCTGACGGCCGACCGCATCATCCTGGCTGCGCCCATCTTCTCAATGGGCATGAATGCCCAGGCTAAAGCCATGGTTGACCGCTGCCAGCGCTTCTGGTCAACAAAGTACGTGCTAAAGTGCAATGTCATCGAAAATGCTGATAACCGCCCGCCGCGCAAGGGTTTCTATATCTCGGTGGCAGGTTCGGACCTGCCCCGGGTTTTTGACGGGGCCGAACAGGTGGCGCGATATTTTTTCAAAATGCTGGAGACAGAATACCTCGGCAGTTATATGTATAAACAGCTAGACGAAAAAGGCGCCATCCGGCGGCAGCCGGAGGCGCTCAAAGAAGTCCGCGAGGCAGGGCGGGGGCTTGTTAATTTGGAACGTTAGCGGAGAAAACCCATTATCAACGTTAAGATGGGTCAAAACCTCGGGATAGGTAGGGAAGATAAGTTCTAAGATACTCTGAAAACGCTGATAAAAGAGCTCTGCGATACGCTTTTTTTCAGGACCCAGTCCGGTCACACTCCACAGGTTCGCGATGTAACTTCCGCGCCTCACTTCGCTGTCACGATTTTGCATTTGACGCAAAAACCGCGCCAGCTGTTCGGTACGGAATTTCAAGGTGGATAAATTATCTTGAGTTTTAGTTTCTTCCTTTTCTAAAATCACAGGCATTCTCACCCCCGCCCTATTACGATCTTCAGTTGTAGGCAATTATATAAAGCCCCTTGACCACCACTATTGGCGGCAAGGGGCTTTAGTGTTTTACATCATATACGGAGACTCCGGGCTGAAACCGGACGGCTGATGCCCGGGGCCAAAACCGGCAGGCTGATAGCCGGGTGTAATGCGTGTCGGCATGTATCCCGGAGTGTAGTCCGGAACAACGTCCACCGGTACGATAAATTCATCCCGGATTGATTTCAGTATGTCAAAAATCATCTTGGCATCGCCGAACTCCATTTCCGGCGTGACGGAAACAGGTTCCTTTCCGATGGCGGCGTTGTAGAAGTTTAACATTTCGTTATAAAAACCCCGCTGGGGCCGGTAATAAATCTGTTCCGACTTGCCGTTATTGTAGGCAATGTTGATAACGCCGCAGTCCCGTTCTTCCAGGTAGATCATGCCCTCGGTGCCAAAGATGCGGAGGCCCACCAGTGGCCGCTGGGCTTCCTTACCGGCGCAGAAAAAGGTGAAATTACCGATAATCCCGTTTTTGAACCGGATGTTGACGGTGATTACCGAGTACGGGGCAAAGTCGTCCAGCTGCGGCCGGCCGAAAGCCTGTACCTTGTCAACAGCGCCAAAGATATGGCGCAGCATGGCGATATCGTGCACCCCGGTGTCAAGGATCGCCCCGCCCGGAAATTCAGGATGCTGGCGCCATTCCCGGGCCGGAAACTTATTCCCCAGCATGTCCTTGGGAAAATCCATTACCCTGTTCTGCATAAAATACAGTACCTGGCCGATTTTACCGGTACGCACCAGGTCGCGGATTTTATCCACTTCTTCGTTATAGCGGTAGTTCTCCGCAATCATCACCGGGATATTATAGCGCCGCGGCAGCTCCATACATGCCCTGGCCTGCTCCAAATTAGGCGCCAGGGGTTTTTCCAGGATGATGGGTTTGCCGGCGGCCGCCACTTCCTCAGCCACCCGGAAGTTGAGCTCGATAGGCACCATAATGTCAAAAAGATCGATATCAGGACGCCTCATCATCTCCCGGTAGTCGGTGAAGACATCTTTTTGCGGATCCAGTCCAAGTTTCCCGGCCCAGTGGTGGGCCTTACCCGGGTCGACGTCACACAGTGCGACGATCTGATACTTATCGGCCAGTTCCTGATAGGCCGGATAATGAAGTTTCTCCAGCGCCATCCCGGTGCCGATAATACCTACCCGCAGTTTCCTCATCATAAAAAATGCCCCCTTGTTTTTAATCTTAGTATGAGAGGTGAGAAATGGAAATATACCCGGAAGAATACGCCAGGGGGTTTAAGGAGCGGTCCCGGCACGGTCAACCTGCTGAACGGCCTGGCCGAGGCTTACCGGGACTGGGTACCGGTCCTGGCCGTTACCGGTGACGTAAAAAGTAAAACACAGGGGCTTAATGTCAAGCAGGGCATCAACCAGCAGCAGTTGCTTGCTGCTGTTACAGGTTACAGCGCTGTTGTGCGGGACCCCGGGAAAGCCCTTCCTGTTTTACAGGAGGCCATGCGGATAGCCGCGGAACAGCAGACAACCGCGCACGTGGCCATTCCCGAAGATATTTTCAAAATGCCGGCCGCAGTAACCCTCGATAAAATCAGACACGGCTTTGATCGTGCGCTCGAAGCTGGCATCCTGACTTGTGTCCGCAAGGCTGATGCGGAGATAATCTTTGACCGCCGCAACG
>JBMOPI010000246.1:0-2983 GCA_049324975.1 Bacillota bacterium
ACCGAAGCGGCCATCTGTCTGGAGCCGCACCGCATCGCCAGGTATACCCATGAACTGGCCGGGTTGTTCCACAGTTTTTATAACAGCCACCGGGTCATGGGTGAAGACCGGGAACTGCAGGAGGCCCGCCTGGTACTGGTCGGGGCCACCCGTACCGTTCTAAGGAATGCTTTGAGTTTGCTGGGTGTTGGCGCCCCGGAAAGCATGTAAAGAAAACCACATTTAAAGAGTAAAAAATTTGCCGAAAAAGCAGGAAAAACTTCCCACAGAGTCGAATAATAATCGAGGACTACAGACTGAGTGGGAAGGTGATATCTTGGATACTGTGGATTTGGCCCACGCCATTCTGAAAGCTAACGGAGAGCCTTTATACTACCGGGAGCTGATTGACCGGGTATTAGCCGCTAAACCCCTGCAGGGAAAAGATAACGAGCATATCATGGCCGGTATCCATACCGAGCTAAACCTGGACCGCCGCTTTGTCCATGTGGGCAAAGGGGTCTGGGGCCTCAGGGAATGGATGCCCAACAAAGGTTTAACCGGCAGGGAGACAGAAGAAGACTGGGACAATTGACGCGTGGGATTTCCACGCTCTTTTTACACCATTGGAAGTATACCGCGCCTGCGGTATAAAAAAGGCTAACGCCGGCGCTTCGCACCAGCGAAGCCTTTTTAACGGCCCTTGACAGCCTTACCGGCTAACGGTAGAATGTTATAAGTGTAAGCGAAAGATAGGAGGAAAAAGTAGTGGCCAAGTTTATTTTTGTTACCGGCGGGGTGGTATCTTCTCTCGGAAAGGGGATTACCGCGGCCTCGCTGGGCCGGTTGCTCAAAAGCCGGGGTCTCAAAGTAGCCATTCAGAAATTTGACCCATACATTAACATGGATCCCGGAACAATGAGTCCGTATCAGCACGGCGAGGTATTCGTCACAGACGACGGAGCCGAAACAGACCTTGACCTGGGCCATTACGAGCGTTTTATAGATATCAACCTGAGTAAAAGCAGCAATGTTACCACCGGTAAGATTTACTGGTCGGTGGTGTCAAAAGAACGGAAGGGCGACTTCCTGGGCGGGACCGTCCAGGTCATCCCCCATATTACCAACGAGATCAAGTCCCGGGTTTACCGGGTGGTCAAGGAAAGCAACCCGGATGTGGTCATTACCGAGATCGGGGGTACGGTGGGCGACATCGAGTCCCTCCCGTTCCTGGAAGCCATCCGGCAGATGAAAAGCGACATCGGCCGGGAAAACGTGATGTATATCCACGTTACCCTTGTCCCCTACCTACGGGCGGCCGGGGAACTTAAGACCAAGCCCACCCAGCACAGTGTCAAGGAACTCCGCAGCATCGGCATTCAGCCGGATGTGATTGTCTGCCGTTCGGAGATGCCGTTGTCCAAGGACATGGAGGAAAAACTGGCGCTATTCTGTGATATCGACAAAGACGCCGTCATCCAGGCCGTGGATGCCTCTAGCATTTATGAAGTGCCGCTGCTGCTGGAAAAGGAAGGGCTGGACGACATCGTCATCGAACGGCTCAGACTTGAATGCGGCGAAGCCGACATGACCGAATGGCGGGAGATTGTCAAAAAAATCAAAAACCCCAGGCATTGCACAACCATCGCTATTGTCGGCAAATACGTGGAACTGCATGACGCTTATATGAGTGTGGCGGAATCCCTGCGGCATGCCGGGCTGTTCCATGACTCAGCCATAGACATCAAATGGGTCAACGCCGAGGACCTGGAGAAAGCCGACAGCCTGGATGAAATGCTTTCTGACATTGATGGGATATTAGTCCCCGGCGGATTCGGCGACCGGGGTATTGAAGGGAAAATCAGAGCCATCCAGTATGCGCGGGAAAAAAAGGTGCCCTTCCTGGGCATCTGTCTGGGCATGCAGTGTGCTGTCATCGAGTTTGCCAGGAATGTGGCCGGGATGAAAAAAGCCAACAGTTCGGAGTTTGACCAGCGGACACCGTACCCGGTCATCGATATTTTGCCGGAACAGAAGGATATTGAAGATAAAGGCGGTACTATGCGCCTGGGCCTCTACCCGTGCAAAATGATGGAAGATACTGTTACCTATAGGTCTTATCAGGATGAAATTATTTACGAGCGCCACCGGCACCGGTTTGAATTTAACAATGAGTTCCGGCCCAAACTCGTGGCCAAGGGTTTGAAGATCAGCGGTACTTCCCCGGACGGCAGGCTGGTGGAGATTATAGAGCTGCCTGACCATCCATGGTTTGTAGGCACCCAGTTCCACCCGGAATTTAAATCCCGTCCCAACCGGCCCCATCCACTGTTCCGTGATTTCGTCGGCAGCGCTTTAAAATTACGCCAGTCTAAGGCCCGGGATTAACCCGGGCTTTTTTCACGATATTTTTTTGGTGGTTTGGGTATACATATAGAGTGAACAATTTAACAGGAGGAGGTGCCTTATGAAAAAAAACCTCGTAGTCGGCATCATAGCGGCCGTGTTATTGCTCTCACTTGTCATCGCCCTGGCGAGCCGGCCGGAGGGCGGTGAGATCATAAGAAAAAACCGTGGTAAAGCTATAGGTGTAATTTACATTGAGGGGGTCATTACAGGCGGCCGGGCCCAGGGCGGGGTCTTCGGCGGCGAGGCCGGCGCCGGCGATTTGCTCGAACAGATCAGGCAGGCCCGGGAAGATGATGCCACCAAAGCCGTCCTGCTGCGCATCAACAGCCCCGGGGGCAGTGCGGCGGCTTCCCAGGAAATAGGCGACGAGATTGAACGGCTAAAAAAAGCAGGCAAAAAAGTTGTTGTTTCCATGGGGGACGTAGCCGCTTCGGGAGGCTACTGGATTGCCGCCAAGGCTGACAGGATCGTGGCCAATCCCGCTACCATGACCGGGAGCATCGGGGTAATTATGCAGACCCCCAACCTGCAGGAACTGTACGATAAGATCGGTTACCGCGAGGAAACCTTTAAGAGCGGCCCGCATAAGGATATG
>JBMOPI010000247.1:0-2953 GCA_049324975.1 Bacillota bacterium
ACGTATCTACGGCCTACCGGTTGAGGTAGAAAGTAGTAGATGCCTGGGACCAGGCCACCGGTGAAACAGAACTCCGGTGTTGTCGGGAGCGTCAACGAGTCGGCGGGCATGTCTAGTGCATGAGGGGCTCAAACGAGCTTCAATCTGGCCGATTTAAAGATATGTTCCCTGAAGCTCCCGCCTCTTAGCGTATGCGTAGGCGGGGGAGGTTCACACTTTAACAAAAGAGTGGAAAGGGATTGACAATTTCAAAAATTTTTCCTAACATAGTAATTGACAGAAAAATACCCAATGTTTCAGGTGCCCGCAAGGGAGAATAGGGAACCGGGTGAAATTCCCGGACGGACCCGCCACTGTGAAGGTTAGCCCGCTGCCATACCACTCCGTAAGGGGGAAGGGGCGGAAGGGGCGATGACCCTGAGTCAGGAGACCTGCCTGTTACAGCGCTATTCCGCTTCGAGTGTAAGCGGTTTAGAGGTGAGGATGATGGTAAAATCCACGCCCGTTTTCGGCGTGGGTTTTTTATTTTTCTGTGCCGGAGGATTTTTGAGTTTTTATATCAAGAGGGAGGAGATTATTTTGACCCAATTATCCAGCGCCTTAAATGGTACAATTACGCCGGAAATGGAACAGGTGGCGGCCCGGGAAGGGGTTGCGCCGGAATTTATCCGCCAGGGGGTGGCCGCGGGGACCATCGTTATCCCGCGTAACATAAACCGCCGCAACCTTGCACCAACAGGAATCGGCGCCGGCCTCACCACCAAAGTCAGCGCCAGTGTGGGTTTATACGGCGCCAACGCCGGTATTCCCGAAGAAACGGCCAAGATAAAGGCGGCGGTTGACGCCGGGACCAATGCCATCATGGATTTAAGTGTCAGCGGGGATATCGATGCCATGCGCAAAGAGTCCCTGGACGCTGCCACTACCCCGCTGGGTACGCTGCCCCTTTACCAGGCTGTGGCCGAAGCGGCTAAAAAGTATGGTTCTTCCGTGAAGATGGATGTGGAAGGATTATTTGAGGTGATTGAGCGCCAGGCCGCCGACGGCGTGGATTTCCTGGCCCTGCACTGCGGCACCACCATGGATGTGGTAGAGCGGGCCAAGAGTGAAGGCCGGGTGGACCCGCTGGTGAGCTATGGCGGCTCCCACCTGATCGGCTGGATGGTCCACCACCGGCGGGAAAACCCGCTGTATGAACACTATGACCGGGTGCTGAAAATCGCCCGGAAGTATGATGTAACAGTCAGTATTGCCGACGGCATGCGGCCGGGCTGCCTGGCTGATTCCTTAGACGGCGCCCAGGTGCAGGAGCTGGTTGTCATCGGTGAACTGGTGCGCCGGGCCCGGGAGGCGGGGGTGCAGGTGATGGTCAAGGGGCCGGGGCATGTGCCTTTAAACCAGCTTAAAGCGACGGTCACCCTGCAGAAGAGCCTCTGTAAAGGCGCTCCATACTTTGTTTTCGGACCCATTGTCACCGACATTGCCGCCGGTTACGACCATATCAGCGCGGCCATCGGCGGCGCTATCAGCGCCTGGGCGGGAGTTGAGTTTATCTGCTATGTGACCGCCTCCGAACATATCGGGCTGCCGGATGTGGAACAGGTCCGGGAAGGCGTGGTGGCGGCGCGGATTGCCGCCCATGCCGCTGACCTGGCCAAAGGTTTGCCGGGAGCGGCCCAATGGGACCTGGAGCTTTCCAAAGCCAGAAAGGCTATGGATTGGCATAAACAGATTGAACTGGCCATTGACCCGCAGCGGGCGGCGCACTTCAGAAAAACGCGCAGTGATGATACCTCCTCGGCATGCGCCATGTGCGGCAAGTACTGTGCTATGGAAGTGGTGTCACAGTATCTGGGCACAGCCAAAGTGAGCTGCTAGGAAACGGGATTGACGGATAAAAGACAAAGCGATAAGTTTACATAAAACGAAAGGGTGACGGGAAAATGACTCAGTTATTAGCTGCCCGGGCAGGGAAAATCACGCCGGAGATGGAAATGGTGGCAGCCCGGGAAAACCTTGACGCCGGGTTTATCCGGGCAGGGGTAGCCGCCGGGACGATCGTAATCCCCAGGAACATAAAGCGCAAACCCTTTAATTACTGCGGTATCGGCCAGGGCCTCAGGGTCAAAGTGAACGCCCTCATCGGCACTTCCAGCGACCGGAACGACCTGGCCATGGAAAAAAAGAAAATCGAGAACGTTGAAACCAATGGGTGTGACGCCCTGATGGACCTCAGCACCGGCGGGGACATTAACGGGATGCGGCGGCTAACCCTGGACAAAGCCAATATCCCCGTGGGCAGTGTGCCCGTCTACCAGGCTGCCATCGAAGCCATCGAAAAGCGGGGCAGCATCGTGGACATGACAGCTGACGATATGTTTGAAGCCATCGAAAAACACGCGGCTGACGGCGTGGATTTTATGGCCATTCACAGCGCCCTCAATTTCGATGTGTTAAAGCGCCTGCAGGCCACCGGGCGGGTCACCGACGTAGTGAGCCGGGGCGGGGCCTTCCTTACCGGCTGGATGCTGCATAACAACCGGGAAAACCCGCTATATGAGCAGTTTGACCGCCTGTTGGAGATATTGAAAAAATACGATGTCACCCTGAGCCTGGGTGACGCCATCCGCCCCGGGTCGACGGCCGATTCCCTGGACGGGGCACAACTGCAGGGGATGATTGCGGCCGGTGAACTGGTGGCCCGCTGTCAGGCGGCCGGCGTGCAGGTGATGGTGGAAGGGCCGGGCCATGTGCCCATGCACCACGTGGAAGCCACTATGCTGCTCCAGAAACGCCTGTGCAACGGGGCGCCCTACTTCATCCTCGGCACCCTGGCCACCGATGTGGCGCCGGGGTATGACCATATCACGTCGGCTATCGGCGGCGCCATCGCCGGGGCGGCCGGCGCTGATTTCCTGTGCTACGTGACGCCGGCCGAGCATTTGGGGCTGCC
>JBMOPI010000248.1:0-2947 GCA_049324975.1 Bacillota bacterium
AAGGGCCTCCAACAACCCTGCGACATCCCCGCCGGATGCTTTCAGGTACGGGTAGAGTATCATTTTAACGGAGTTGTTATTCCGCTTCAACAACTGGCAAATGCCGCTCTTTTCCTTGGTTTCAAGCCGTTTTATAATACGGTCGTGCAGAAATTCCAGGTCGGATTTATTATGCACCAACCGGAGGGAAAGCGGTTTTTTTCTGTTCGTCAATGTTTTCACCTCACCTCGCTGTGAGGTTAGTATAACCTTATTTGAGATAATTTATAAACCTTTGATCCGGTTCAACTGCTTCAACCGGTTGTAACTCCACCACAGATCGATAAAAAAGAAGGCCACGGTAAGGAAAAGAAGGGCGCCGGCAATCATCACATATACATTAAAGTTGTTTTTTAACCAGAGGACAAAATAGCCATAACCAACCATTACAAGCATGCCCAGCCCCCAGGTGGTAAAAGCTGTAAAAATCTTTTCAGCTTCATCCCGGAAAGCCTCTTTAAAAAGACCGGACATAACTTCACCCACTTTCTACCGGAACAGGTTCCGGTGCATAGACTTTCTATACCGCCGCCGAAACTTCCGGCGCCGGGCCGAGAACAGAATAACCAGCCCTATAAAAGCAGCGCCGCCAAAAACCGGACCGATGACTGAAGGTTCCGCCAGAGGTTTCCTGTTTACCTTCCCGGCGGCCACCAGGCTTACTGCGCCAACGTCCCTGCCGTCTTTGAAATACCTGACTTCGCCCAATTTCTGACCTTCCGCAATAGGGGCGGTAATCTCGGGGAACAACTCCACCTTACTGGAGGCGTTAACCTGTTCGTTTTTTGCGGCAGTATAATAAAGTCCTGTCTCCGTAATTAACCTTACACCGGAAACCCCGCTTTTTACCGGCACTTCTGTTATCTTTGTCCCCGGCGCGACCAACTGTACTGACCGGAAGTTGGCAAAGCCGAAGTCCAGCAGGCTTTTGGAATCCGTCCAGATGTTATTGCCTTCGGAACCCAGCACCACCGCAATAAATTCCTGGCCGTCCCGGTTGGCGGAAGAAACCAGGCACTGTTTGGCTTCCCGTGTATATCCGGTTTTGCCGCCGTTAGCCCCCTTGTAATACCACTGCCCACCCCGGATTAATTTGTTGTGGTTCCACACCCGTTTAGGGGAAAGGGGGTTCTGCCGGGGGATGTCATAATACTCGGTGGCCGTTATTTCCCTGAATTTGGGAATGGTCATGGCGTGCCTGGTGATCTGGGCCAGATCATAAGCTGTGACATAGTGGTTCGGGTCAGGCAGCCCGTTCGGATTTTCAAAGTTGGAGTTTCTGGCGCCCCATTCCCGGGCTTTGGCGTTCATCAGCTCAGTAAATTTTTCCACAGATCCGGCAATATGTTCGGCGATAGCCACCGCGCTGTCGTTAGCGGACTCCAGCAGTAACGCGTACAACAACTGCTCCAGGGTGAACTTTTCGCCCTCGGTGGAATAGATGGACGAGCCTTCCTGGGAAGAAGCGTTTTTGCTCACAGTCACAATATCGTCAAGTTTGCCTTCCTCCAATGCCACCGCCGCTGTGAGTACCTTGGTCGTGCTGGCAGGCGCCATGCGGACATCACCGTTTTTATTGTAAAGCACCTTTCCTGTCTTACTGTCTATTAAGACTGCCGCCCGGCCTACAACAGCCGGTGTACTCCAGGCCGGCGAAACCACCGTCGCAATATGTATCAGCATTAATGTCAGTAACATTATGGCAACTTTTCTTACCGGCATCAATTTCGCTCCCTAATAGTTTAAATCAAACCATATTAATTATAAACGGTTGTCAACCACAACGCAACCGGCTAAAAACCGTTAAAAGATTCCAGTCCGTGCTCACAAATATTCTGCCAGCGCCATGCCCGCATATGCCGAAACCAGGCCGGCAGCCAGGCTGGCTACAAAATATCCCGCTGCAGTCCCTTTTTTCCCGTTGGTGATTAAACAGAGCATCTCGTAACTAAAAGTGGAATAAGTCGTAAAAGCACCCAAAAAACCTGTTGCAGCGAAATCTCTTATATGGGTTAAACCGGCGCCCGGCCGGGAGCAGAACATAAACAGCAGCCCCAGCATAAATGAACCGGTAATATTTATAAAAAAAGTTGCCAGCGGAAAATCTTTTGGCCACCGCTGACCTACCCATTTACTTAGACCGTACCTGGATAAAGCGCCTAAAAATCCCCCCAGGCCTACAAGAACGTACTCCATCCCTCTCCCCTCCCGGACAGTCTATTCAGCGGTTCCCGGCATGCCGCCGCCCTGCCCGGTTATCACCTTGCTTAGAACAGCGCCAAACCAGGCAAATAAAACACACCCGAGCGGGGTGGCCAGTATATATATAAAAGCAAGTCCGGGCAGGTTGTTTCTGATTAAATTCACAGCCTCCACCGCAAAGGTGGAAAAAGTGGTATAAGCCCCCAGAAACCCTGTCCCGACTGCCAGACGCAGCCTGGGATTTATTTCGAGCCAATCCATAGTTAAATGCATAAGTAAACTTAAAACAAAGCAGCCGGTCAAATTTATAACCAGCGTGTTTACCGGAAACGGAGACGCAAGTCCGGTCCGGATAATTATTTTGCTGAGCACTGCCCTGGTTACGGCGCCAAGAAAACCGGCAATACCGACAGCCAGATAATCCATAAAACCACCGCCTCAAACAAACACTCCCACCCTGTTACGGCAGGAGCTTCAGATATTCCGCGTTCCTATATAAACGGGGTCCCGGTGCAGGTTACTGTATGTATAACAAATCCCCATGTTGGATGCTTTGATTTTTTCCAGCCGCTCATCAAAAGGCAGTTCCGGCTCGAACAGGCAGAAATTTGTGGTCTGAAACACCGCCCGCAGGGAATCCAACACCAGGTCATTCAGATGAGCACAGCCCCGGTTACCGCCAATTAATTCGCCGATGATTTTACTA
>JBMOPI010000249.1:0-2923 GCA_049324975.1 Bacillota bacterium
AAAAATGGCCCGGGAAAAAGGGATCCCGACCGATGCCGGGGTTGCTTTTAAGCTTGATCTGACCCATGAAGATATCGCTAACCTCATCAGCAGCACCAGACAAACAGTGACCACCGTTTTGAACCGCTTTGAAAAGTTGGGAATTATAGAAATAAACAAGAAAAATATTGTTGTAAAAAACATGGAAAAATTGGCAGATTTAAGTTATTAAAAATGCAAATAATTAATAAAATGTCAGCGGGACGACATCAACCCCCGCTTTTTTTGTTATAAAATTAAATTAAGATTGCACGAAAAAACTAAAAAAAGGGAGGGAAAACAGTGAAACAGATTCTGGTGCGGACAGAACGTTGTGTGGGCTGTAAAACCTGCGAGTTAGCCTGCTGTATTGTCCATTCGGACAGCAAGGACCTTTTTGGCGCCTTTCTCGGCGGCGAGCGGCCGGTGAGCAGGGTACAGGTGGAAACTAACCCGGAACGGACTTTTAATCTACCTGTGCAGTGCCGGCAGTGCAGGGAACCAAAATGTGTGAGCGCCTGTATGACCGGCGCCATGCACATGGACGAAGAGACCGGGCTGGTGCTCAACCGGGAAGAAAAATGTGTCGGCTGCTGGATGTGTGTGATGGTTTGTCCTTACGGGGTAATCGTTCCGAGTGAGGGCCAAAAAGTGGCTGTCAAGTGTGACCAGTGCCTGTCGGAAGGCCATGACCCGGCCTGTGTTAAGGCATGCCCGACCAAAGCGATTAAGTTTGCGGAAATTAATGAGTTTGATAAGGGTGTCAAAAGGGATTTTCTGTCCAAATTTATTTCCGGAGAGGAGGCCTAATCATGGATTATTCAAAAAATACCATCGACCCGGCGGCGGGTCAAATGCTTGCCAAAGTAAAAAAAGACGGGGTAGAAACGGTTTGGGACCGGTTTGAGAGCCAGCAGCCCCAATGCGGTTTTGGCCTGCTTGGGCTTTGCTGCCGGCACTGTAACCAGGGGCCCTGCCGTATAGACCCCTTTGGGGAAGGCCCGAAATACGGCGTGTGCGGCGCCGACGCGGATCTCATCGTGGCCCGCAACCTGCTGCGGCAGTTGGCCGCGGGGGCGGCCGCCCATGTGGACCATGCTTACGAAGTCGTGGAGACCCTGGCCATTGCAGCTGCAGGCAATGCCCCATATACTGTCAAAGATAGCGCTAAGCTGATGGCTGTAGCCGGTAAACTCGGGATTACGACCGATAACAGGAGTGAAACTGATATTGCCAAAGAAATAGTGCAGGTAGCTTACAGTGATTTTGGCAACCATACCGGCGCCCCCATGAAATGGCTGACAGCCACCGCTCCCAAGGAGAGGGTGGAGGTTTGGCAGAAGCTTGGGGTGCTGCCCCGGAACCCGGACCGGGAAATCAGGGAGGCTATGCACCAGACCACCATGGGGATGGATGCGGACCCGGTCAACCTGATCCTGGCCACCGTTAAACAGGGCCTGGTGGACGGCTATGCCGGACTGCACCTGGCCACCGATATCCAGGATATTATTTTTGGCACACCCACTCCTGTGGCTACGGAAGCCAACCTGGGAGTACTGAAAGCAGACCACGTAAACATTGTAGTACACGGTCATGAGCCGATGCTGTCCGAGAAAATCGTTGAATGGGCCCGCAAACTGGAAGGGGAGGCCCGGGCCAAAGGGGCCGCAGGCATTCAGCTGGCCGGGATCTGCTGCACCGGCAACGAAACTCTGATGCGGCAGGGGGTACCGATGGCCACCAATTTCCTGGCCCAGGAACTGGCCATCATTACCGGGGCCGTGGATGCCATGGTGGTTGATGTCCAGTGCATCATGCCGTCACTATCCAGGGTCGCCGCCTGCTACCACACCAAAATCTTCACCACAATGCCTATCGTCAAGATGCCCGGCGCCGAGCATGTGGAATTTTCACTGAAAGAAGCAGACAAAAAGGCGGAAGAAATTGTCCGTAAAGCGATTGACAATTACAACCGCCGGGACAAGAGCCGGGTGGACATCCCGGATGTTAAAACAAAAATGCTGGCCGGTTTCAGCGTGGAGGCCATCGTCGACGCCCTGGCCAAACTGGATGCCGAAAACCCCCTGAAGCCGCTGGTGGACAATATCGCCAACGGCAATATCCTGGGCGCGGTTGGCACTGTGGGCTGCAATAACGTCAAAGTGGTCCATGATTCATTCCATGTCAATATGGTCAAAGAATTAATTAAGAATAACGTGCTGGTGGTAACTACCGGCTGCTCGGCCCAAGCCCTGGCCAAAGCGGGCCTGATGACACCGGAAGCCACGGACAGGTTTGCCGGTGATACCCTGAAAGCGGTGCTGACCGCAGTCGGTAACGCCGCCGGGCTGAATGCCCCGCTGCCGCCCGTGCTGCATATGGGCAGCTGTGTGGACAACTCCCGGATCGCTGACCTGTTAACGGCCCTGGCCGGATATCTTAAGGTATCCATCAAAGACCTGCCTGTAGCGGCGTCCGCGCCTGAGCACCAGCATGAAAAAGCCCTCAGTATCGGCACCTGGGCTGTTTCCCTCGGTGTACTGACCCACCTGGGCGTCATCCCCCAGGTCCTGGGCGGGAAAAAAGTTACGGAAATCCTGACCGGGGAAACTGCCGAAAACCTCCTGGGCGGCAGGTTCTGTGTCGAGACCGATCCTATCAAGGCAGCCCACGGACTCATTGAGCATATCAAGACCAAACGCAAAGCTCTCGGCATATAGTCTGGGGGTGGCAGTATGCGCTATGTGATTATCGGTAACAGCGCGGCCGGGATTTTTGCTGCGGAAGCCATCCGCAGCTTAGACCGGACAGGCCGGGTGGATATTATAAGCGACGAAAACTATCCGGCCTACGCCCGGTGCCTGACCTCCTACTATCTTACCGGTCAGCTTACAGATGAACAAAT
>JBMOPI010000250.1:0-2889 GCA_049324975.1 Bacillota bacterium
CGGTGGGTTTTCCATTTGCCGAAAAAAGCCGGGTTAAAGTATCTGCCGGCAGCTTGCGCCCGCATCCTTTTTCTAAACTCCGCTGCCGCCCGGCGCTGTTCGCCGGACGGGAAAAGCCCCCGGTCATAAATAACGTCGGGGAAGGGATAAACCGCCTGCTGCCATGTTTTTTCTTCCCCTGTCCCATTAAGGGTGTAGCCGCAGACCACACCCGGCTCCCAGTAGACATCCCCCGGGGAGAAAACGTAAACAAGCATGTTCATAGTACGGCCGGTGCGGATAAGTTTTTTTAAAAAAGATGTTTGTTCGCCAAATAATCTGGCCTGTTTACCTGTCCGGTGAGCGAGGATGCCCAGCACCGGACCCAGCCGGAACACCCCCTTCGAAATAAAATGCAGGGAAATACCGGTATTGTCCGGAGAGACAGGTCCGGAGATAACCGTTGGATTGAAAAAAAGCTTGTTTTCATTGCCGGGCGGCAGGTTGCGGATGACAAGGACTTTACCGGTCCAAATTTTATTGCCGTATCTGACTTCAACTTCCTGGTCGGTCTTAAGCCCCATTTGGTCCGCCAGAGCGTCGGAAAGACCAAAATGGTAGCCCATTAAGTCGACTTTGAGCAAAACGACGGAGCAGGGGTCCGGCATGTACTATCTCCTCTTTTCCGTTGCGTGATTGACACCGTAATACATTTTATGAAAAGCGGGGCAATAGTGCTAATGTTTTGCAGGCAAAAAAAAAAAGCGCCGGACCCATGCGAGTCATACGGACGCTGTCATATCAGCAGGTTTTATCTTCTTCCTCTTCATCTTCTTCCTCTTCCGGCAGGTCTTCCTCACATTTCAGGTCTGGGTAATAATCATCATAAGGGTTAGCGCAGCGGCCGTCACAATCAGGCGGTACCAGTTCAATGCCGCGCACGGTTTGGATATTGGCTTTTACACCGGGCACGGAAGCTATCTTAAGCTTTGTTTCGCCGATAATTTCGGCCTGGAATTCCTGTTCCACTTCAATCTTGATGTAGGTTATACCGCCGCTGTCCTGGGCGTAAACCTTGCGACAGACCGGCCGCCGGACAATTTCCGCGTGGGACCGCGGATTAATGATGCTTTCCCCTCCATATGTCTTGATCGGTATCAGCTCAACGTAGTTGACAGTGGTTTTTTCACAATAAGTTTCATGTTCACAGGCATACCACACATGAATGTCGTATGCCCCTTTTACCTGAACCAGTTTGGCGCCTCCATATCCTTCTATTACCGAAGATTCTTCCAGCCGGGAATTAGTGATGTAATTGCCCAGGATCTGGATCGGCGCACGCTTGCAGGGGACCGGGATTTCAATGGTGCGCCGGTAACCCTGTTCCCCTCTGCCGCATACAGCTTTGGTGATAACTTCCCGGAGGTTTACCGCATTCATATATCAATCCTCCCTTTCTGTATCGCCGGAAGTTAAGGGCGTTTTATTCGGAGGTTTCGTAAACCTGCACAAAAACTTTTGTTTCACCGATAATTTCGGCGTACATGCCCAGTTCCACGTCCACCTTCAGCCGGTTGCCGTCGGCAACTACGGTTTTCAGGCAGTAGGGGGCTTTGGTCAGTACAGCACGGGCGTCAACGGGGCCTACAATGCCTTCGCTGATTTCCGTAATGGCGATGGCTTCTGTGAATTTAACAGTTTCTTTGGCAACATCGGTGGCCTGATCGTTGTTGTAAGAATACCAGATGTTGATGTCAAAAGTGCCGCTGACGCGGACATTTCTTTTTCCGTCACCGGTAATCTCGGTAACCAGTGGTTCGGTCAGTTTCAGCCTGGTTACGGATGAACCAAGGATACTGGACGGAAGCCGTTCCGCAGGCACCTGAAGGTATTCGGTGTAAGTAAAATCTTGCTTGCCGCTGCCGCAAACGGCTTTGGTTATGATTTCCCGGTAAGCGGGTTTAACTGTGGTCACAACCTCCTTTTCAATCTTGCCGTCGATATCGGCCATAATTAGATCCCTCCCGATTTAGTTTAAATGGCAAAATATGTTTATGGAAGCAGATATCCTTAGATATTGCACCAGCTCCCTTCCATGCGCTTATAGTCTACATTATCATATGTTATTGAGTCCGATATGGTGACACGGGAATATTTTTTTCCGGCGGTTGGTACAAAGTTCTTCTGTTATAGTAAATGTTAAAACATTAAAATAGTTGACTGTTTTTTTCATTAAAAGTATAATTATTTACAGATGTACTACACAAGATAGTATTAATGTGAGTAGTAATTGGCGGTTCAAATAAACGAAAAGCGGGTGGATTAGATGAAAAACAAAGTTATCGCTGGGACTTTGGCCGTGGCATTAGTTGTACTGGGCGGGTGGGTATGGCATTCAGTATCGGAAATTAAGGCCCGGCAGGCTAAATTGAATTTCGCGCAGGAGGGCGCTTCGGCAGAAAGTTTCATCCGGCGCAGTGACGGGGGCGGGGTGACTGTTGATGTTGTACTGCTTAATGCGGCCGGACGGGCTCCGGAAGGGGAAGTGGCTTTTGAAATCGCCCTCAATACCCATTCCGTCCCCCTGGAAAATTATGATGTGACGAAAAACGCTGTTATTAGGACCAGTGACGGAGGCTCTTCAGATAAGGGCTTTACCTGGGATTCAGGCAGTGACGCCTCCCACCACCGGTCGGGTGTGCTGAGGATAAAAGCGGATGATTTAATCGGCTCCGGAACGAAGGGTATCACCCTGGAACTACGCAACCTGGCCGGTGTGGCGGTTCGGGAGTTCAAATGGGATTTGCCAAAATAATGAGGTGACTTTATGGACTCCCTATACCAAATCGCATTTCTGGCGGGCCTGCTTTCCTTCGTCAGCCCCTGTATAATCCCCATGATCACCGTTTA
>JBMOPI010000251.1:0-20285 GCA_049324975.1 Bacillota bacterium
GAGACCGGACTTAGCACGAGTAGACGCGGAATTCCGAACAGCGTTTTCAACGCCTTGACCCTTTCTTGCTTGACAATCCTCCCGACTTCCTATACAATGTTGTACTGTAGGCACAGTCTGCTGACTTTGCCGAAACCGCACGGCAAGGGCGGGGCCTGCCCCACAAACGCTTAAAGCGTGCCCGTACGGCGAGTCTGCGACAGGGAGGTGTATCCATGTACGCCATTATTGCAACCGGAGGCAAACAGTACCGCGTGAAGGAAGGGGATGTGATTTTCGTTGAAAAGCTCAATGCTAACGAAGGTGACACCGTTGAAATCAGCGAGGTGCTGGCCGTTGGTAAGGAAGGGGACCTCAAAGTAGGCGCCCCGCTGGTGGACGGAGCCAAGGCCGTGCTCAAAGTTATCGGCCAGGGCAAGGGCAAAAAGATTATCGTATTCAAGTATAAGCCCAAGAAAAATTACCGGCGCAAGACCGGTCACCGTCAGCCTTATACCAAAGTTGTGGTAGAAAAAATTCAGGCCTAGGATTGAGTTTGATGATTGTGCTTTCCATAGACCGTGAGGCCGGAAAAATCAGAGGATTTAGCGTAGAAGGGCATGCCCGGTCTGCGCCCCATGGCGAGGACCTGGTCTGTGCTGCGGTGTCCATGCTGGCCCAGTCGGTGCTGTTGGGACTTCATCATCATGTGAAAATTGGTATTGATTATGACATCGATGAAGCGGCCGGCCGGCTGACCTGCCGGCTGCCGGCAGAAATGGCGCCGGAACAGTATCTGAAAGCCGAAGCGGTCATCGAAACCATGGTTTTGGGCTGCCAGAACCTGCAGGAGACATATCCGAAGTATGTACGCGTGAAATAAACGGTGTGTAAGTTTAAGGAGGTGGACCTCATGTTTTTGAAAATCAATCTGCAATTATTTGCCCATAAAAAAGGGGTCGGCAGCTCCCGGAACGGCCGTGACTCCGAAGCCAAGCGCCTCGGCGTGAAGCGGCACGACGGTCAGGTTGTGCTGGCCGGTAACATCCTGGTACGCCAGCGGGGCACCAAGATTCACCCCGGCAATAACGTGGGCGTCGGTAAAGACGATACCCTTTTTGCCCTGATTGACGGCGTAGTTAAGTACGAACGCAAGGGCAGGGACAAAAAACAGGTCAGTGTTTACAGCCAAGCTGTAATGTAAAACAAAAGACCGGATAGCAATAAAAAGTAGTGGGGATAATAACCTCACTACTTTTTTGTTTTTTATGGAGGGGATAATTTGTGTTAATACGTGACAGCATTGCATTAGGGGCGGTTACAGGCGTGGCAGCTACAGTTCCCCAGCTGATTGTTAACTATATTTCGTTTCAGTTGGGGTTTGCCAAATACTATGCCTTTCAGTTGTCCGGCGGTATTTACCTGCTGAAAAATTTAACTGATAACTTGTGGGGATTAATTCTCGGGGGCATAGTCTGGGAGTTTACGGCGGCATTTTTAGGTATCGTAACAGTATACCTGCTCCGGTGGACAGGCAGGGATTACTGGTGGCTAAAAGGGGTTCTTGTCTCTAACGCTATAATGTTTATAATAATCTACGGGTTTGTTTTTGGCCTTGTTGGTCCCAAAGTGGTCCCCAGGGACATCGAAACAAATTTCTCCGTATTACTGGAAAACCTTATATTTGGAGTAACCACTGCTTACCTGATTGTCCGTTGGGGAGAGGGGTTACTGCACAGAAAACCCGGAGAATTATAATCTCCGGGTTTTGTATTTTCTCCCGGCAGGTGGGGAAAATAAAACACATAGAGGATAATTGAGGCACCACTGAAAGGGGTTTCCGGTGATGTGGCAAAAAATGCTGAAGAAACTGCGGTCCTTGGTGGTAAACAAGCACCGGCCCCGGCAGGGCGCGGAAGTTAAGGAGGTACATTACCTGTCCGCTGAACTTGATGAAAATATCAGGTTGCTTAAGCAAATTTTCAGTGACTGCAGCGACGTATCTTTCCGGGAGTTTTATATCGGCACCCCGGCCCGGATCAAGGGGCTGGTGATCTTCGTCGAGGGACTCGTGGAAAAACAGATGTTGAATAACAACCTGCTGAAGTCCCTGATGTATGACCTGCCTAATCTGCCTGTCGCAGAGCAGATTAATAAGGATAACGCCGCCAAGGTCATCAAGGAGCGGCTGATGCCTTTCGGCGAGGCTGCTGAAACCGCGGACATGATAGAAATGGTCAACTTGATTCTGGCCGGGGACGCCGCCTTTCTGATTGACGGGTCGGGCAAAGCCTTAATGCCCTGCACCAAGGGCTGGGACAAGCGGTCGGTGGAAGAGCCGGAGACCGAGACGGTGGTGCGCGGCCCCAGGGAGGGGTTCACGGAAAGCCTGCGCACCAATACTGTACTTATCAGGCGGCGGATTAAAAGCACCCGGCTGAAGATGGAAAACATGAAAATCGGCCTGCTGACCAAAACCGATATCAACATCGCCTGGATTGAAGGCATTGCCGACAACAGGGTGGTACAGGAAGTCAGGGACCGGCTGGGCCGGATCAATACGGATAGCATCCTGGAAAGCGGGTACCTGGAGGAATTCATCGAGGATGCACCTTTTTCCCTTTTTCCTATGGTGAACTATACCGAGCGACCGGACAAGGTGGCAGCCGCCCTGCTGGAAGGCCGGGTGGCCATTTTAACCGATACCACCCCGATGGTTTTGCTTGCGCCGGTGACTTTTGTTGAATTCCTTCAATCCACCGAGGACTATTACCTGAAATACTTTTATGCCTCATTTCTGAGGCTGCTGAGGATAGTAACCCTGAACATAGCGCTGCTGCTGCCGGCGCTATATGTGGCGATTGTCACCTACCACCAGGAACTCCTGCCTACACCGCTTCTAATCTCCATTGCGGCGGCCCGGGAAGGGGTGCCTTTTCCGGCTTTCGTGGAAGCCCTGCTGATGGAGACCACCTTTGAGGTTTTGCGGGAGGCCGGGGTGCGTCTGCCCCGCCCGGTGGGCCAGGCGGTGAGTATCGTCGGCGCGCTGGTCATCGGGGAGGCGGCGGTCACGGCCGGGCTTGTGTCGCCGGCCATGGTCATCGTGGTGGCCCTGACGGCCATCGCATCCTTTACCATCCCTTCCTACAGCGGCTCCTTTGCTATCCGCCTGATGCGGTTTCCCATTATGGCGGCGGCCGCGGTCCTGGGACTGTTCGGTATTATGGCGGCCCTGCTGGCCCTGTTGATCCACCTCTGCTCCCTGTGGTCTTTTGGTGTCCCGTACGTGTCGCCCATTGCGCCCACCAGCTGGCGGGACCTGAAGGACGTAATTGTCCGGGTGCCCTGGTGGAAGATGTTCACCAGGCCCCGGCTCATCGGCTATAAGGAGCCGGACCGCCAGGAAAACGGGCTGCGGCCCAGACCGCCGAAGCCGGGAATAACTAAGGGGGACGGCAGCAGTCAGGGCGGTGGGGGGGGCGCCGGCAAGCCAACTGGCAGGAGGAATGGCAATGGTTAACAACGAAAAGATTTCCAGTGTCCAGTTGATGTTTGCGCTGGTTACCCTGGTGACGGCCACCGCCTGGCTCTTCGTTCCCGCCATCACCACCGAGGCGGCTGCTCAGGACGGCTGGATTTCAGTGCTGGTGCCGGCTACTTTATTCGGCGGCGCGGTGGTGGTGGTCTGCGCGGCCCTCGGCCTGCGCTTCCCAGAACGGACTGTGATTGAATACAGCACTGAAATTTTGGGCAGGTATCCGGGGAAATTTATCGGCCTAGGATATGTGTTCTTCTTTTTACATATTAATGCGGTGATTATCAGGGAATTCGGGGATTTTATCGTCACCTCCTTTATGCCGGAGACTCCGCTGCTGGTATTTAACGGGGTAATAGTGCTGCTCGCCGCCTATGCGGTGCGCTCCGGCCTGGAGGTAATCGCCAGGGCCAACCAGTTTGTGTTTCCGTTAGCGGTCTTAAGCCTTTTTATTATTCTCGGCCTGGTAGTCGGGGATATGCGCCCGGAAAACCTCAGGCCGGTGCTGGAGCGGGGGATGGGGCCGGTGCTCAAGGGGTCTCTGGCCCCCTCCTCCTGGCGTGGTGAGGTGGTGGTGTTGCTGATGTTCCTGCCTTATCTCAACAAACCGCGGGAGGTATTGATGGCCGGCCTGCAGGCGGTGGTGTTTATCGGGGTCCTGCTGGCCATGGCCACTGCCGCCATGGTTGCAGTTTTTGGCCCGGAGATATCCGCCAACTTCACTTTTCCCACCCTGGAACTGGCCCGTTATGTCAGTGTCGCCCGGTTCATCGAACGGGTGGAGGCTATCGTGATGATCCTGTGGGTGGCGGGCGTTTTTATCAAGGTATCGTTATTTTATCATACCGGTACCCTGGCCACCGCCCAGTGGCTGGGGCTAAAGGATTACCGGCCGTTGGTGCTGCCCCTGGGTGCAGTCCAATTGGTCTGGTCGATTACACTTTTTGAAAACTCACGGGAGTTAGTGACTTTTCTGGCCAAACCCTTTCCGCCTTACGCCTGGGTTTTTGAACTGGTGATTCCACTGACGCTGCTGGTTATTGCCGCAGTCAGAAAGAAGGGAGAGGTACGAGGTGTCCGGAAAATTTCTCCGCGTAATTAGCCTTATCCTTGTCCTGACCCTGCTGCCTGGCTGCTGGAGCAGGCGGGAGATCGAGGACCTGGCTATCGCCTCAGGCACGGCCATTGATATAATTGAAGCGCCTAATAACAAAAAGTTCCGGGTTAGCGTCCAGGTTGCCCGGGCCAGGCAGTTGGGCGGCGGCCAGCAGGGAGCCTGGGGCGGCGGCGGTAAAGACCCCGGCTGGTTGGTCTCCGGTTTTGGGGAGACCATCTATGAGGCGGGACGCAATATTACCGTCCGATCTCCCCGGGCCATGGTGCTCTATCACAACCGGGTGCTGGTCATCGGGGAAAGGGCCGCCCGTGAGGGGGTTCAGGAAATCCTGGACTTTTTCCTGCGATACCGGGAAACCCGGCTCAGGACCTGGATTGTGGTGACACCCGGAGAAGCCCAAAATATTTTTAAGAGCGGGCCGGAAATAGAACAGATCCTGGCCGAGGAACTCACCGGTATCGTCAGCAACATTTCCAACCAGTCGTCCAAGTCTTATGCCGTGGATATGCGCAACTTCGCCACAGCCCTGGTGGGGCCGGGGCAGGACGCCGTAGCCCCGAAGGCCGGAGTAATCAAGGTCATAGAAAACATCGGGTCGGACCCATCTGTTTTAACAGGTGAACCCCAAAGGACAGTTCAGGTCCAGGGGCTGGCTGTTTTTCGCCGGGACCGGCTGGCCGGCTGGCTGAATGACGATGAAACCAAAGGGTTTCTTTACATGACGGGCAAAGCCCGGGCAGGGAGTATTATTGTTAAACTGCAAGGGGAGGAAGGAAAGAAAATCTCCTTTATGATGACCAGGACAAAGAGTGAGATCAAACCCCGGGTTGAAAAGGGGGAGGTCAGGTTCTCCGTAAAGATTGATGCCGAGGGGGACCTGGTGGAAAATGAGAGCACTATGGATATCTCAGAACCTGAGATATTGGAACGGGTCAACCGGGAGGTGGCCGGGGAGGTCAGCAGGCTGGCCCGGAGGTCGTTGGATAAGGCCCAGCGGCGCCTGGGGGCAGATATCTTCGGGTTTGGTGAGAAATTGCATAAAGCTGAACCGGAATATTGGAAGCAGGTAGAGGAAAAATGGTATGACATTTATCCCACCGTGGATGTAAGTATACAGGTAACGGCTAACATCCGCCGTACCGGGATGGTATCCAAGCCTTTTGAGATTAAGTAAAGGCAATTAACAGTGGGGTGGGGTATGGGGAGTGGCCTTAGTTGAGAAAGGAGAGATTTGGCAATGATTTTGGTATTGTCACTTATCTTTTTAGGCATTATTGCCATGGAGGCGCCGCGGCTGCTGCGGGAGCAAAAGTGGCGGGACCTGGCGGCCTTCGGCGGGGTGCTGCTGGTGGCGATGGTGATGACTTTTGCCGCCGCGCTGGATATAAAGATCCCCAACCCCACCAGGGGAATTGAGGCGATTTTTAAACCTGCGGCGGAATTCCTGGAAAAGTTGTTGAGTTAGTTTCTAAGGAGCGTTGTCGATGTTCAGGTGGCTGATGAAAAAATTTAAGATTAAGCCCAGCCGGAGGAAGCTGAACCAGGGTGACAGCACTGATGCCAAAGAAAACCGGCCGGTGGCCAAAAGCCTAGCTGCCAACAAAAAGACTTTTCAGCAGATTTTTGACCGCTGCGGTGATGTGCGCTTACGGGAATTCGAACTGGGCACCGAACCTCCTGTTAAGTGGATGCGGGCCTGGCCCAGGGCGGGATTTTTCCGATTAAAATCCATCACGGGGAGGCAGATGTGTCTTTTGAAATGACCAGGGCTTCCAGCCGTTTTAAGTTTATGTCCCAAGGCCGTAAGCTAATGGTTAAAATGGAAGTTTTCGTGGACCTTGGACATCAAAGCCCATGTCCGTAAGACCGGTTTGATTTCCGACACCCCGGTGCCTGAATAGGTGGTAGGTCGTAGGTGGTAGGAGGTATAAATGACAATTTTAGGCTTAGTAATATTTTTTGGGCTGATTATCGCCTTTGAGGCGCCCTGGCTGGTGCGGGAAAAGATGTGGCGGGAACCGGCCGCTTTTGCCGGGCTTCTGGTCATCAGCATGGTATTGACCCTTGCTCCGGTGTTGCGGTTAGAACTGCTTAATCCCACCCATATGTTAAACGTCATTTTCAAGCCGGTGACAGAAGTCGTGATTAAACTTCTGGAATAGAGGTTTCCGGTTTTTGCAGGATAATGCCCGCCAACAGCGAATTAAAACTAGAAGGTTTTACCGGCTGGGACACTTACTAAGGCGGGGGGCACGATGAAAGAATTGCTTGAAGTGCTGCGGGTGCAGCGGCACGACTTTATGAATCACCTGCAGATCATATCCGGAATGATCCAGTTGAATAAAACTGACCGGGTGTTTGGTTATATTCAGGAGCTTTCCCGGGAGATGTCGGAGGCTGGCCGGATTACTGCCCTGGCGCTGCCGGAAGCGGCCGCGGCGCTGTTAATTAACAGCCACCGGGCGGTAAAGCGGGGTGTCCGGCTGCAGATGAGCATTTCTACCAACCTTGCCGGGTGCAAACTGACCGGTCCGGCGGTGGCGGACATAATCGATCACCTGGTTACTGCGGCGGTAAGGGAAACCTGTGGCGCCAACTGTATGCCGGGGGAGGTTTTTGTGGATATTAAGGAAGAAGGCGCAGGATTTACACTGGCTGTTAGTTTTGTCTGCGGCCGGGACAATTTTACCGGGGAGCATGTTGAGCCTTTGGAGGAACTGTGCCGGGAAAAGGGCGCCGGTTTGCGCTGCAGATGGGCGGCGGATGGCAAGGTGCAGCTACGGGCAGAGATACCTAAAATTTAAAACAAAACCAAAGAGGAACAGAGAAACTCTGTTTGCTCTGTGTACTCTGTGGTTACCTTTTTGATGGGTGGTAAGCAGATGTTTTACGATCAGGCTAAGATATACGTTAAAGGCGGGGACGGCGGCAACGGCATCGTCGCCTTCCGGCGGGAAAAGTATGTACCGGAGGGGGGGCCTTCCGGCGGGGACGGCGGCAGCGGCGGCAATGTTATTTTTGAAGCGGACGAGGGTTTAAGGACCCTGGTGGATTTCCGCTACCAGCGCCATTACAAGGCTGACCGGGGCGAGCACGGCCAGAGCAAAAACATGCACGGGGCCAACGCCGGGGACCTGGTGGTCAGGGTACCGGTCGGCACTGTGGTCAAAGACGCAGAGACCGGCGAGTTTATCGCCGACATGACTGTCCACGGCCAGCGGGAATTGATGGCCAAAGGCGGCCGGGGCGGCCGGGGCAATGCCCGTTTCGCCAGCGCAGCCAACAAGGCGCCCGGCTTTGCCGAAAAGGGCGAACCGGGGGAGGACCGGTGGGTTACGCTGGAACTTAAATTATTAGCGGATGTGGGACTTATCGGCTTCCCCAGTGTGGGCAAGTCGACCCTGATTTCGGTGGTTTCTGCGGCCAAGCCGAAAATCGCCGAGTACCATTTCACCACCCTGACGCCAAACTTAGGCGTGGTGCGGGTTGATGACGGCCGGAGCTTTGTCATGGCCGACATACCGGGGCTTATCGAAGGCGCCCATACAGGAGCTGGTCTGGGCCACGATTTTTTGCGGCACGTGGAGCGGACCAGGGTACTGGTGCACGTTTTGGACATATCCGGGTCTGAAGGCCGGGACCCACTGGATGATTTTGCAGTGATCAACAGGGAACTGGCTTTGTATAATCCGGTTTTGGCGAAAAGGCCCCAGGTGATTGCAGCCAACAAGATGGACCTGCCTGGGGCGGAAGAAAACCTGGCACGGCTCAGGGAAAGCCTGGGCCGGGAGTACGAGATTTTCCCCATGTCGGCTGCCATTGGTGAAGGGGTGCAGCCGCTGGCATACCGGCTGGCCGGTATGCTCGACACTATTGAAGAACCACCGGAGCTGACCGATGCGGAAAGGGTTGTACGGGTAGCTGACGGACCCCGCTTTACCGTTAACCGGGAGGACGGCGTTTTTGTGGTGGCCGGTAAAGAAATTGAGCGCCACTACGCCATGACCGATTTTAACAATGAAGAAGCGATTAAGCGTTTCCAGCGCATCATCAAGCTGATGGGCATTGAAGACGAACTCCGGCGGCAGGGGGCCAAAGAAGGGGATACCGTGCGCATCGGGGAACTGGAATTCGATTATGTGGAGTAGCCGACGGTGAAAAATATCCGCGACAATCGATTGAAACTAGGGGGTAAATGATATGATTGAAACCGGCATTAAGCTTACCGGTAAGCAAAAAAGGTTCCTCCGGGCCATGGGCAGTGAAATTGAGCCTATTGTGCAGGTCGGCAAGGGAGGCGTTTCAGACAACCTGATTCAACAGGTTGATGAGGCGCTGGAGGCGCGGGAACTGGTCAAGCTGCGGGTGTTAAAAAATTCTCCGGATGAGCTTGACGACATTGCCGGAAAAATTGCTGCCGCAACCGGTGCGGCGGTGGCCCAGACCATCGGGCATATCATCCTTTTTTACCGGCCGGCGAAAAAACCGGAGATAAAATTGCCCTCGTAGATACGGGGGTTTTTGTGTTATAATTATCCTATCCCAAAACGTAAAAAGGTGATTCCATGACCAGAAGAGATTTTAGCGGAGTTAACAGAATTGTGGTTAAGGTCGGCTCCAGCACCCTAAGCCATGCCACCGGTAAGCTGAACCTGAACCGGATGGAACAGCTGGTGCGGGAGCTGGCTGACCTGCGGAACCAGGGCAAAGAGGTGGTTCTGGTATCTTCCGGCGCTCAGGCGGCCGGTATCGGCAAACTGGGGCTGGCCCGCAAGCCGCGCACCATCCCGGAGAAGCAGGCCACGGCGGCCGTCGGCCAGGGCATCCTGATGCATATGTATGAAAAGCTTTTTGCCGAATATGGCGTGGTGGTGGCCCAGGTCCTGCTGACCAGGGAGGATATGAGCGACCGGAAGAGGTTTTTAAACGCCCGCAACGCCTTAAACGCCTTATTGGATTATGAGGCCATCCCGGTTATCAACGAAAATGACACCATTGCCGTCGATGAGATCAAGTTGGGTGACAATGATACACTGTCAGCGTTGGTGGCCTGTCTCATCGATGCCGACCTATTGCTTATCCTGTCTGACATTGATGGGCTCTATTCCGGCAACCCGCAGGAAAATCCCGATGCCGCCCTGATCAACGAGGTTGAGGAAATCACCCCGGAAATCGAAAGCCTTGCCGGCGGGGCCGGGTCAGGGCTTGGTACCGGCGGTATGGCTACTAAACTGCTGGCCGGGAGGATAGCCATTAACTCCGGATTTCCCATGGTTATTGCCAACGGCCGGAAGGCCGGCGTAATCCGCCGGGTAGTGGCCGGCGAGCCCATGGGGACCCTATTTCTCCCCAGGGAGAACAGGCTTCAGATCAAAAAGAAATGGATTGCTTTCGGGTCTTCCGTCCAGGGTAGAATCATCGTGGACGGCGGCGCCGGCAGGGCCCTGCTGGAGCATGGTAAGAGCCTGCTGCCATCCGGTGTGGTGGATGTGGAAGGCTGTTTCGGTATCGGCAATACCGTAAGCGTTGTCTGCGGCAGCGGGGAAATTGCCCGGGGTATCGTCAACTACCCGTCGGAAGAGATTATCAGGATTAAAGGTAAGAAGACCAGCGAAATCAAAAAGATTTTGGGTTACAAAGACTATGATGAAATCATTCACCGGGACAACCTGGTGGTGAGTCTATAATAGGGGGAAGAAGTTATGGTGCAACAGGAAGTTATCGCCAAGGCGCAGCAGGCTAAGAGCGCCGCCCGGCAGTTAAGTTTCATGTCAACGGAAGTTAAGGACGGGGCACTCCTGGCCATGGCTGACGCGCTGATTAAACGGAAGGATACAATCCTTGCCGCCAACGAAAAGGACATGGCCGCCGGGCGGGGAAAAGGCCTTTCCCGGGCCATGCTGGACCGGCTGCTCCTTACGGAAGCCCGCATTGTGGAGATGGCCGAAGGGTTAAAGGCCATCACGGCTTTACCTGACCCGGTCGGGGAAGTGGTTTCCATGTGGAAACGCCCTAACGGGCTGCAGGTAGGGAAAATGCGGGTGCCTATGGGGGTAATCGGTATCATTTACGAGGCCCGGCCCAACGTAACTGTTGACGCTGCCGGCCTGTGCCTGAAGACAGGCAATGCCGTCCTTCTCCGGGGCGGTTCGGAGGCCATCAACTCCAATGCCGCCATCACCAGGGTAATTGCCGAAGCAGCCGGGAAAGCCGGTATGCCGGCAGGGGCGGTTCAACTGATAGAGACAACTGACCGGGAAGCAGTCAACATTATGCTGAGGCTTAACGAGTATCTGGATGTCCTGATTCCTCGGGGGGGCGCAGGCCTGATTCAGACCGTGGTGAAAAATGCCACGGTGCCGGTAATCGAGACCGGAGTCGGGAACTGCCATGTCTATGTGGACAACGACGGGGACCTGGCCATGGCCAAAAATATCGTCATTAATGCCAAGACCCAGCGGCCCGGTGTCTGCAACGCTATGGAAACCCTGTTGGTGCACCGGGAGGTGGCCGGGGAACTGCTCCCTGACCTTTTGACTACCCTACGGGACCAGTACCAGGTAGAAGTGCGGGGCTGCCCCGAAACCAAAGCTCTGCTGCCCTGGGTCAAAGAGGCCACCGAAGACGATTATCACGCGGAATTCCTTGACCTTATTCTGGCCGTCAAAGTAGTGGGAGATATCGATGAGGCCATGAATCATATATACAAGTATGGCACTAAGCATTCTGAGGCCATTATAACCGAAAACTACAGCAAGGCCCGCCGCTTCCTGCAGGAAGTGGATGCCGCTGCCGTATACGTTAACGCATCCACCCGTTTCACCGACGGATTCCAGTTCGGTTTTGGCGCCGAAATCGGCATCAGCACCCAGAAGCTGCATGCCCGCGGCCCCATGGGGCTGCAGGAGTTGACAACAATCAAGTACATCGTTTTCGGTGAAGGGCAGGTCAGGAAATAGCGGCAAGGGGTGCGGGGATGAACATTGGGATCATGGGCGGTACTTTTGACCCGGTCCACTACGGCCACATGGTGATTGCGGAATGTGCCCGGCATGAGTTTCAACTGGATAAGGTGGTCTTTGTCCCCAGCGGCCGGCCGGCCCATAAAAAAGGCCACGTCATCACTGACGCTGATCACCGGTACCGCATGGTGGAGCTGGCTGTTGCCGGCAACCCGTTTTTTGAAATATCCCGTGCGGAAGTTGACCGGCCCGGCCCGTCCTATGCTGTTGATACCTTAATGGACTTTCAGCGCTCTTACGGCCCGGAAGCCGGACTTTATTTCATCACCGGCGCTGACGCTATCGTGGAGATCCTTAACTGGAAAAGGGTGGACGAGGTAATGGGATTGTGCAGTTTTATCGCCGCCACCCGGCCCGGGTACAGCCTTCCGCAGTTAAAGAGGGCCATTCGCACGCTGCCGCCGGATTTTCAAAAAAAGATTTTTACCTTTGAAATCCCGGGGATTGCTGTCTCCTCCACGGAACTGAGGCAGCGGGTACAGGCGGGGCAGCCTGTTAAATACCTTTTGCCGGAGGCTGTGGAAAAATATATTTTTGATCAAAAACTATATGTAGACCTATAAAGCTGATGGCCATCTGCACAAGGGTGGCGGCGCCGCCTGCAACAAAAGCGGTAAAGAAGGAATCCCGTATTTTCATTTTGAATGCTCTCCCGTTCTTTATTTTTTCAATAGCATTTGCAGTATAACAAAAGATTATTAATGATGGCGGATTGTTTGCCTGGCGGACCCATGTTATAATGATGCAAAGTGATAATTATTGCCAAATCTTCTGTCGTATAGAAAGGTTTTTTCTGAACATAATACTAATAGATTCGGGTCAACGAAATAGTTTCCAGGTTAACAGGTTCCGGTTTCACGCAATTTATCCAGACAGCTGTCTGTTTAAAAGGCACCCGGGTTTTTTGGAACCTTGGTGCTTTTTGCATTGAGACAGCATTTTACGAAAGAGAGGTGAATGGGGAAGGTGGTACGCACTTTATATGTAGGAAACCTACCCTGGGCTACCAAGCCGGAAGACCTGGCCGATGCATTTTCACAACACGGCGAGGTGGTCAGCAGCCGGATTATCACTGACCGGGAAACCGGCCGGTCAAGAGGTTTTGGATTTGTTGAGGTCAATGACGAGGACGCTGAGAAAATGATCGAAGCAATGAACGGCAAAGAACTTAACGGCAGGGTCATCACCGTTAATGAAGCCAAACCCAGGGAAGGAGAAGCGTAACAGAATTCATGAACCTCCTCATTGCAGGAGGTTTTTATTTTATAACGGGGGAGACGCGGGGCAATGGAAAAAGTGGAGATTTTAAAACTGCTGCGGGAAATGACTGATGATGCAAGGTATAACCATACTCTCGGTGTGGTGGAGTTTGCCCGGGAGCTGGCCGGTGTGTATGGTGTCGATCACCGCCAGGCCGAAGCGGCTGCGCTCTTGCATGACTGTGCCCGGTGCCTAAGTCCCCGGGATCTACTGGCCACAGCGGAAGGACAGGGACTGCCGGTGGATGAGTTGGAGCGGGCAGTGCCGGAATTGCTCCATGGCAAGGTAGGGGCATTTTTCGCCAGGACCAGGTTTGGTGTTGATGACCGGGCAGTGCTGCGGGCTATTGAGCTCCATACCCTGGGTGCACGGGAGATGACGCAGCTTGACAAGATTATATTTATTGCCGATATGATTGAACCCGGGAGGGACTTCCCGGGGGTAGAGGCGCTTAGAGAAGTTGCCCGCCGGGAGCTTGACCTTGCCCTGCTTAAATGTTTTGACTCAACTATCCGGTATGTCATGGAAAAACAACAGTATATCCATCCGCAGAGCATTGACGCCAGGAACGCAGTTCTTTTAAAACTGCATAAACAGGCAGGAACTTAGCACAAGGCGCCGAATATAATGTAATTGAGGTAGCATTTGACAATATTCAGGAGGGGATAAAGTATTGACAGCAGCTCCGCAACAGTTGGCTTCATTAATCTCCAGGGCGGCCGAGGATAAAAAGGCGCGCGATGTTGTAATACTTGACCTGCACGACATTTCCGTGGTCTGCGATTATTTTGTGATCTGCAGCGGCAACTCATCTACCCAGGTCAAAGCCATTGCCGAAAGTATCGAAAAAACGCTGAAAGAAGAAGGCATCCGGGTATCCAGGATTGAGGGCATGCAGGACGCCCGGTGGGTTTTGCTGGATTACGGGAGTGTGGTGGCCCACGTTTTTCAAGAAGCCGAACGTTCTTTTTATAATCTGGAACATTTGTGGGGTGACGCCAAGGTGGTGCATTTTTAGCCGCCTTTTTTTGCATATAAACTGAAACGGGGTGGATGAAATGAAACCTGATATCAAAAAAATACTGGCCACGGCGAAGCCTGCTATTGACGTTAAACGTGGGGACACAGTTACCGGCAAGGTTTACAACATTACTGAAGCCGGGGCTTTTGTTATCACGGAAGACAAGAATGTCGGGTTCATTCACCGTGATGAGACAGCCGGGCCGTTAAAGCCGGGAGTTACGGTTTCTGCCCGGGTTACCTATGTCAGACCGGACGGGCGGATTAACCTGTCCCTGCGCCCGCAGAAGGAAATTGGCCGGGTAGTTGACGCCGAAAAAATCCTGGAGTTCCTGCGTGCCCGGCAGGGCAGCATGCCTTATTCCGATGAGACCCCGCCCGAAGTGATCCGGGAAAAGTTTGGCATCAGCAAAGCCGCTTTTAAACGGGCATTGGGCAAACTGTTCAGGGATGGTGTGATTGAGGAGCACCAGGGCTGGATTTCCCTCACGAAACAGGAGGACCTGTGATTTACGCCAATTTTGCCTCTGTAGAACTTCAGATGGGCATACGCAGGAATAAGGTTAATCCTGCATAGTTGGGCATTTTTCCAGCTAAAAGAGTATATCAGGTACAAGGCCCGGTCGGTCGGGATACCGGTGGTGGATGTAGACCCCAAACATACTTCCCAACGGTGCTTCAACTGCGGGACCATAAAGAAAAGGAACCGCAGAGGTCAAGCTTATTGTTGTGGTTGTAAGTACACAGCCCATGCCGATCTTAATGCGGCTCGGAATATTGCCATGGCCCAACCTTTAACATAAGCCAGGCGGAGTAAGGGAGTAGCGGCGTAAGCCGTGAAACCCGGTTGAAAGACCTGGCTGCCCGTCAGGTATAAACCTGGCGGGAGGGTGTCTGACAGCACCTATAGTTCCAACGATGATCTCCGGTCAGAAGAACAACTTGCAGGTTGATAACCTGCATTGGAGGAAGTTAGGAACTGCCTCCCGCATCTTTTAAGATGCCCTCTATTTCAATGGAGGGAGGATGTCACGGAAGAACACCGGGTTCCGGCCGGCCGGGATGCTGGCCGAAGATACGCTGGAGCCCCCGGAGGCGGAAACAGAACGGATATGTTTTGTAGCTCAAAAAACGGGGTCAGGGCATGACAGGAGTGAGTAGAAAAATAAAAAAATCTATACTGCCGGCTCTGTTGGTGATGCTCTTTCTCTTTGCGGGCGGGTGCAGCTTTAGCCGGGGAGATGCGGCAGACCCGGAGATTTATTCTTTTCCCGGTGTTAACGGCGCTGCCAATTCCTATATCCTGGCCAGTGCAGGAAAAGCCGCATTGATTGACGCAGCGGCTCCGGATGAGATTATTGCCGCTCTGGAAAAAAACAAACTCCAACCGGTGTATTTAATCCTGACCCACGGTCACTTTGATCATATTCTGGGCGTAGATCAAATCAGGCGGCGATTTCCCGGAATCAGGGTTTTGATTCATCCGGATGACATTGACAAGCTGGCCGATGCGGAGAAAAACCTCTCTACCATGTTTGGAACTAAGGTTGAGTTAAAGGCAGAGGCTGAGCCACTAAAGGAATGGGCGCACTTAAAGCTGGGCCGGGTATCATTCGAAGTTATTGCCACCCCCGGTCACTCTGCCGGCAGTGTCAGTATGCAGGTTGGTGATATCCTGTTTACGGGGGATACCCTTTTTAAAGGGTCAGTGGGCCGGACCGACTTTCCAGGCAGCAGTCCGGAAGCCATGGCAGTTTCCCTGCAAAAGCTGAAGGCGCTGCCTGATCAAAGCAGGGTGTTGCCCGGTCACGGCGGGCCAACCACTTTGGGTGAGGAGAAGAAAAGCAACCCGTCCTTACAATGAGCGGTAAGGGGACATCGACACCGGGTATGTGATTGACAAATATTAGCCTATCTCGTATAATTTAATACATATGATTTGCATATCCTGACTGTGATGGAGAGTAGTAAACAGGCTTTTCCTGGCTTAGAGAACCGTCGTTTGGTGCGAGACGGGGCAGGGGCAGGTTGAACTCGCTCCGGAGTCGCCCGGGTGAATCCATTAACCCGGGCCGGTCCAGGCCGTTATCCTGTTCAAGCGGGCAAAACCCATACAACCGGTTTTGTCAATTTGGGTGGTACCACGGAAGCAGCCTTTCGTCCCATACGGGATGAAGGGTTTTTTATTTTGAAAAAAGACGCCGAAAGGAGTATGGAGAAGTGAGCACCATGTTAAATGCGGAGAATCCGGCCAACAATCCCCGCCGGGAGCGGGAGATAATCAGGACCACCCTGGGGGACCTTGTCGATGAACAGGCCCGGAAGTTCCCTTTGAATGACGCGCTGGTCTATGTTGACCGGGGGCTGCGTTACAATTATGAAGAGTTTAACCAGGTCTGCCGCCAGGCTGCCAAGGGTTTTATGAAACTGGGCATCCAGCGGGGCGAGCACATTTCCATCTGGGCTACCAATGTCCCGGAATGGGCCATCACCCAGTTTTCCACCGGCAAGATGGGCGCCGTGATGGTTACAGTTAACACTAACTATAAGGTTTTTGAACTGGAGTATGTTTTAAAGCAGTCTGATTCCACCACCCTGATCCTCATCGAGGGCTGGCGGGATTCGAGTTATGTGGATATAGTCAATGAGCTGTGCCCGGAATTAAAGGATTGCGAACCGGGCAAGCTGAAGTCGGAAAGGCTGCCGCTGCTGCGGAATGTCATCTATATCGGTGAAAACACGCCGCCCGGCATGCTGAACTGGAAAGACCTGATGAAACTCGGGGAAACCGTCAGTGACGAGGAACTGGATGCCCGCCAGCGGTCCCTGGACCCTGACGACGTGATTAACATGCAGTATACTTCCGGCACCACCGGGTTCCCCAAGGGCGTTATGCTGACCCATTACAACATTATCAATAACGCCATCGCCATTGCCGACTGCATGAATTTTAGTGAAAAGGACCGGCTGTGCATTCCGGTGCCCTTTTTCCACTGCTTCGGCTGTGTGCTGGGCACTATGACCTGCGTGGTTTCCGGCGCCGCTATGGTGCCGCTGGTTTCCTACAACCCGAAACATGTCCTGGAGGCTATCGAAAAAGAGCGGTGTACCGCCGTGCATGGGGTGCCCACCATGTTTATCGCCGAGCTGGACCTGCCGGATTTTGATAAATACGACCTGTCCTCTCTGCGCACCGGCATTATGGCCGGTTCGCCCTGTCCTATTGAGGTTATGCGCCAGGTGGTGGACCGCATGGGGGCCAGAGAGATTACGATTACTTACGGGCAGACGGAGGCTTCCCCGGCCATCACCATGACTACGGTGGACGATCCCATCGAACTGCGGGTAACCACGGTGGGTAAGCATATACCGGGTGTGGAAGTGAAAATCGTGGATCCGGAGAGCGGCATGGAAGTGCCCCGGGGCGTTCAGGGCGAGCTCTGCGCCCGCGGCTACAACGTCATGAAGGGGTATTACAAGATGCCCGAAGCCACCGCTGCCGCTATTGACGAAGAAGGTTGGCTGCATACCGGCGACCTGGCCACTATGGATGAAAACGGTTACTGCAAGATTACCGGCCGGGTGAAGGACATGATCATCCGCGGCGGGGAAAACATTTATCCCCGGGAGATCGAGGAATTCCTCTATACCAACCCGAAGGTGCTGGATGTGCAGGTGGTGGGCGTGCCCGACGTCAAATACGGCGAGGAAGTCCTGGCCTGCATCATCTTAAAAGAAGGCGAAACTGCTACTGAAGATGAGATCAAGCATTTCTGTCATGGTAAGATTGCCCGTTATAAAATCCCCCGGTACATTAAATTTGTAGATGGGTTCCCCATGACCACCAGCGGCAAGATCCAGAAATACAAGCTCAGGGAGCTGGCCATCAAGGACCTGGGCCTGGAAAAAGCAGCGAATATTGAAACTGCATAAATATAAAAGAGAACACAGAGAGCACCGATGTATGTTTATAACACAAACAGGAGGATGAGCGTTGAAGGAACGGTACGATTTCAGGGAAATAGAGCCCCGGTGGCAGCAAATCTGGGCTGACAACGAACTTTACAGGGTACGGGAGGGGGAAAAGGATCGGCCCAAATATTATGCTCTGGAGATGTTCCCATACCCGTCCGGTAACCTGCACATGGGACATGTCCGGAACTACTCCATCGGTGACGTGGTGGCCCGGGTGAAGACCATGCAGGGCTACAACGTCCTGCATCCCATGGGCTGGGACGCTTTCGGCCTGCCGGCGGAGAACGCCGCCATCAAGCACGGTGTGCACCCCGCGAAATGGACTTTGAGCAATATCGACAACATGCGGGAGCAGTTGAAGCAGCTGGGGTTAAGCTATGACTGGAACCGGGAGGTCACCACCTGCCTGCCCGACTATTACAAGTGGACTGAGTGGCTGTTTCTGCAGTTCTATAAAAAGGGACTGGCCTACAAGAAAAAGTCGGCTGTCAACTGGTGTCCGGACTGCGCCACCGTACTGGCCAACGAACAGGTGGTTAACGGCGGCTGCGAGCGCTGCGGCACCGAGGTAATCAAAAAAGACCTGGAGCAGTGGTTTTTGAAAATCACCGATTATGCCCAGCGGCTGCTGGATGATATAGAACTCCTCAAAGGCTGGCCCGACAAGGTCAAAATCATGCAGGAGAACTGGATTGGCCGCAGCGAAGGCGCTGAGGTGGATTTCCGGGTGGAAGGCGCCGGCGATGTAATAACTGTCTTCACTACCAGGCCGGATACGATTTACGGCGTTACCTTCATGGTCCTGGCGCCGGAGCACCCCCTGGTGGAGCGGCTTACTGCCGGCACGGATTACGCTGCCGATGTGAAGGCTTTTGTGCGCAAAATGCAGACCATGAACGAGATTGACCGGACATCCAGCGAAGCTGAGAAGGAAGGACTGTATATCGGCCGCAACGTGCTGCATCCCATGACCGGCAAACCCATCCCGCTGTTTATCGCCAACTATGTACTGATGGATTACGGCACCGGCGCAGTCATGGGCGTGCCGGCCCATGACCAGCGGGACTTCGATTTTGCCAAAAAATACGGCCTGGACATCAAGCTGGTCATCGTACCCGAGGGGATAACCGAAAAATACTCCAACCTGACGCAGGCCTATGAGGCCGAGGGCTTCATGGTAAATTCCGGGCCTTTTGACGGCCAGCCTAATGAGGAAGCCCTGGCCAATATCATCAAATATATGACGGACAAGGGTATCGGCAAGGCCCAGGTTACTTACCGGCTCAGGGACTGGCTGATTTCCCGCCAGCGTTACTGGGGGGCGCCGATCCCTATAATTTACTGTGAAAAGTGCGGCACTGTACCGGTTCCTGAGCGGGACCTGCCGGTGATGCTGCCCATGGATGTGGAATTTAAACCCACCGGACGGTCACCCCTGGCTGAGTGTGAATCTTTTGTCAACACTGCCTGTCCGGAGTGCGGCGGGCCGGCTAAACGGGAAACCGACACCATGGATACCTTCATCTGTTCGTCCTGGTATTTCCTGCGTTACTGCAGCCCGCACGCGGCGGACGCGGCTTTTACCCGGGAAAGTGTGGACTACTGGATGCCGGTGGAACAGTATATCGGCGGGGTAGAACATGCCATCCTGCACCTGCTGTATTCCCGCTTTTTCACTAAAGTGCTGCATGACATGGGGCTGGTGGGTTTTGAAGAACCCTTCACCAACCTGCTGACCCAGGGGATGGTGTTAAAAGACGGAACCAAGATGTCCAAGTCCAAGGGTAATGTGGTCAGCCCAGAGGAAATTATCGAAAAATACGGGGCCGATACGGCCCGGCTCTTTATCCTTTTCGCCGCTCCGCCGGAGCGGGACCTGGAATGGAGCGACCAGGGCGTGGAAGGCGCCTTCCGGTTCTTAAACCGGGTCTGGCGGCTGGTGGCCGCATATATTGACGGACTCAACGAAGGCGGCAGGGTGGAGGCTATGTCGCCGGCGGACAGGGAAATGCGCCGGGTGACCCATTTCACCGTTAAGAAGGTTACTGAAGACATTAACCTGCGGTTTAACTTCAATACCGCCATCAGCGCCATTATGGAGCTGGTGAACGCCATATACCTGTACCGGGACAAAAACCCGGAGCGCAACAGCGCGGTGGAGGCTGAGGCCATCAACAACCTGATCGTGCTCCTGGCGCCCTTTGCGCCGCACATCGCCGAAGAGCTGTGGCAGGCTGTAGGCTACGAGGATAGTGTCCATAAACAGCCATGGCCGGAATTTGATCCGGCGGCGCTGGTACAGGATGAAATTGAGATTGTGGTGCAGATTAACGGCAAGGTCAAGGACCGGCTGATGGTGCCTGCCGATATCGATAAA